>JAEEJW010000148.1 GCA_016282095.1 Ruminiclostridium sp. | reverse complement strand
TTTCAAAAAATTTCCGAAAACAGTTGAAAATAGTACCATAATAATGTATAATAAATATACTAATGTCGTCCGCTCGGCGGTCGGCGCAAAAGAAAAGGCGGAGACAAGAAAGAAAAATGAAATTTACCGACCTGCTGTTTGTTTATATATTTCTTGCTGCACTTATTCCTATCTATTTTATAAGCAAACGCACAATATACAGAAATATCGTACTGATCTCATTCTCGCTCATCTTCTACGCATGGAGCCGGCCGGAATGGCTGGTGCTCCTGCTGGCAAGTATATCGGTCAATTACTTCATGGGGTTGCTCATCGGGAAAGACAAAGATACCCCGCGCGCAAAACTATGGGTAGCGATATCGCTGGTGTTCAGTCTGGGTATGCTGTTCGTATTCAAATACACCGATTTTTTCATCACGAATATCAACAACGCGCTCGGCACTCAGATACCCCTTACGAATATCGTACTGCCGATTGGCATAAGTTTCTATACCTTCCAGATAATCTCTTATATCATGGATTGCTACTGGGGCAAGGTAGAAGTTCAGAAAAGCTTCTATAAATTCCTGCTTTATGTTTCCCTGTTCCCGCAGCTTGTCGCCGGACCTATAGTAAGGTACAGCGTTATCGAACATGAGATAGACCACCGCACTTCTTCGGCCAACGACATAAGCGTCGGAATAACCCGTTTCATCTACGGATTCGGCAAGAAGGTGATCATAGCCAACGGACTTATCGACATCGTGGACAAGTATTTCGGTTCAGACCTCACCACCCTGTCCGTGGCAGGAACATGGTACGCGGTAATTCTCTACGCGCTGTATGTGTATTATGACTTCTCGGGTTACTCCGATATGGCGATAGGACTTGGAAGGATATTCGGGTTCCACTTCGACGAGAACTTCCTTTATCCCTTCGTTTCCAAAAATGTCACCGAGTTCTGGCAGCGCTGGCACATTTCCCTCGGAACATTTTTCCGCGACTATCTGCTCTATATTCCGATATTCGGAAAGCGCAGACAGTATGCCAGCCTCTTCCTCGTCTGGTTCTGCACTGGCTTCTGGCACGGTGCGAGCTGGAATTATATAATCTGGGGTATGTATTTCGGAATTTTCATCTTCATCGAGCGCCTTATCGGTGCGAAACGCCTGAAAAAGATACCCGCCCCCATAATGCACATCTACGGCAAGCTGGTCATGGTGATCGGTTTCGGCATATTCTACTTTGACGACAGCTCCGGCGGACTTGCCGCTCTCGGGACATTCTTCGGAAATCTCGTCGGCGCCAACGGCAACCAGTTCATAGACATCGGTACGCAGATATCGTTCATGAATAATCTGTTCCTCATCCTGGCAGCCGCGGTATTCAGCGCTCCCGTTATCCCGGCTGTCCGCAGAAAGCTCCAGAAGTCCGATGCCGGCGAGAACGCCATAGGCGTGGCCACAGTGGTAAGCAACATCGCTATCCTGCTGGTAAGCACCCTGCTCCTCGTCAACAGCACCAACGCCCCGTTCCTCTACTGGCATTTCTGACAGCCGCTTCGCCTTACAGATCCGTTAAGCTCTGCTCATATAAAATCTATTCACACAGACAAAAGTAAATTTGCCGCGGAAGCGGTTCAATATGAAAATTTTAAGAAAGGTCAGGTACACTCACATGATCGAAAAAGAAGTATTCGGTATGCACGACGGCTACAAGGTATTCCTCTTTACGCTGAAAAACAGCAGCGGAATGACTGTAAAGCTCACAAACTACAGCGGTGCGATAGTAAGCATCATCGTCCCCGATAAGGACGGCAAAATGGACGACGTAGTCCTCGGCTACGACGACCTCGAAGGCTATGTTAACGGCGTTTCCTCCCAGGGCGCTCTCATAGGCAGATACGCTAACCGTATCGCGGACAGCAAATTTACGCTGAACGGCAAGGAAATACAGCTCCGCGCCAATGAAAACTCAAACTGCCTCCACGGCGGCATCGTAGGCTACAACAAGAGAGTATGGACAGTTGACGCTACAAGCGACAACAGCGTTACTTTCGGTTATTTCAGCCCCGACCAGGAAGAGAACTTCCCCGGCAGTGTAAAGATGACCTGCAAGTACACCCTCACAGAAGACAACGAACTCAAGCTCGAATATAACGCAAAGTCCGATCAGGACACTATCCTCAACCTTACCAACCACGCTTACTTCAATATCGGCGGTATCCACTCCGGCTCCGTTCTGAGCCAGATCGTACAGATCAATGCCGAGAGCTACACTCCCGTTGACAGCAAGCTCATTCCTACCGGTGAAATAGCTCCCGTTGAAGGCACGATATTTGATTTCAGACAGCCTAAGGCTATCTGCCGCGACCTCGATCAGAGCGACCTTATCGGCTATGACCACAACTTCATGCTCGGCGAACCCCACGTTATGCGTGAAGCCGCCGTTGTTTACGACCCCAATACCGGCAGAGAGATGCGCGTTTCCACCGATAAGCCCGCTATCCAGTTCTACACCGCTATAGGCCTTTCCGGCGAGATAGGCAAGGACGGCGCTGTCATGAAGATACAGACCGCGCTCTGCCTTGAGAGCCAGTACGCCCCCGACTCACCCAATCAGCCCAATTTCCCGAGCTGCGTACTCAAAAAGGACGAGGAATACAACTTCACAACTATTTATAAGTTCGGCGTAAGAAAGTAATTCCGGCTGTAAAAATCAGCAGCTCCCCCGTAAGAAAGGAACAAAAGAAATGAAATACGACTTTAAAGAAATAGAACCCAAATGGCAGAAATACTGGGATGAACATGAGAGCTTCAAGGCAGAGACCGGAAGCAGCAAGCCGAAGTTCTACGCTCTTGTCGAATTCCCGTATCCGTCGGGCGCCGGAATGCACGTCGGCCACATCAAGGCTTATTCCGGACTCGAAGTAGTCAGCAGAAAGCGCAGACTTGAAGGTTACAATGTACTGTTCCCCATAGGCTTTGACGCTTACGGCCTGCCCACCGAGAACACCGCGATAAAGACCGGCGTTCATCCTCGTGTCGTTACCGACAGAAATATCCACAAGTTCACAAGCCAGCTCCGCAAGGTGGGATTTTCCTTTGACTGGTCGAGAGTCGTGGATACCACCGATGAGGGCTACTACAAGTGGACACAGTGGATATTCCTCAAGATGTTCGAGAACGGACTTGTTTTCCGTGACAGAACTCTCGTAAACTACTGCCCGAGCTGCAAGGTCGTTCTCTCCAACGAGGATTCACAGGGCGGCAAGTGCGACGTATGCCACAGCGATATCATACAGAAGGAAAAGGAAGTATGGTACCTTCACATAACCCAGTATGCCGACAAGCTCCTTCAGGGTCTTGAAAAGGTTGACTTCCTGCCGAACATCAAGCTCCAGCAGGAAAACTGGATAGGCAAATCCACCGGCGCTTTCGTTGAATTCACCATCAAGGAGAACGGCGAAAAGCTGAAGATCTATACCACACGTCCCGACACGCTCTACGGCGTTACCTTCATGGTAATGGCTCCCGAGCATCCGCTCATCGAAAAGTACCGCGGCAGCATAAAGAACATCGACGAGCTGGACGCTTACAAGGACGAGTGCGCAAAGAAGAGCGAGTTCGAGCGTACACAGCTCGTAAAGGACAAGACCGGCGTAAAGATCGACGGTTTCACAGCTATCAACCCTGTAAATGACACAGAGATACCGATATATGTTTCAGACTATGTAATGATGGGCTACGGAACCGGCGCTATCATGGCAGTACCGGCTCATGACACCCGTGACTATGAGTTCGCGACAAAATTCGGCATACCGATCATCGAAGTCATCAAGGGCGGAGACATTTCCAAGGAAGCCTACACCGGCGACGGCGAGATGGTAAACTCCGGTGAACTCAACGGCATAACCAACAAGAAGGACGCTATTGCCAAGGTGCTGACAGTCCTCGAAAAGAAGGGTGTCGGCGAAGCCGGCGTTCAGTACAAGATGAAGGACTGGGCATTCAACCGTCAGAGATACTGGGGCGAGCCTATCCCGATAGTACACTGCCCGAAATGCGGCATGGTGCCCGTACCTTATGAGGAACTCCCGCTCAGACTCCCGCCGGTGGAGAACTTCCAGCCCGGCTCGGACGGCGAAAGCCCGCTGGCAAAGATAGACAGCTTCGTGAACTGCAAGTGTCCGAAGTGCGGCGGCGACGCAAAGCGCGAAACAGACACCATGCCCCAGTGGGCAGGTTCGTCGTGGTACTTCCTGCGCTACTGCGACCCGAACAACGACACGGCTCTCGCATCTCAGGAAGCTCTGAAATACTGGCTGCCCGTTGACTGGTACAACGGCGGTATGGAGCACGTTACCCGCCACCTTATCTACTCGCGTTTCTGGCACAGATTCCTCTACGATATCGGAGCGGTGCCGGTAGATGAACCCTACGCAAAGAGAACTGCACAGGGTCTTATCCTCGGTCCCGACGGAGTCAAGATGAGCAAGTCCCGCGGAAATGTCGTTGACCCTAACGATGTTGTCGACGAGTACGGCGCGGACGTTCTGAGAGTTTACGTTCTGTTCATGGGCGACTACGAGCAGGCGGCTCCGTGGAGCGAGAGCAGCCTGAAGGGCTGCAAGCGCTTCCTCGAGCGCATCTGGGCTCTGCAGGATATAATGACCGACGACGAGGGCTACAGCAAGGAGCTGTCCGCTTCGATGCACCGCACGATCAAGAAGGTCTCCGCGGACATCGAGCAGCTGAAATTCAACACCGCGATAGCGGCTATGATGACCCTGCTCAATCAGATAAGCGACAAGGGCAGCATCACAAAGGGTGAGATGAAGTCCCTGCTGACTATGCTCAATCCTTTCGCTCCCCACATCACCGAGGAAATGTACAACACACTGTTCGGCGGAATACTCTCCGAGCAGAGCTGGGTAACTTATGACGAGGCTCTCTGCGTTGAGGAGACTATCGAGATCGTAGTCCAGATCAACGGCAAGGTGCGCGCGAAAATGAACATCGCCGCTGACGCCGATCAGGACACCATGATCGCAGCAGCCCTCGAAAACGAGACTGTAAAGCCTCTTCTTGACGGCAAGACTATTGTAAAGAAGATAGCAGTTCCGAAGAAGCTGGTCAACATCGTCGTAAAGTAAGTCAACAGATAACGCAGACCGGGAGCAGAAGATGTTCCCGGTCTTTTTGCTGGCGGAAATTTTGTTAATATATCATGTTTTTTCAAAAAACTCTTTTATTTTTCTTTTATATATGGTATAATAAAATATTATAGTATAGCAGGCGGCGGGGAGCCAGATCCGTCCGTTCGCTGAATACCTCATACGGACCCGGAGCACAGACTCCGTACATAGGTATGAGTGTAATATAATAAGGAGTGGGAAGAATTGACATTTTCCGAAAAACTCGAAAGAGCCAGAAACGGCAGCAAAGCCGCTTATGAATCGCTGTGTCTTGATATCACCGACGAACTTTACACCACCGCCCTCATCTCGCTGAAAAGCGACACGGCGGCCAAAAAATCCGTCTCTTCCGCAATTATGGAAGGTTATCGCGGCATTTCGAAGATCAAGGACGAAAAGCACCTCAGATCCTGGCTCGTCCACGAACTCACAAAAAATATAGTTGACACACTTAAGGAATACAAAGCTTCGGGCGTGACGAGAACTCTCCCCGGCATATTCGGCGTCACATCGGCTCTCCCCGATGTGGAGAGGCTGGTTTTCGCCATATCCGCTTCTTTCGGCTACGGCAAGCACGAGATATCCCTGCTTACAGGAATGTCCGAAAATGCAGTGGGTGACAAGCTGGACTCCGCAATGAACCGCCTCGGCCCCGATTATGCCCCGCTCACTGCCGCAGCTGCGGCATACCGCGCTCCGGAGGATCTGAAAGACCGGTACAGGGGATTTGACGAATCCGCCGCCGAAGAGGAAAAGCCCGAACCGGAAGCGGAAGCTGCCGAAGCCGAGCTTGTGACCGAAGAACCGGATACCGTGGAAACCGAATCCGAACCGGTGGAAGAGACTGCCGAAGAAAAGCCGGAGAACGAAGAATCCGCCGAAGAAGAGCCGGAGAACGAGAAATCCGAATCCGAGCAGATTGAAGAAACCACCGAAGAAGAATCCGCTCACGAAGAAACCGGCACAGAACAGACGGAAGAAACTGCCGGATCCGCAAAGGTCTTCGCGGACGAATCGGCAGCGGATAAAGCAGTCCCTGATGAGGAATCGGCAATGGATGAGTTCCCGGAAAACGG
This sequence comes from Ruminiclostridium sp., assembly GCA_016282095.1. Lineage (GTDB taxonomy): Bacteria > Bacillota > Clostridia > Oscillospirales > Ruminococcaceae > Ruminiclostridium_E. Next base: position 28,542 of record JAEEJW010000148.1, on the reverse strand, counting down.
TGATGAAAGCAATTCGCCGCTGCCGCTGAACGCAAAGACATTCATAGCCGTTGTCTCTGCGGAGAAGCTGAAGGGCAGCGAATTCCTGCGCCTTATCGGAAACACGAGAATAAGCAACAGCGCTTACCGCGAGATCGAAAAGAACCCGCACCTTACCAGGGAGCGCCTTATCACGCTGCTTGAAGAATCGCCGCTGACCGAAGCGGATTACTACAAGATGCTGACGGCTGTGAAGCAGCGCCGTGAGATACTGAAAGCGAAAGAAAAGATCGAAGCCGCCCATGAACGCGCAGGCCTGTTCTCCGGAACTCCGAGAGAGCGCCCTGCCAGAAGGCGTCTGCGCGAAGAACATAAACCGCAGAAGTCCGAGCTCCAGCTCGCCATAGAAAAGGAAATGCACAGCGAAAGCACCGCTCCGGCACCCGTGGGCGTTCCGGAAAGAACCGAGCCGCCCAGACCGCCTGAAGCATACAGCCCGTTAATTCGGATACCGGACGAGGAGCCCGCTCCCCTCCCTGAAACCACAGCTGCGGAGCCCCGGAAGCCCTTTGTTCCGGAAAAGACCGAAGCACCCGCTCTGACGGAACCGCGCAGAACTTATACAAAAGAAGAAAGGCGCAGCCGTACAGCGGCGCTTTCAAAAGAACCCGAAAGCCTGAGCGATATTATAGGAACAAGAAGCGGTATGCCTCATAAGCGGGGAGAGTCCGACATTTTCCGTTCGGCCGAGATCGCGCTGAAAACCGATACCGAAGCCGCCGGAGAAGCGGTAGATCCGTTTGCCGCTATCTATGCTCGTGATATCGGTTTTGAATCAACACCGGCAAAACCCGCTTTTCACGGCAGCAAACAAACAGAGCCTGACGAGAAGACTCCGGAGCCCGGACCGGATACCGGTTCAATTGCAAGCACACAGCAGCTCGAAATGCCGTTCCCGAAACTCGGCAGCTCCGATATGCAGGAACACCCGTTCGCGGTTATGTCCACGCCCGGACCGACCAGATCCGCAGAACCCGAAAAGCCCGTTTTCACAGGAGATTTCCGCGCAGACAGCAAGCCTGAATTGTCCGTTGACGCGAAAACACCCGCGAAAAAGAATGCCTCTCTTTCCGTTACGCAGATACTTGACGATTTTTCGTACACCGAGGATCACCGCGGCTACGATATGTCGGTGACACAGATACTTGAAGGCCTCGATAATAAGAATGAGGGGCTGAATGAAAGCGCCTCTTCGACCTACGGCATAAAGGCTCCGATATGGACCGGCGCAGGAAAGGAAACTCCGGATACACAGCTTTTCACATCTGCCGCCACGGAGGAAAACGACAAAGCAGCACAGCCGGAACAGTCCGCCGAAGGAGTTTCCGCGCCTGTATTTGAGGTCGGGGACAAGCCGGAGTCCGTGCCTGATGTACCGCTGACGATCAAGGAGCACACAGGCCCCGTATATATACCCGATTTCACAGACAGCTATCTCCATATCGACGACGATAGCGATGATATCGTAACCGACGACGAAGAAGATGCTGACAGCGACGAAACCGATGAGATATCCGCGTCCGACGGCCGCTTCGCAGATGACGAAGAACCGGAAATGCCTGCGTTCGAGGTCCACTATGCCGATGAGGACGACGGAAACGATGCGGAAACTCCGGAGCCGGAACAAATCGTCTCCGAAGATGCGGAGGAAGAAGTTCTGCCCTTTGAAGTACATTACGCCGATGACGAGGACGACAACGAACCGGCTGCGGAAGAAGCCGACACGACGGAAGCGGAGGAATACGAAGAAGAAACAGATACTTCTGTGCCGTTTGTGGTGCATTTCGCTGACGAAGAACCCGCAGCTGCCGAAGAAGAAACCGCTCCCGATGCGGAAGAAATCATAGCCGAAAATACCGAAACCGTTGAAGAAACGGTTACCGGGGAAACAGAGGCCGAAGCTCCGGCAGTGCAGGAACCCGACGTACCCGTGACCAGAAAAGCTCCGATGCGCTTCACCCCCGGAGAGATACACGACACGGTACAGTTCGAGGTATCCGGTGAGAAGCATGAGGAAGAACCTGCCGCTCCCGCTGAACCTGAAACTCCGGAAACCGGAGAACAGCCCTTCACTCCCGGCGAGACTGTTTCCGCGTCAATGCCGGCTGCACGGGAAGAACCGGAAGAACCCTTTGAACCCGAGGAACCCCGCAAACGTTACAAGGGCAACGAGCATTTTGTCGATGACGATGAATATGTCGAGGGCATAAATAACGGCAAGATGATATTCTGCGCTGTTTGTGCCGTGCTGCTGATCGGCGGAGCCTGTGCAATGAAGTTCCTTCCGAAACAGGACAAGCCCGCAGCCGATCCCGCAGTTCCGGTGTCCGCCTCCGCGGCGTCAGAGCCGCAGACCACAGAGATCGCGGCTCCTGCGGTCACTGTGCCGACCGAAAGCAAGGACATACTTGCTGCTTTCGCGTCCTATGACGAGATAACTGCGGCAGGAGAGAACGTTCCTGCGGCAGCGTATGATATAAAGTACATGAACGCCTCGGCAAGGCCCTATACTCCGACACTGACAAAGAGATATCTCCAGACCGCCAACATAGCATACATTTATAATGAGGGTACCGTCAGAATGGTATCCCTCGATCCGGCAGCGCCCGTAGAACTGGGGACTGTCACACTGAAAACCCGTGAAGGCAGTGAGTTCCTCGGCTTCACAGTCCTGGACGGCGTAATCTATGCCGTTTCGCAGACAGGCGCAGGCACAGCCTCTGCCAAAGTCTGGACAGACATATTCGACGGCGGATTTGCGATCGAGCCCTACTCTCTTGACGGAACTTTCGCGGATATCTGCATTGTAGCCGGCAAGCCTGTTATAGTGACCCATGCACAGGTGAACGGCACTGCCGTTCCGCACAGCTCAACTGCTGACGCTCCTGCTCCTGTCGATATAGTAAGGCTCGCGGGAAGCGAGTTCGCGGGCTTCACCGTGATAGGCGAGATAGGCGGCACAGGCCTGCTTGATATATACGGCGGCAATGCCACATTCGTGAACTCTGACGGTGGGCTCACTATACTCGCTGCGGACAACAACAGAACCTATGCGGTGGATATCACCGCTGACCTCAAAGCCGAGAACGCCCGGGTATTCGCGGGAGAAGCGTTCTCCGGCGACTGTCTGAACGGCAAAGCCTTCATAGGCGCCGACAGGAACGGCGGAATCATCGCTGCCATGGGAGACAACGCCTCGACCACCGGCGTTGAGGGTGAAAAACCCGAGTCTCTGGCGTGGGCATCGGATGCTTCGACAGCTTACGTCCTCGCGGCACAGAACAGCTCATCGGTAATGCTGTACGGCTTCGATATGTCGGGCGAGGAACCCGCTTCGACTCCGGCACCGACATCGGCGTTCTACGGCGAAAAGCTTATCGCAGCAGGCAGCGGACTTGCCGGACTGGCGGCTGAATGTGACGAAAGCGGCGACCGCACAGGTCTGAAACTGTCGCTGTACAGCTACAGCGGCGCTCTGAAAGAGACTGCTTCCACAGTCATCGGCCTTGATGAAAAGACTGACGCCGACAATCTCAAATACCTCGCCAGCGATGCGGAGACAGACCCGGCCTTCATCTCTGTCAGCGAGAACGGCGATATCATAGCTGTGCCGACGGTTTATTTCGACGGCTTCTCCGAAGTCGTGCGAATAGTGACCTTCTCCGGCAGCAGCCTCAGACAGACAGGTGAACTGATGCTCTACGAGACCAAGTCCCCCTACGTCTGCACCGCCATAAGGCAGGGTACACTGTTCGTGATGATCGACGGCAAGGTAATGACCGCGGATGCCACCGACTGCTCGAATATTCAGACCGTCGAATCTCTCGCCGCGTCTATGGGCGATAATGCCGGCTGGCTCGAATAAAAAGCACTTCGCATTGGCTATTTTGCACAAATATTCGGAAAATGAGTATTTTTTCAGAAAATTCTGTCACTTTTCTGCTCCGTATCACGTTTTATATTATAGAAAGCGAAATTGAAGACAGCCTTTTCGCACTATAATGACAATCAGAATATGAGGAGGAATAAAAATGAGGTTTAAAAAGGCAACAGCAGCTTTGCTCGCAGCAGCCCTCGCGGTGCCGACAATGTGCATCACCGCTTATGCGGAGGAGGACGCAGCCATGAAAAAGGCGCTCACTTATGTAAAAGAAAGAATGGATATCCCGGAGGAGTGCAGTGAATTCGATTACTCCACCCGCTCCGAAAACAACAGCAAACGCTATGTGTTTACATGGAGACTTCCCGATGATACCGACTATTCGACGCTCAGGGACGGTACATATTCTAACATCAGAGTTGAGATAACCGGCAGCGTCATCAAGAGCGCGAGATTCACAAAATACGATAAGAACGGCAACTGGGAGGCGTCATTCGCAAAGCTGTCCGACGCTAAGATAATGGCGGCGGCAAAGAAGTACATCGATGAACTCAACCCCACGATAAGAGAAAAAACCGTCATCGACGAGGACTCTCTGAACATATCTCTGTACGGCAATTATGCTTATGTAAATTTCCACAGAGAGTACAAGGGCATTCCCGTAACAGGTCAGACCGGTACTGTCACCATTGACAAGAACAGCGGTGAACTTATATCCTATTCCTACAACTGGACCAACGGCGCTTCGTTCAAGGATCCCGAAGGCGCTATCTCACAGAGCGCAGCCGAGGAAGCCTACAAGTCCCTGTTCGGCAGTGATATATACTACACCGTTTCCTACGACTGGGAGAAGAAGGAATACATCCCGCACCTGCTCTATACACAGAACTCCACCGGTCAGATAAACGCCTTCACCGGTAAGCTCTCGAATTTCGAGGATTATGACAGCTACGACCGCGGCGACAATGATGATATGGCCGAGGAAGCGGCTTATGATAACGCTGCCCCTACCATGGCTTCCGGTGCCAACAAGGCAGTCACATTCACTGCCGAGGAGATCAAGAAGCTCGAGGACGAAAGCAAGCTGATAACAGCGCGTGCAGCTCTCGACAAGCTGGCTGAGTATGATTTCTTCCTAATTCCCGAGAACTGCGACATCGAGTGGGAAAATTGCAGCTACAACGAAAGAAACGGCTATTATGTAAGAAACGTATCCTTCAAGGCTAAGCTCAAAGATTACTATGACCTCTCGGGCGAAAGCCTCACTCCTTATTTAAATGAAAAGGACATTGACGACAACGACTACATCTGGGGCAGCTTCAGCTACAATGCCGAGACCGGCGAGCTTCTCTCGTACAACAACTACGACGGAGACAACGGCACCAGCATTTCCGAAAGCAAGGCGAAGAAGATCGCAGATACAGCGGCAAAGAAACTCATGGGTGACAAGCTCACAAAGTTTGCTTCCCTCGAACAAACCTACGCGAACAAAAGATACCTCGAATATGATCCCAGGACCGGCCGCGGCATCGGCACACCTATCACTACTTCTGTAAGCTTCTCCGCAAACAGAGAAGCATACGGCATAAAGTGCCGCGACGAATCCTACAGCATCACGGTCAACAATAACGGTTATGTAAGCAACTTCAGATGCAGCTATCTTGAAAATGTAGAGTATCCCGACCCGACAAACAAAGTGTCGGCTGACGACGCTTATAAGGCATTCTTTGATAAGATCGGCATTTCGCTGAAATATCGTGTAGCGTACAAGACCGATACCAAGAAGATAGTTTCCGCACTTGTTTACTCGGCAAACGGAACACTCTGCGTTGATGCACTTACCGGAAAGCCCGTCAACTATGACGGTTCGGAGCTCACAGAGAACACCAAGGGCGAATACACCGACCTCGAAGGCAGCAAGTACGCGAAGTATGCCGAAAAGCTCGCGAAGTACGGCATCTACCTTATGGACGAGAACGGCAGACTCAATGAGAACGAAGCTATAACAGCCGGCGATTTCAATGCTCTTATCAGCAATGTGGGCATCGGCTGGATCGATCTCCAGAATACCGCAATAGCTAATATCAAGGAAGATACCAAGCTCAACCGCCAGACAGCAGCGGTATTGATGGTAACATCCAGATTCGGCAAGGACGTTGCGGAACTCAAGGGCATCTACAAATCGAATTTCAGCGATGTAAGCGAGGACAGCAAATATGTCGGCTATATCGCGATCTCCGATGCGGCAGGTCTCATAAAGGGCAATTCCTCGGGCAAATTCCTTCCCAAGAAGGCTTTCTCCCGCGGCGCAGCACTCAAGCTCGTTTATGATATCCTTGCCAAAGCATGATTCACGCCACACTTCTCAGTAAATATCTCTATCTCAACGGCACCGCCGCAGGTACTTTCGTACCTGCGGCGGTGTTGTTTTATATGGAGATTGTTTTCTCACACTTTCGTAAAGGCAGACAGCTTAATCTTGCAGACTCAGTCAGCATAAAGAGACTGCAAACATAAAAATATCTGCTCCCTTTGACTGCCAAAAGGAGCAGATAAACAGCGAGTTTAATAACGAAGTGATTAAAGTTTTTTGAAAGGGGGTCTGGGGGAAAACTTTTGTTCACAAAAGTTTTCCCCCAGGCTCGAGCGTCAGCGACAAAACGTACAGGCGCCGGATCAGCCCATGGTGAGGAAGCGCTTATACTCGGTAGGATCCTGGCATCTGGAGAGGGCAAGCTCGTCGGAGATACGACCGTTGCGGACGAGTCTTGCGAGGTCCTGGTCAAGAGAGAACATTCCGTCCTTACGACCTGTTGCGATAGAGCTGGGGATCTGGAATATCTTACCTTCACGGATCATAGCTCTGATCGGGTCTGTTGCCGCCATGATCTCGAGTGCCGCAACACGGCCCTTTCCGTCCGTGGTAGCGCAGAGTGTCTGCGAAACAACGCCGACCATGGAGTTCGCGAGCTGGGAACGTATCTGACCCTGGGAGTGAGGCGGATAAACGTCTATGATACGGTCGAGGGTATCAGCCGCACCGGTGGTATGAAGTGTCGAAAGAACGAGATGTCCCGTTTCAGCCGCAGTAACCGCTGCGTTGATAGTTTCAAAGTCACGCATCTCTCCGACGAGGATAACGTCCGGGTCCTCACGGAGGGCTGCACGGAGAGCGCCTGCGAAGCTGTCTACATCGACGCCGATCTCACGCTGGTTGAGCATGGACTGCTTGTGGTTGTGCAGATACTCGATCGGGTCCTCGATAGTGATGATGTGGCAGTTCTTCTGACGGTTGATATGGTCGATCATAGCCGCAAGTGTGGTGGACTTACCCGAACCTGTAGGACCTGTTACGAGAACGAGTCCACGGGGCTTGAGAGCGAATTCACCGAGGATATCCGGCAGATACAGATCTTTCAGCGTCGGGATATCGTTGCGGAGCAGACGCATAGCAACTGCGTGGTAGCCGCGCTGTCTGTACACGTTGACACGGTGTCTGTGACCCGAGTTCGATACATACGAGAAGTCGGCGTCAAGACCCTTCTGAATGGTCTGCTTATGCTTGATTGATGTGATCTGGTTTATTACGTTAACGATGATCGGCTCGGTGCAGTCCGGATAGCCCGAGACTTTCTTGATGTTACCGTGAAGTCTTACGATTGGCGGCAGACCTGCTGTAAAATGAAGGTCGGACGCGCCCATAGCTCTTACTTCGTCAAGTATCTGGTTAATGTCGATCGTGAGGTTGCTGCTCATAATTTTACTCCTGTCCTGATTTTAATATGACTTATCAAAGTCGGGATTGTTTCTCTGATCCTACGATCATGCCGATTATACGGAATATGTTGCCTTTACGAGCTCGTCCATTGTGGTCTTGCCTGCAAGCACCATGTCCGTAACGTTGTCACGCAGAAGTCTGGTACCGTTCTCGCGTGCCTTGATGCCGATCTGCTCGGCTGTGGCATTGGCTGCGATAAGCTCTTTGATGCTGTTGTTGGAAACGATGATCTCATGGATAGCGGTTCTGCCCCTGAAACCGGTATTGTGGCAGGCACGGCAGCCGCCGATGTGATGCTGGTAGATCTCAACCGGTGAGGTCTTTCCGACGAGCTTCAGATCCGCGGGATCTGTCAGCAGGATCTTTTCGCGGCATTCCTCACAGAGCAGCTTTACAAGTCGCTGTGCGATAACGCCGATCAGCGAAGTCGCCACCATATAAGGCGCAACGCCCATATCAACGAGACGCAGGATAGTCGAAGCGGCATCGTTCGTATGCAGTGTCGAGAGCACCAAGTGTCCTGTGATAGCCGCTCTGATAGCGATATCGGCGGTCTCACCGTCACGGATCTCACCGACCATGACTATATCCGGGTCCTGACGGAGTATAGAACGCAGTGCGGCCGCGAAGGTCATGCCTGCCTTTTCGTTCATCTGGCACTGGTTTACGCCGTCGATCTTCTTTTCGACAGGGTCCTCTGCGGTAACGATGTTTACGTTCGGCTTTGAAAGCTCACCGAGAGTTGCATACAGAGTCGTGGACTTACCGGAACCTGTAGGTCCTGTAACCAGCATAACTCCGTTGGGGCAGCGGATTATCTGCTTGAACATCTCATAGTTGTAATCCGTCATACCGAGGTCGGTGATCTTTCTTGCCTTTTCGTCACCGGTTGCAAGAAGTCGGATAACGCACTTTTCTCCGTAAACGGTCGGTATGGTCGAAATACGAAGGTCCTGCGTAACACCGTCGATGACCGCACTGGAACGGCCGTCCAGCGGTATTCTCTTTTCGGCGATATTCATACCGCCGAGAATTTTGATACGTGTGATGAGCGAGGAATGAACGGCGGGCTTTACTGCCATCTTCTCAACGCACTCACCGTCTATACGGTAACGTATGCGGGTTCTGTCCTTGAAGGGCTCGATATGGATATCGGAAGCTCTGTCACGATAAGCGGACTCAATGATCGTATTAACGAGCTTAACTACCGGCGCGTTATCTATACGTTCTTCGGAGCCGTTGTCCTGCTGCTCCATGAGAGCGGCGTTGGCATCATATTCCTTTTCGATATCGCCCATAACGTTGGTAACGGTAGCCTGCGAATAAACACGGCCTATCGCTTCATTTATGGACGACCTTGTGGCGAGCTGAGCATTTATCTCCATTCCTGTCTGGATCTTCAGCTCTTCAAATATGTAGAAGTTTACAGGATCGTTCGTTGCTACATAGAGTCGGCCGTTATTGATCTTATACGCAATAACGCAGTTTTTCTTGGCGACCGCCTCGGGTATCTTCTTTACAGCTTCCGGTTCGATCTTTGTAGTCGTCAGATCGATGAACGGCACCTTTAGTCTCTGGGAAAGCGCCTGAGCAAGCTGTGTCTCGGAGACATAGCCGAGCTCAAGCAGCATATCACCGAGCTTTTTGCCGGTCTCCTTCTGCTTGACGAGTGCGTCCTCCAGATGCTGCTTGGTGATGTAACCGCTTTCAAGCAGTATCTGACCTATCGGGATATTTTTCATTTGCAGACCTCCGCTCACCGCCCACGCCCGGTATCCTTCCGTTCCGTGCGAAGCGGGAATTTATATATTTTTCGGGCATAAACGACACCCAGGTAATTTTTCGGAAATAATATCGCAAAACAGTTGATATTGTATGAAATTTGTGCTAAAATAAGCTAAAGAACATTTTTAAAAGGAGTATATCATGATAAGTATATTTGACCCGCGCTTCCCGACCTACTACACGGTCATATTTCTGATACTGACCTTTATACTCGGGACGGCGATCGGGAGCTTCCTGAATGTAGTCATAATCCGTGTGCCCCGGAAAGAGCCTATCTCCGGCACCCACAACCGCAGTCACTGCATGAGCTGCGGACATCAGCTCGGTACACTCGATCTTGTTCCGATATTCAGCTACATATTCCTCGGCGGAAAGTGCCGCTACTGCAAGTCGAGGATATCGCCACGCTACTGGATAGTCGAGACCCTGACGGCGATAGCATTCACGCTTTCGGTAGTCGTACTCGGACTTTCGCTGAGCCTGCTGATCTCGTTCGTTCTGATCGGAGCGCTTGTAGTTGCAAGCGGCATAGACATCGACCGTATGGAAATTCCTTACGGATGCAGCATAGTCGTGGCAGCTCTTGGCGTCGCGGCAACTATCATGTCGGTGTTCACCAACGATATGCCGTGGTATGATCACCTTATCGGTGCCGTTGCAGTTTCCGTTCCTTTCGCTGTACTCGCGATGTTCGGAGCTATGGGCGGCGGTGATGTGCAGCTCATGGCGGCTGCCGGACTTCTGCTGGGCTGGAAGAACATAATACCCGCGGCGGCTATCGGCATCATACTTGGCGCGATAGGCGGTATGATCGAACTGCTGACCGTTCCCAAAGGAGCCAAGCAGCTTGCGAAGGAGAAATCCCTCGAAGTGGCCGCCAAATGGTACGAACTCCAGAAAGAAGAGGGGATATCGGTGCTGCCGGATAAGACCGAGGCCCTGTTCGGAAGCATCTTCAAAGGCGAGTCCGATATCGAGAAGGAATGTGTTGACGAGAAATTCTGGAACGGCACTCCTGATATCACACTTCTCAACTCCATGCTGAGCGAGGAGCTTTCCGATATCACGAAGTTCGGGATCTCGATAGTCATTACCGGTGACAAGGTGACCAAAGTTACCTGCAAACGTCAGGTCGTATTCGGACCGTATCTCTCCATCGGTATCTTCACGTCGTTCCTGTTCGGTACACAGATCATCTCGTGGTATCTCGGATTCATGCGCTGAAAACCGTATATATTCCCGGACAGCAATTGCTGTCCGGGATATTTTTATGTCAGGCATTGAACGGAGCACACGAAAGTGCGCCCTCTTCAACGCCTGCCCCGCGGTTTGATCCGCGGGGCATTTGTGTTTTTGTTATGAACTGCTCTTGCCGTAGCTGTACTTTCTGATGTTGTAGAAGATCACGATATCATCGCCGTAAGTGATGTTATGTGTTGTCGGATCCTCATAACCGCGGAAGTACTCGTATTTATTGCCGCTCACGTTTATGTTCTGGAGCGGGAAGAACACACTCTCCGAGCCTACACCGCCAATGATGAAGTGGCCGGAAGTAAGGAGGTCGGTCTGTACACCTGCACCGCCTGAGATCGGAGCAGCGCCTGCAAGATTCATATAGTGTGTCTTTGCGTCGCCGCGATCAAGGCAAGCCTCCACACCGGCAGATTTCTGTATGGAACCGTCGAATTTATATGCGGAAACATTAAGTCTTGCATAAGCCTTCTCACGGTAGTTATTGTGGAAGATAAGGTCATCTGCCGTAATAACGAACGAATAATCATTATAGAATTCCTTGTGGAAAACAAGATTATTACTGTCCATTACCGGGTAGTACACACCGTCTATTTCTGTTGTCGTAGTAGGAAGCTCAGATTTTGAATCATACTCATACAGCCGGAAGGTGTTTCTCAGATCGCTGTCACCTTTCTCGAAATGTATGATTATTGCGGCGGGACGGTCATTCGACGTTGCCCAGGTGCTCTTAAGGCTGTCAAACTTTGTCTTGAGAGCATCCTTGTGCTGGATCAGATCCCAGCCTGCGCAGATAGTTACCTGGCTTGCGTAGGAGAGATTGTGCTCAAGATAGTTGCCTATGATGTTGTTGATCGAAAGAACATCATTCTGTGCTCTTGTGTTTCTGACCATATCACGGACAGGGCCGGAGAACGCTGTGAGCGTTGCCATCATGATACCTACCAGAGCAACAACGACGATAAGCTCGGTGATAGTAAAGCCTTTTTTGCGCTTAAGTCTTCTGAAATACTGCTGCATTACTTATCACCTCCCTGTCAGCTGCTGGTCTTGAAGGTACGCGGTACCGTAAAGGTGTCGGACGCACCGTTGGTATCCTTGATCTTGAACCAGAAATCCGCAAGACCGCCTTCATCCGCATAGTCCGCGTCGAAAGAGTTACCGCTCTTCACATTTACAAGTGTGAAAGTAAATGACGGAGTAGTACCGGTCTTTACGTTCTTCAGCGTGATCTGCGAACCCTCGGAAGCATCTGCGCCGTTGGTGTATTTCCAGGTAAGTGTACCGGAAGTACCGTTGACCATACCGAGGTTGAGCTTGGTCTTTGTCTTATCCGAAGCATCGACCATAGTCGGTATCATATAACCCGGAGGAAGCTGGAATGTGAAAGTAACGTCCTTGTTGTTGGTTACCGCGGATGTAAGGTTGCTTATTGTGATCTGATACTTATCCGGGAGTGTGGAAGCATAAGAGGTAACATTGAGCTTTACGCTGTAATTGGACAGTTCGTCGCCTGCAGTATTTTCCGCAGCAACAAATGTCTTGACATCATCGTTCGCAGGAGATTCTATCGAACCGTATCTTATAGCGTTCGGGAATATACCGCCGATATTGAACTGTGAGCCCGCGCCGAGCCTTTCCTTCATGCCCTTTTCGATAACATATGAGCTGCCGCACTTGTTGCAGTAGAACGAGCCTGTCTTGTTATCCCAGTGGAAGCCCTTACTGGTTGCAGCGTTACCGGTCTGTACATCTTCACTGTAGGGACTTGCCTGATTATCACAAGTCAGGCAGTACAGCGGACGTACTTCGTTTGCGTTTCCGACGCCGTTCTCTACGATCTGCTCACAGTTGGGGCATACAAATTTTCTAAGATACGTTACGAACTTCTTCTGTTGTGTGTTGAAGTTTGCCTTTCTCGTATCGTCGTCGTTGTCCTTTGAATCAAAGGTAACGCCTTCTACATTGTACGTTCCCGCCTCATTGCCGTTATCCGCCTTGAGTATCGGATCGAACCAGTAGGAATACGAGTATTTGTCTTTAAGGGTATCGCTTGAATTCTTGTATGTATAGGAATCGACAATATGCTTTATGAACTCAAGCCGGCTTCCTATATAGCCGCATCTCGGGCAGCTCATATAGTTCATATAGCCGTCCGTGGTGCTGTAAGTGATGGAGAAATTGGGATCCTTGTCTGTGGAAGTAGGTTCGCCGAATCTCATCACAAGGGTACGGGAATCACCCGCATCGTATTTTCTTATCGCCTGATCGTTTTCAACTGCCTCTACCATCTGGTTGAGGTCACGCTCACCGTTGACAGACTGTCTTGTCGTGTCTATGGCGGAGCTTATGATGATCATTACCATGGAGGTCATAACAGCAAAAACAGCGATCGCAACGATACATTCTACAAGCGTGAAGCCCTTTTTGTTATAAAAATTCAATTTTCTCATAACGTTGCTTTCCTTTCGTTTTATTTGCTTTCCCCGCCGCTTTCGCGGCAGGGAAGGCATTTTCTGTTATCAACCGAAATAGTTCTTTCCAAGGTTGGTGTACCACGTTGTCTCAGCAGTTGTAGGATTGGAATTATTGTTGCCGCCCTTCTTGTGAAGAGTGGTTCCGAGTGCCGCTATAAGGCCGGGATCGGGTTCACCGTAGAGATAGCTGCCGAGCTTTATGTTATAGTCGGAAACTATCATACCGCCGAACAGAGGCATAGTACCCTTATCCTGTACCGCATTGAAGCTGCCGTTCGGAGCATACAGATAACCGCAGAATGTGGAATCGCCGCCCGTAGCGTTGAACGCGTTCTTGGCACCGTTCTTGTTCGATACGAGGATTATCTTGTTGTCGTAATCAGACTGTATATCGTTCGAGCCGGACTTGAGGAATTTGTACTGATCGCTGCCCTGAGGAGTGGAAGGCTGAAGACTGGATATGTTCGTCACCTGATTGAGTGTGCCGACCTTCTCCTTCTCCTTTGCCCAGTATGTTACGGCCTCGGTGTTCGCAGCCTTTGCAGGATCATAGGCAACATATTTTCCGTCCTTGTCGTATGTTCCCATTTCAAATACTACATTGCCTGTAGCACTCTTGCTGGGATCATCCTTATCCACAAGCTCAACGGTTACCATACCGGAATTGCTCGACTGCGCTGCCGTCCATCTGAAAGCGTTGAAACCGGATTCGTCGGTTGCGGTGCCGGAACCGTCGTCAAAGTTAGCTGCAAGGACTATGGGCATAGACTCCGGAACGGGTATCGGATTACCCTTGGCATCCTTTGCGATCTGTTCAACCTGCTTGCCGTCCTTTTCAACGGTCTCCGTCATATACATCGGCTGACCGTTTTCATCAAGCTGAGCCCCATTCGGAGTTTTGATCTTAAAGGTAACATTTCCGCCGCCGCCGCCCATATACGGTATCGCACCGTTGTACTTGAGCATATAGCCGCCCTTGACATAAGGAAGCTCTATAACTACATCCTTCGAGTTCCAGATATTATCCGTATCGTTATAGATTATATACGCTTCCTCGCCGTTCACGATACCTATCGGGAGACGGTTTCCCTTAGCAACCGAGCCGATTCCGTCGAAATTGAGTGTCAGGACTCTGCCGCTGGAGTAAACCTCATCAGCTGAATAGTTGTCGTACTCGATTCTCTTCATACCGCCGTCTACGGTAGGATCAAGAAGATTGTCAACAGTCATGGCCTGGATCTTGTCTACATACTCTGTTGCCGTTTCGTCCTGTACGTCTACCTGAACAGCGTAATCGCCCCAGTTGAAAGTGGTTCCGACAGTACTGGAATTATTTGTGCTGCCGTTGATCCTGAGCGGACCGCCGCTGATCTGAGGAGTATTTCCACCGCCGCCGGTATTAAGGAAGCCGGACCAGTTATTACCTGTTATGGTATTTATAAGTCCGTTTATCGCAGCGAATTCATCAGCGATAGTAAGATCGCTCTGATTCTTTCCGGCGAGATCAGCGATCGTTGCTTTTCCTTCAGCCCATGTACCGCTGCCGGTCTTCTGGGTACCGCCGCACTTGATGATATTGCCGTTTACCCATACGCCGTTGGCGTCGCCGCTCTTTACGATCTTATCGTTTCCGTTCTCGTCCTTGATGATCTTTATTCTGTCCGTACCGTTCTCAATCTTGATATTTCCGTCACCGTTCAGGAAGTAGATATTACCCTCTACATATACATTTCCGGCCGTAAGTGTATGACCGTTGTTGATGTAAAGGTCACCGTGAACGAACAGATCATTGCCGTTAAGATTGAGGGTAATGTTGGATCCGAGATACATATCACCGCCGATTATCCAGTCATGTCTTTCTATAACATCTCCGGAACCGTTCTTTTTGGGAGCGGTGATCGTATAGTTCTGTACCTTATCGAGATACAGACCGCCTGTTGTCCTTATACCGCCGAGGAATGCGCAGTCGGTGTTCGCACCGGTGAAGACGGTGAATTCGTTCTGGAAGTATGCGTTATCGGAGATCTGCTGTGTATCTATGATAACGGCACGCGTTGTGTGAGAAGGCACACCGTTCTTGAGCTGCTGACCTGTTGCCGTGAAGAATGTGCTGAACAGAGGAGTGCTCTTGGCAGATGCCACGCCTGCTTCTGCGTAGATCGAATCCTGTACGGTTATGGTATTGTTGCGGTAGTAGCCGACTGTAGTGATCGTGAAATAGTAGGTATTTATGCCGCTTGAGGGCTTATCCTTGACTATACTCTCGAGTTTTACAGTTGTTTTTACCGCATCGATAACGCCGGGCTCGACGGCGTTGTTTGCGCCGTCGACCATTATCTTGCTTACATTGTCCCTGTCAGCGTATGCAATATTATTGGATACGCCGATAAGGGTCGCGCCTGCTTTGGAAGGGTCTCCGCCTGTGTCTGTGATCATGCCTTCAATTTTGGACTTGAGTCCTTTGAAGTAGTTAAGACCCTTTGTTGCGTCAGCACCGGCTTTGGATGTATCCTCCGCCAGCGCATCGATGATCATATCCGAGACCGAGGTCGTGGATATGTACATCTGCGAGAAGTCATAGTTGCTTATTACCGTATTGAACGATGCGCGTGCCGAGAAGTAGGCGACAGTCGCCATTGTTATCAGCAGCGTCATGAACGCTATTACGGCGAAAAGCACTACGCCTCCGCGTCTTTTCAGCCTGTAGAAAAATTTCAGCATAACTGCCCTCCTTAATAAACGGCAGGTCTCTGATCAACAACGATTGTGGTTCCGTCGGCATCGACGTTCTTGAGGGCCTTCATAGGCTCTACAGCGATGAAGTTGAGCGTTATGGTCTGTACAACTTCAGTATCATCCTCGATAGGAAGTGCTACGTCGCTCATATGTGATACTTCTTCACTTGTATGAGCATATCCGGCTTCGTCGATATATGTTGTATCCTCATCATCTTCTTCAGGCTTGGGTGTGTATGTCATAGGGATAATCACACTCGGTACCGTAGTCGCTCTTTCGAGTGAATAGATATGATCGATGAAGTTGATATAGTCAACATACTTGCCTTTTACTTCATAGGTCGCAGTAATAAGACCTGTTGTCTGTGATATGGAATTGGAAGCCACATATCTGCAGATCGCTGCCTTGTACACCTTTTTCATATTTTCGGTGTATCTGCTCTTCTGCACTTCTTCGCCGTTTTCGTCTGTTATAGTAACTTTTGCGGCGGAATCCAGCGTAAGAGTGTAAATCTTGTTGCCATCCTTGAACTGACCCTCTTCAAGAACCTGTTCTTCAGTCTCCGGATCCTTTGCTGCCGAACCGTAACTCTTGAGTGCATATTCGACCTCCGGGGGCGCAAAATACGAAAGCGAGAGCTGTACGGTAGAGAGCGGGGTGATGTTTATGGTGTGTGCCTCAAGGTTTGCCGCCTGAAGATACGCCATAGCGATTTCGGATGCTTCGTATGTGGTAAGGTCAGGATAGAACTTTGTTTCATATTTCTTTGCGAGAGTCTTCTGCTCATCGATATCGGCATCTATGGTATCGAGCCTTGCAAGTTTTGCGTTAAGATCGTTGAGCTCGGTCTTATAGGAATCGAGAACCTTCTGCTGCTTGCCGATATCTTCAAAGCTCGGCTTTACCAGCATGAATATACCGAGTCCAAGGATCAGACCCAATACTATTATTACAACTATGACCTTTTCTACCTTATTTAATTTCATAGCCGTTACCTCCTCTGAGCAGCATATTCAGTGTGAACGAATAGTTATAATCGCCCTTGGCTTCGGCTACCTGTACATTGCGTCTGCCAGCCTGTTGTCCGTCTTCTTCATCCTCTTCGGACTTGTTTTCTTCGCCGGCAAAACCGGTGTAAGTGATGTTGTCGAAGTAATCCGCATCAATGAGCGCTCTTACATACTTTGTAGGCGTCTCCATATTGTAGCAGCGTACCGACATTGTGAGTGCGTACTGACTTATGGAGATGTCGCCCATTATCATGGCTTCCTCATCAACGCTCTTTAATGTGTCCACAAGTATGTCACGCACCGAAGAAAGTCCCTGCGGCTGCATTCTGAAGATAAGATCGGCTTCCTCAATGTTGGATGCATACTTGGTTACGTTTGTAAGTACGCCTTCCTTCTCGGTAAGGAGTCTCTGTCTTTCTTCGTTCGCATCGCTGTGTATTTCGGCGTATACCGCATCAGCTTCCGTCTTGATGCCGCCTGCGATACCGTCACACACAAGCTTTGCGCCGAGAATTGCACCCGCACATACTACTGATGCTGCGGCAAGGCCTACGAAGAACATATTGGCGCCCTTCTTCTCCTTAACAGCGGAAGCGTCCAGCAGGTTAACGTGATCAAGGTCCTTTCTGACCTTGAAGAAGGCACCTATCGCGTTTGCGTACTCTGCGAAGTCAAAGTCACAGAATGTAACGATGTTATTGGGTATGTTGAGTATGTGCGAAGGAACGTTGAAGTTCGATACGGCGTTGGAAAGGGAGATGAAGTCCGTTACCTGACCGTAGAACATTATTTCCTTCAGCGGCTTTGCGTCCTTGCGCTGAGATGTGAACTGCAGCGTGCGGAACAGGTTGTCATAGACCGCCTGGTTGATGTAATCCTCATCGTTGTTGTAGTCATACGGATCGACTCTGACGTATCTGGACAGCGTGAGCTGATTGTCCTCATAAAGGTTGAGGTTGATAAAGTCGTTGTCGATCTGTACCAGCATGAGGGGCATCGAGCCCTCCAGCTTCGGAGTGTTGAGTATCAGTCGTGTGATACAGTTGTTCGATACGTTGATCTGGTGCAGCTTGATACCGAGCTGAGTGAACAGTCTGATATAGCCGTCAACCATTCTCTGGGGGCAGGCGGTCGCCAGCAGCTTGATAGCCGGCTGGTCGTTCTCGTCCTTTGTTTCGCCGACTATCGAGTAAGAGATGTTATACTCTTTGGTGATACCCATTGTGGTGAGTATCATGGACTCGATAGCGGCTGAATTGGAGATCTTCTTGGGCTTGGGGATCGTCATATCCTTATACAGGATAGAACCGGAGTTGATGCAGACGATAGCTTCCTTGTCCTTGATGTTGTTCGTGGCAATAATATCGGTTATCTCACCCGCTACCATAGGGATATCGGTAACGTAGCCGTTGCTTATGCAGCCTGCTGCGAGGTTTCGTGTCTCAACTTCGAGCACACGGATCTTATTGCCGTTGAGGGCGCCGCGGACAAGTCTTATCTGCTTGTCGGTAATATCAATTGATAACATACAGTACCTCTTTTATTAATTATTTTTTGTTGACGTTCATTACTTTCCGACGTTTGCCATACCACCATAGAGTATCGGGAAGATACCTGCGAGTACCAGACCTATCATAACACCGAGGAGGATTATGATTACAGGCTCTATGAGGGCTGTCAGACCGGCGATGGCCGATGCCGCTTCGTCCTCATAGTAGTCGGCGGATTTTGAGAGGATCTCATCCAGCGCACCGGATTCCTCACCGACCATGATGATCGAGGTGAATACGCCCGGGAATACGCCTATTTTCGTGATCGAAGCCGAGAGCGCCTCACCGTGTTTTACGTCTTCAATAACACTCGTTCTTATCAGATTTGCTATGTATTCGTTATTCATGGTGTCTGCCGATTTCTCGATACAGTCTACCATCTGAAGACCGGAAGCGTAGAGGTTTGCCATTGTTCTCGCAAAACGCGACGTGTAGATGACTATCAGGAGAGGGCCTACTTTCGGAGCCTTCGTCTTGACCTCATCGAACCAGATCTTGAACCACGGGGCTTTTCTCAGGAAATAGATCGTTACGATAAGAGCCACGATACCGATAACTATCGTCCACCAGTACGGAATAAGGAAGTCACTTATAGCGAACATCGCCTGTGACAGCGGTGGGATATCATCGCCTGCCAGCGCACGGAACTGCGGCATGATGAAGATGAACAGACCGAAGAATACGCCGATAAGGAGTACGAGCAGAACAGCAGGGTATATAAGAGCGCCTCTGATCTGGTTGTTGATCTTGTTCTGGTTAAGGTAGTAGTCCGCGACACGCGTCATGATGACATCGAGGTTACCGGAAGCTTCACCGGCTGCCACCATACTGGTGAACAGGTTCGGGAACACGCCCGGGCGCGACATTACGGATTCGGAGAAAGAGCGTCCTTTTTGTACGTCCTCGTAGATCTCCAGCAAAGTCGCCTTTGCCTTTTTGTTTTCTTCCTGCGTATAAAGAATATGCAGGGAGCGCACCAGACTTATACCCGCGGTAAGCATGGAAGAAAGCTGACGGCAGAGGAAGGCAAGATCTTTGGTCTTGAACTTGTACTGCACTTTATCATCTTTTTCCGCTATCTCGGTGTATTCGGTACAGAAGAGATTCTTCTGACGGAGCTTTTCGCTAAGGGCGGCGTAGTCATCCGCGTATTCCTTGCCCTTGACGGTAGCACCGTTGGCGTCTGTGGCAACATAAGAATAGTATGCCATGTAAACCCTCCATTCGTTTTAATCGTGGAGCATATCCCCGGCTATTGTAAATAAGAAACGGGACCCGTACCCTTCTTCGTTATTTCGCGGCGGTTTACCGCCGGGAAACCGTTTCAGCGCACGGATTTGATTACTTTATTTACAATAGTGGGGGCATAATGCACACACCTGTATATAATACGATTATATCACAAATCAAGCCGTATCACAATAGTGCATAATTACAAAATTTCAAGCTATTATTTGTATAAAAATTAATATTCTATTGATTAAGCGGTTACAGCTTGGATTTATTTGCTTTTTTGGCTTCTTCACAGGCTCATCCGGCATTACTTAATTTAAGCAACGGCCCGTTAATTAGCCACTGTGTTAAGTAAATATTACCTAATCGAACCTCACATTTTTGTTGCTGATTTTGTCGGCGTCCTTCTTGACACTTTATGCCAAATACTATATAATATAAATTACAGTGATACGCGCGGAGCGGCGGTAATGCGCCCGGGCGTACAGTGAAAATTCAGGAATAAATATGAAAGAGGTAACAGAAATGAGCTTAAAGATCATCGGCCAGCCCTCCCTCCCCAATATCCCGTGGCAGGACAAGCCCGCGGGCTGCAAGGACGTTGTATGGCGCTATAACGCAAATCCGATCATTCCCCGCGACCTTATCGCAGGCAGCAACTCGATCTTCAACAGTGCGGTAGTCCCCTTCGAATGCGGCGACTACAAATTTGCGGGTGTATTCAGAGTTGATGACAAGGAAAGAAATATGGCTATCCATGCCGGCTTCTCCAAGGACGCTATCCACTGGGACATCAACGAAAAGCGCGTTGACTGGATCAACGACGATCCGGAGACAAAGGAAGCAAACCCGTGGCAGTACGGCTATGATCCCCGCTGCGTATGGATCGAGGACCGCTTCTGGATCACATGGTGCAACGCCTACGGATGGAAGCCCACTATCGGTGTAGGCTGGACAAAGGACTTCAAGGAATTCCACCAGTGCGAGAACGCCTTCCTGCCCTTCAACAGAAACGGTGTGCTCTTCCCCCGCAAAATCGACGGCAAGTACGTTATGTTCAGCCGTCCCTCCGACAGCGGCCACACACCTTTCGGAGATATGTATGTTTCCCAGTCTCCCGATATGAAGTACTGGGGCGAACACAGACACGTTATGGGACCGCTCCGCGGCTGGGAATCCAAGAAGATCGGCGCAGGCCCTATCCCGATCGAGACCAGCGAAGGCTGGCTGGTATTCTACCACGGCGTTCTGGAAAGCTGCAACGGCTTCGTTTACAGCTTCGGTGCCTGCATACTCGACATCGACAAGCCGTGGAAGGTCAAGTACAGATGCGGCGAGTATCTCCTCAACCCGCGTGAGCTCTATGAGTGCGTAGGCGACGTGCAGAACGTTACATTCCCCTGCGCTGCTCTCTGTGACGGCGATACCGGCAGAATAGCTATCTACTACGGCTGCGCCGATACCTGCGTATCCCTTGCGTTCTGCAACGCCGAAGAAGTAGTTGAGTACGTCAAGAGCCACAGCTCTATATGATCGCGCTTCGCGCTCGAGTACTTTCTTTATAATCTGGTCGCTTCGCTCGAGTTTTTTTGGCCTACGCGGCCGGCGCCAGCCTGAGGCTGGACCCTATCGCTTCGCCTTGCAGCGGGGGTAGGTAATACGCCTTTTGCACGTCACAGTTATACACAGTAAAAAGAGATCTGCTCCTTTTATCAACCAAAAGGAGCAGATATTTTTATATTTTGGCACCTTTTACCCTCAAAAGGGGTACTACTTAACGAGTCTGCAAGGCGGCGGGGTACCCCCGCTGTCAATCCGTCTGTTACATTCTGCTATAGGCGGCTTTCTGCCTCGCAGTTGTTAGTCAAAGCGTACTACCTACCCCCGCTGCAAGGCGAAGCGGTTTGTTTTAGGAGCCGGCCCTTTTTTAAAAGGGCTGGCCGCCGGAGGCAACTCGAGCGGAGCGACTTCTCAAGCGGAGCGGCTCTCCAGAAGGCACACGGAGGTAGCACCGATGCCGGCACCGGCGAGACCGAGGCCTTCTTCGGTAGTGGCTTTGACGCTGACACAGTCGGCGGAAATGCCGAGGGCGGCTGCTATGTTTGCGCGCATCTCCGGGATATGCTTCGCGAGCTTCGGTCGCTCGGCGTTTATCGTACAGTCGAGGTTCGAAACAGTGAAGCCTTTCTCCTTTATCATCTTATTTACCTGTTTCAGCAGTTCGATGCTGTCTGCACCTTTCCAGCGGTCATCCTTGTCCGGGAAGTGCTGCCCGATGTCCCCGAGAGCAAGCGCTCCGAGCATGGCGTCCATTATCGCGTGGACAAGCACGTCAGCATCCGAATGACCCAGCAGCCCCAGCTCAAAAGGTATCGTCACGCCCCCGATAATCAGTTTCCGATTCTCGGCAAGGCGGTGTACATCATATCCGTGCCCTATCCGCAGCATAGGCTTTTCCTCCTTCGGCAGATCGCCGCGCGTCGTTATCTTTATATTCGCCGGGTCACCATCGATCAGCCTGACTTTTGCTCCCAGACGTTCGGCTATCATCGCGTCATCAGTGGCACTTTCGTCCGGAACCTGCATCATACGCTCATACAGTTCCCGGGTGAATGCCTGCGGAGTCTGCACCGCACGCAGAGTACTGCGGTCGGGTGTGCCGGCCGCAAATCCGTCCCTGTCCGTAAACCTGACCGTATCGGTCACCGGCAAAGACGGGATCGCAGCTCCGTATTCTGCGGCGGCTTCTATGATACGCTGTATAAACTCCGGCGTGACAAACGGACGCGCCCCGTCGTGGACGAGCACTATGTCCGCATTTTCACTGTGCTCAAAAGCCCGTTTCGCCGAAGCCGCCCGGGTATCGCCGCCCGGTATAACGGTTTTCAGCTTTGTTATGCGATACTGTCCGCAGAGCTCATGTACCCTGTCTGTATCGCTTTCCTGCGCAGCGATGATGATTTCGGTCACAGCGGGACAATTCTCAAAAGCAAGGGCGCTCTTTATTATCACGGGAATGCCGCCTACCTCCGCGAACTGCTTGTTTATGCCGTTCATTCGCCGCGAGGAGCCCCCCGCGAGTATAAGTACATCGACTTTCATGGTTCTTTCCTTATTTCATCTTTATCTTGTGGAGTTCGTCTGCCTGTCCGTACCACTCAGTCATGTCATGGGTGAACGAGGCTTTGTCAAGGCGCAGAGCGCTGTAAAGCATACCGACTGCGCGCTCATACAGCGGTATCTCAGCCGCGTACTCGTATATCATCTTGTCATACAGAGCGGCATAAGCTGCCTGTGCATCCTCGGCTGCAGCGTCCTCCGCCGCGGTTATAAGATCATCAAGCTCACCGGCAAGCGCATCCGACAGCGGTGAAGCAAACTTCCCGCGCAGAGTGCCCGAGTATGAAAGCGCACCGAGCGCCGCGTTCCCGGATGTGATATCGTCATAGTAGAGACCTGCGTCGGGCATATCTGTCACGTTCAGCGTAATCCCTATCTCGCCCAACAGCTTCGCAGCCTGCTCAAAGGCGTACTTCGCAGGGTGGCTCTCCGTACCGCCGGCAGAGTATTCGGCGTTGAATACAAGTCTGCCGCCTTCGGGAGCTGCGGTGACCTTGCCGTCCTCCACGGTGTATCCTGCCTTTTCAAGGAATCCGAGACAGGCAGCCTTGAGAGCGTCGCGCTTCTCTTTATCCGTCATTTCGGCGGTGAATATAGGTTTGCCTTCTGCGTCAACGGTATAAGGAGCCGTAAAATCCTCCGCCGAGGTGTCTGTCATGATATTGCCGAGGCAAGGAAGCTCTGCGGGCAGCGCATACTCCAGAAAGTATTCTGCGACCGAGCTGTCACGGAAATAGCGTATCGCAGAAGCCAGAGCCTTCCGGAGAGCGCAGCTCTGCACCGAGAACTGCTCGCCGCCCACGTTGACGACATTCACGTCAAAAGCCGCGTAGCCGTAACCCGCACCGTTCACATTCACGGTGATAACTTTTTCGAGGGAACGGTTAGCTTCGTCACGTTTTTCGATAAACCCTGAATAGCACAGCTCCGTACCGATATCCGCGACTCCCTCGGCTATCAGCGCAATGGGATCGCTGCCGGAGATCACATTTATATTGGCGGTCTGCGGCTTGCCGTTCCAGAAGCTTTCGTTGGCTGTCAGCAGCATACGGTCGGTCTCTGCGCCCGCGAAGGTATAGGCCCCGGCGCCCATGGGCTCTCCGGCATGGCCGGACAAAAGCTCGGCGGCCTTTCCCTTGACGAAGCCGAATCTGTTCTTTCCGTAATCATACTGCGTGTCGTTCCCGTAGTAGTGCAGCGGCGCTATCGGCAGTTCGCACAGCGCATCTTCAAGACGCTTTCCGCCTCCCCGTACAGTAACGGTGAGACTGAATTTTCCGGTCTTGACTATACCCGAAATATTTTTCACGGGATCAGCGGCGCCGTTATCCTCAGCCCGCCGTTTAGAGGTAAGGTAAGCTATGGCAATCGAGAGCACGTCGTTATCAAAGGCGCTGCCGTCACCCTCCGTAAGGGCCGCAAGCCTGCGGTAATCGGAGCCGTAACCCGCCGCAACATCGGATATGACCTTGTCCTTATCCGCTCCCTCGGGGACTTCATAGGATTTGTCCGCCGAGCAGAAGAAGACGAAAAGCTTCAGCGGGTCGGGATATGTGGCGGTATAGATATCGTGGGAATTGTCGCTGTACAGAGCCTCGACGCTCTTGTACTGCTCATTCAGTACGGGTATTATCAGTTTTTCACGGATGATCGGCAGCATATCCTCGGATGCCAGAGCCTCTTTGATCTGCTCATCTGTAAGTTCCTCGGCAATGGAGCTGTTGTATATGTAATTCCGTGCGCCGACGATATCGGCATCCCGGAGCGCTCTGTCCTGGCCAATGCACAGTCCGGCATACAGCGAGAAGATCACATCGTCCGCGTCGAGCACTTCGCCGTCCGCGAACCGCACATCTGTGCGCAGGCTGAAAGCGTAGGTCGTCGTGCCGTTCTCCTCGTCATGGGTGACGGCGGTGTCCGCGATGCCCTCATAGTCATACTTCCTGCCGCCGAACATCTCCGAAACGCCGGTAACGCCGTTCAGTACGGTATTCCCGGAACGGGTCCTCCCCAGCAGCCGCGTAAAACAGGCCTTATTTATCAGCTTATCAAAGTCCGTTTCGTTCACAAACGGCGAATAATCGGCATCAAGCCCGTCCACCGATATTACCAGCGGCTTGACCTCCTTAACAGCGGTCCCGGCAGGCTCATCCTCGCCGTCCAGCGCGGCTGCGGCGCTTACGGGGGCTTTCGTCGTGACAGATGTGGTAACAGCCAGAGCTTCCGAAGTGACCGTGGTGACAGCGGGGGGCTCCGGCGCCCTGCCGCATCCCGCGAGCAGCGCCGTGCATATCATAACGGATATTATCCCTTTTATTTTCTTCATAACATTCCTCCATGGGAAACTGTGAAACAACGATGCAGATATTTACTGCATTAAAAGACGATAGTGTTTTTATTATAATACAAAATTCCGTGCTTGTCAAATCATATTTTGTCGCAGCATGAAACAAAACAGACTGCCGCCCGTTTTCGGGTGACAGTCTGTCGGTTTCTGTCAGTTTTCCGATCAGTCTTTCTTCCTCATGCTGTCGATTTTTTCGCCTATCACTTTGATCGCATTGGTGATGAAGGAGTTGAGAATGAACGCGTCGAAGTAAACTCCGAGAGTAAGGCAGTCGGAAGCCGCCGAGTGGGAGGCGGTGTCTTTAAAGCCTGTGCAGAAGCGGCATACGCCCTTGACGATATCGTAATGATATCCGTTTCTGCAAGCCTCATTGACTGTGATGCAGGCAGCCGCAGCAAGCATTTCGATCAATGCGTAGACAACGAATGTCCATGCCGCAATCACCTGTATCTGCTTGTAGAGCGCGGGGTCGATGTCGGACTCGCCTTTTTCATAGATATGTCTGAAAATCATGAATGCGAAACCGGCGACCAGAACGACGATGGAAAGTATCATCAGTATCATCGGTACAACAGGTATACCGAGCTTATCCATAAACAGTGAAAGTATCATACATCTGCCTCCCTTACATCATCGGCATATAAGCGAAGTGCTTCCCGCCGAACAGCGCTATGAACGACCAGATCGGATTGAGAAGGAAGTAGAGCAGCCATGCCGAGCCGTTGGTCAGAAGATCCATGGAGCCCATGATGAAGAACATGACGGTGAACACTATGAAAAGTCCGATGTCGATGAAAGCGAAGAGCTTCGAGCGCTTTATGTAGAGCAGTGTCACGGTAACAGCCGATGCTATCGTGTAGAACGCCTGAACATACATACAGAGCTGAAGTCCGTTGAAGCAGTCGTTGAGTGTCTTGTTAGTGGAATTGAGACCCGTTGCGTTGCTCACAAGGTCATTGAGCGTAGTAGCTCCGAATATAAGCGCAATAAGCGCGCCGAGTATCATGAATACGCCGATCGTATAGAAAACGATCCTTACTATAAGATAACCCTTGAGGGCAAGACCGAATTCGTCTTCGACGTAGGCTCCGCCTCTCGGTACATCTGTATCAGCCATACCTGAAACCTCTTTTCCGTAAAAATGAGCATAGTGATGCTTGAATAAAGTATAGCATATTTCAGCCCCCGTGTCAATACGAAAAAAGGCCTGTTTTTCATCGCTGTAAACGATTTAGGCAAAACTCTCAATTTATGGGGGCGTTTTTGTAAATTATCACAATTCGGCTATATAAGAAGCCCGTTTATGATGTCCCCGGCGACCTCGTGCTTCGGGACGCGCAGGTCCATGGCGAGCTTCTGTATGCGGCGGTGAGCCTCCTCCTCGGTAAGGGACTCCTTGCCCATGACGATCAGAGTGGCGCGGTGCATAAGGCGTTCATGCTCCGCCTCGGTCTCCAGCTCGGCTATCCGGCGCCGGTAGCCTTCCTCGCTTACGGCATTGGTCTCACAGAAGCGTATAGCCTGCATCAGCGAGGTCTTGCTGACAGGCTTTGTGACGATATAGACACCCAGGGGCGCAAGTTTTTTCACAGCAGCATCGGCGGCTTCTTCGCGCACTATGGCGATAAGATGAGCCGTGGACTTTTCGCGCAGCTCCGACAGCAGTTCAAGCCCGCTCTCGTTTTCGAGAGGAACGGATATGAATATCACTTCATATCTGCTCAGGTCTATCCCACGGACGGTCATTCCGTCGGTGGCGGTGGTCACCTCGCAGGTCTCCGGATCAACGCGCTCGCCCAGTATGCGGCAGGCCTCGGCTGTCCGTGCGGCTATCAGGACTTTTTTCACTTTGCTTCCTCTTTGAATACTTCCCTGTAATCATACAGATAGATGATGCCCGAAAGCACCGTCAGGAACGTACAGATATACATGAGTATATCGGTTATCAGCTGCACCGGCAGAACTGTCAGCACACCGAACTCTCCGGTCAGTATGTGCATTATCAGTATCAGGCATATCGAGACCATAGTGGAGGCAGTCTTCAGCTTGCCCCAGATGTTGGCGGCGATGACCAGCTTCTTCCTGCTGCCCGCGGCCACGAGCCTTACGCCCGACACCATGAACTCCCTCGCCATGATGAGCCACACCAGCCATGAGTATGTCCAGCCCAGCTCAATGAAACATATAAGCGCCGCAGCTACAAGGACCTTGTCTGCCAGCGGATCCAGGAACTTGCCGAGATCGGTTATCATATTGTACTTTCTGGCGACCTTGCCGTCGAGCATATCCGTGATGCTGGCCAGCGCGAATATCACCAGAGATATCGTGAATCCGAACGGGATCCCTGTCATAAGTGCCGCGATGAAGAACGGCACAAGTATCACCCTGAACAGGGTCAGTTTGTTTGCTAAATTCATAACTTCTCCGAAACAGGATACCCCTGCGGCTTTCGCGCAGGGGCCCGCTGTGTTATTACATTTCTATGACAACTTCGTTCTCCGCCTTGAGGATAGAGTCCTCAATGAGGATACCGTCCAGCTTCGTGCCGTTGACGGTTACGCTCTTCACGCCGTGTTCCGAACCGTTGGGGTTCTTCACGGTAACGTGGAGCTTCTTTCCGCGGAAAGTCTTGTCCATTGTGTATTCCTTCCATTCGGAGGGAATGGACGGATCTATCACAAGACCCTTTGTCTCGGGATTGAGACCGAGGATGCCCTCTGTGGTACCTACCATTACTGTGGAAGCGGTACCTGTCAGCCAATGAACGTGTGCGCGGCCTGCAAACGGGCTGTCCTTGCCTTCAACGAACTGTCCGAATACATACGGTTCAAGAACACGCAGCTCGGCGTTGTCGTTGTAAGTTGCCGGAGATGCTTCCTTCCAGTACTTGTATGCGCGGTTGCCGTGTCCGAGCTTGGACTCCGCAAGTATCAGCCAGCCCTGCGGCTGCGAGAATATACCGGCGTTCTCCTTCGTGCAGGCGTTGAAGCAGCGCATAAGAGCTCCGTCAAAGCCGTGCTTGTCATACGGCGGGTACATAACCATAGCACCGTAAGGTGTGTTGAGCTCTCTCTCCACGCTGTCCATAGCCTTCTCTGCCTGCTCCTTGGAAGCGTAGCCGGAGATAACGGACCATGACTGCGGGTTGAGCCACATACTTGCTTCGGGATCGGTGCGCTGACCGATGATCGTGCCGTCTTCCTTGTAGCCGCGGATCCATCTGTCCTCGTTCCAGCAGCCGGCAAGTATCTTGTCGAGCTTTGCCATTACATCGTCCAGATACTTGATATACTCGGTATCGTTCTTCTCCTCCGCGTACTTCTTCAGTATCTTGAT
>JAEEJW010000147.1 GCA_016282095.1 Ruminiclostridium sp. | reverse complement strand
TGCCGGTCTGGGTGGTTCGGGTTCAGGCATCGAAAATTCTTGCTTGTGTCGATCCCGTGCCCCTCGAGATACTGCCGCAGGAACGGGCGCAGCTGCTGCCGTTCGTCGGCTCTCTCGGTTTGTCTGGTCTGGTCGTTGTACCGCTGCAAGCTGTGGGCACCTCTCTTTCGCTTTCCTGTGGTTGCAATTCATTGTGAAAGTTCGTCGTCTATAGCGTCTTGCATACCGTCAGAAACGATTTTTTGTATAATGTGCGCTATATCGAGCTTTTCCGCGCTGTCCTCTGCAAGAAGTGAAGAAAGCCCGATTACAAGTTGACGGCTCATATTCAGCAGGTCATTTTCCAATTCAAGCATATTGTTCATGCTAGCCGTTATGTGAATAGGGTTTTCCGCGTCTTTGTCCCATTTGATTTCAAGCATAAAGTTCACCTTTTCCTTTCCCCGGCGGTGTTCAGCTCTGCCCG
The DNA here is from genome assembly GCA_016282095.1 of Ruminiclostridium sp. GTDB lineage: Bacteria > Bacillota > Clostridia > Oscillospirales > Ruminococcaceae > Ruminiclostridium_E. The sequence continues at coordinate 2,777 of JAEEJW010000147.1, read as the reverse complement.
CTGCCGGGTCTGGTCTTATTCTACATCCACGCCCGCCCCGCGTCAAGCAGGGCGCGGAGCGTGGTTAGTATCGTGATATATCGTTATATATCATTAGCATTTTTTGGAAATGTCGCAAAATCGCCGTAGATGCTAGAAAAAAGTGCTATTTTTCGGGGGGTGTTCAGTATACAAAGTTTGCAATAGTGGTATACAAAGTTTGCAATAGTGGTATACAAAGTTTGCAATAGTGGTATACAAAGTTTGCAGTAGTGACGGCTTTTCACTGCTTCACATACCATCCCAAACCCGGAAAATTTTTGACTTCCTCTTTGTTGGCTGCTATCACAATAGCGTCAAAGCTCTTGCCGACTTTCCGAAAAGAAAATGCGTATATAGTGCCTTGCTCTACCCACTCTAAAAGCAGGTTGTTTGCGTCGTCCCGTGCCCGCTGCTTTTCTATTTTGCTGTCTGCACTAACTTTTTCGTATATCCGGGAAAACTTCACAACTTGGTCGGCGGGCTTGTTGTGGTGCCCAAAGATCCGGCGCAGCAGGATTTCCCGGATAATAATTCGCCGGTTCGTTAGAGCTGAAACTTTGTCGCCTGTCAAGCCGCACACCGTCGCAGCCCGCAGCGGGATTGCTGTTATTTCGTTTGTGATCCTCGAGAAATAAAGCAACGGGAATTCCTCGACGGGGAGAGCGCATTTAATATTTGCTTCTATTGGCTCCCCGCTTTTGTTCGTGACTACATCGAGATAAACGCCGGGCAAAATCTGCCCTGTGATTATGTGCGGGCAGTCAATGCCCTTTGCTTTGGCGTATGCCTGACAGTCAATAGAAACGGTTGTTTGCATTAGTCTGTGTATGCGTTCTATCAGCTCTTGGGCTTTCTGCTTGCTCAGCCGTTTACCGTCGCTTGCTGTCATTGCCCAGATATGCGACAAATTAAACCGCATTTCCCCAGCGTCTACCAATGTGTATATATTTCGGAGAATGGAGCTGTCCACATCGTCGAGCGGCTGCGAATACTTCACAAAGTCCTCGTCAATCGTTACGAACACTTGCACTTGCCCAGCGTTTACCCGCTTTCCGTCCGGTGTACGCTTCTTCTTCATGAACATATTGACGGGTTCAGCTGCTCCGGTTGATAGCAAGCCCTCTGAAAGCTGATAGTTCACGGGGTCAAGCGGGAAAAGCTGCTGCGTCGGTAAAGAATCAATGCGGATTCTGCGGGGCTTCTTTGGCTTCGTTTGCTCTGTCGGCTGTGCTGTGTCGTACTTTTCAATCAGAATTTCGAGCATTTCCAGCTTGTAACCGAACACAAGAAACGCCTGCACATAAGGCTCCATGCAGCGGGCTACAACGGAGCGCGTGAAGGTGTCGCCGTCCATCAGTTTTTCCGCTTCCTCTTTGCTTAGTCCGTCCGGTTCAGGCTGCTGCAATAGCTTCCCGAACATTTGCTTTCGGCGTTCAAGCCATACATCTTTGATACGCTGCGGGTCAAGCTCTATCAGGTCGCTTTCAGCGTCCTGCATGAGCGTTTCGAGATCGTGCGGGAATGTGTCCATGATTAGGCGGTTCGTCGAAAGTCTGATTATTTCGTCGCACCTGTCCGCGATCCTGTCCCGTTCCTGCTCTGGTATTTCGCTTTCGTCTTCCACGCTGTCAAGCCTGTGCAGCATCTGCTCGAGTTCGGCGGCTTCTTCCGGTGTCTGATATTGGCGGGCTTTTTCCGCCGTCTTTCTGAATACTGCCATATACTTGAAATTGAATGATTCAGCGTGTTTCATGGGTTCAGATCCTTTCATGTGGTTATATCCTGCGATATGCCGCCGGAGAAAAGAAAAAGTATGCTCTGTGCTGCCTTTTCCCTTTCCCCGGCGGCTTTTCGGTTCATTTTCCTTTCTGCAAGGCGGTTTCTAGTCGTCTGATAGACTGCCGGAGCAGCTCGTTCTCCGTTTTCAAGAGTTCGTTCTGCTCATGCTCGAGCCGGTGCTGCTCAGATCGTGCCGCCCGCAGCCGTCTCATATACTCCGCCTTTTGTCGCCTGCGCACATCGGCTGCGCACTGTGGGCAGTATTTCAAGCGGATATACCGGAAATAGTCCGTTTCCAGCTCCCGAGCTATCAGCCTGCCGCACTGTGCGCACCGTTTCTGCGGTGCCATGTTCAGGCACTCCCCCAGCTATGCCGGGTTGCGTCGTTCTGTCCACTGTTTTTTCCACTCTGTCCGGCGGTTTCGTCCTCGGTCTGATCGTCGGGGAGTGGCTCGAAAATGGTTGCTTGTGAGCTGTCGCCGCTCTCGAGCGCAAGCGCAAGGGCGCGTATACGGTCTATTGCTTCTTGGTTCAGGCGGTCACGCTCTGCCCGAGCTGCTGCTGCAAGTCCGCGTGTGGCGCGATCCCGTCCACGGGCGCAAAGGTCGATTGTGCGGTTCTTGCCGTCGCTGCTGAGCCACTGAGCACGAAAGAACCGGTGCAGCAGTCCCGGCTCACAAGTTGCAAGGTCTGCCGTCATTCTGTCGGCGTTCTCGAGCTGCTCCATTATGCTTTCCAGCTCCCGCACCGCGTCGGAGAGTTCCAGCGCGTCGAAATAGTCGGGTTCGTCCTGCCTGCTCTGCCGGTGTTTCAGGTAGAGGAAAACGCAAAGGATCACCGCGCAGGCTATCACCGTTTGCAGGTTCACAAGCTCCGCCCCCTCTCGGCGCGTTCCGCCTGTTTCCGGTCGAATTCGTCAATCTGAGCGCGGAGCCGGTCGTGAAGTCGTGCCCACGCTGCCGCGCTGCTCTGTGCGA
>JAEEJW010000146.1 GCA_016282095.1 Ruminiclostridium sp. | reverse complement strand
CGTAAGTTATCTCTCCGTTTTGCAGCTCGACCTCACCGACATTATTTCCGAAGTCCTCGTCTGCCCATGCATAGTTGAAATGCACATCGGGGTACATTCTCGAAAGCTGCTCGACAATGGGAGAAGCCCTCGACCACGCTGTCTCAAAGCAAATGGTGTTGTCCGAAAATGGTTCAAACCGTCTGCCCTCGGAGTTGGTGTTCCACATCTTCATTCGCCAGTCGAGCCAAGTCTTGAAGCCGTATTTCTCGTAGTTACGATATGCAGCCCTTCCGAGTGTCCAGACTCTGTCGCTTATGCCTCGTCTGTAGTTGAGGAAAGCGTTTTCTGCTCTCGCGGGGATGTTCATCGGGTCGAGCGGTCTGTTTCCGAGTCCGATCTTGTAAACCTCAATAAAATCGGAGTAGAGCTTGAATCCGTCCTGTGTGTCGGTATATTCGGGTATATCTAGCTCCGGCGGCATCGGTATAACTTTGCTGAAATCGACGCTGCCGGGAGTCTCGTCCGAAAACTGCACTGCACGGACAAGCTCGTCTATCCGTGACTGCTCACCGGTCATTACAATGCGGTTCGTTACATAATTCGGCATTATTTCACCTTCTTCCTTCTTGTGATAAAAATATATAAAAACGGTTTAGACCTTGATGTCGTCCAAACCGAATTTATCGACTTCTATGTACCCGTAGCCGTTCTTGGAGACAAGAACCGCCGTCCGTATCAGCTTTATGGTAATATCAAGCAGTTCCATTTCCCGCAGTTCTGCCAATGATAGCTTGAACTTATGGCAAAGGATGTCCTTTGCCGACTTATACAGCGCATATCGGTCACAGTCAACGGTTCCCAGCTTAATGCTCTTGAATTCGATACTTTCATCCTTGACCTTATCTGCGACTGTTTCCCACAGGTCGGAATCTGCGGTCAGCAGATAGATCGCAGCGCAATACTCCGGCTCACTGCGAAGGGGATTTGTTCGTAGTCTCTTGAAAAGGGAGAGAAATCTGTCGCGGTGATCTTCTGATAAGAATTTTAGCTTCATACTGCTTCCTTTCTGTTCAGCGTCCTGTATCAGCGGGTGACGCGGTATCATTTTCATAGCCGCCTCTATGCTCTGTAAATGGGGTGATTCTGTGAAATACATTGGAGCTTCCTTTCTTTGAAAATTTCATTTACTTTGCCGAATTTTATCTTTTTTCGCAAATGGAATTCTCTGTTTTTACTGAATCTTGCAAAAAAAAAGAGCCTGCAAGTTCAAATGCGATGTTACTCGCATCTGAGCTTACAGGCTCTAAATGTTATTTAATTCAGATCGTTCGGGATCCTGTCAAGGTATTCGGCTTGCTTGCCGTGATTGAAACTGCCGAACTTACCGATCATGCAGCCACCAATGCTTACTGTCATATCCTGCGGCGGGTCTGCGTATTGATATGTGATATCGGCAAAGTCTCCGTCCAGTTCCACCTTGACTGCCGTCAGTATCATATTCGGTTTATTATTTTTTCCGCGTTCGATATATGCCTGACGTTCGGCAAGAGATATGTCGCCGCCGATGACCGTGACCTCGATGTTTTCCATTGACTTTCAGCTCCGATTCCGGTCGTGTATGCGACCTTTCCGATTATCTCATGTCGGTCGGAAAAAGTCAAATCTTGATCTGCTTTTCACAAACTTTGGTCAGAATCTTTGTGAATATCATAGAAAAAACGCCCGCATTTGCTGTTCGGAGAAGTTCACCGATACTTGCGGGCGCTTTCTGTAAATTTGTTAAATTGTCACGAAATTTTGCCCGAAAATTTTATAGGGCAGGGGGTTCGAATCCCCTCTGTCGTTTTTTCGGTCAAAAAATATCTATGGAACCGGGATTTTTGAATCCACATAAAAATTGCTCACAAATGGCTTTGTAGAGCCTTTTGTGAGCATAATATCTAAACCGTTCGGTTTAGATGGTGCGGAGAATGAGACTTGAACTCACACGAGCTAACGCCCACTACCCCCTCAAAGTAGCGTGTCTGCCATTCCACCACCTCCGCAGGTGGTCATCTCGCTGATGACTATATTACTATATCACAAATCAGAAGATTTGTCAAGTATTTTTTTCATTTTTTTGAAAAATTATTTTCGAGCACGAACAAAAACGCTCACAATCCCGCACGGTACCCGCGCTGTCGTTCCTTCTGTTATATTCTTGAAGCGAAGAGGTTTCTGCCTTGCAGCCGTTAGCAAATGTGTACTGTCTATCGGGTCTGCAAGGCGAAGCGATTGGGTCCGGCGTCACGCCGGCACCGCCGGCGCAGGGCAAAAACTCGGGCGCAGCGCCATCTTATCCTCGCTCTCTCACACCTCATAGCTGCGCATCTGCAGGCGCTTTTCAAACTCCTCGACGGGGAGGGGACGATCGAAATAGTAGCCCTGGGCGATCTTACATTTATTCTTTTTCAGCAGGTCTATCTGCTTTTCGGTCTCAACGCCTTCCGCCACACACTCAAGACCCATTGACTGCGCCATGGAGATGACATGACTGAACATTATCTCGGCAGAGCCCCTGTCGTCTTTATTCTCGACGGGCAGGAAACTCTTGTCGAGTTTCAGCACATCCCAGGGGACTTCGCGTATAAGGTTCAGCGATGAATATCCCATTCCGAAATCGTCCACCGTAGTGCAGATGCCCGACGAACGCAGCGAGTTCACGATGCGCTTCAGGTCACGGAATTCCACGTCCGTGGTGGTCTCGGTCAGCTCCAGCTCTATGTATTCGTGGGGCACCTGGTTGTCGTCGATTATCTTCAGCAGATGCTCCAGCAGGTCAACATCTATAAGGTGCTTTCTCGACAGGTTGACTGATATCCTCACAGGTTCCCTGCCCTCATCGAGCCAGCGCCGTACATCCATACAAACGATATCCAGCATACGATAGTCGAGCCGGCAGATATCCGTGTTCTGTTCGAGTATGGGAATAAACTCTCCGGGCGGTACGACCCGTCCGTCCCTTATCCAGCGGCAGAGAGCCTCCGCACCGACTATCTTCCCGGTCTCCACGTCTACCTTCGGCTGATAGTAAGCCTTGAACTCATCTTTTTCCAGACCCTCGACAAACAGCTTGCCTACCTCCATGAAACGCTCCTTGCGGACATTCATGTCATCTGTGTAGTACACGATATTGCAGTCGGGATTGAACTTTGCTTCCTGCGCCGCCGGGAATACCTTTCCTATTATCTCCGAGGGTTTGTTCATGACAAAATCTTCGGGAATAACGAATACGCCCGCGCAGGCTGACACCATTATGCGCTTCTCACGCCTTGTATCATAGATTACCGGGAATCCCTCGATAACGAACAGCACGGAATGAAGAAGCTCACTTCGGAACAAGGCTATGAAATTGTCTCCGCCGATGCGGCATATCACACCGCTGCTGCCGATGAGTTTCTTTATCTGATCGAAGTAGCCGCGCATGACAACATCTCCGGCCTGTCTGCCGATCTCACGGTTCACCAAGGAGAAATGCCTCAGATTAAACTGTAATACCGTATTGCCGGTTATCTCACCGCGTTCATTCAGCTTTTCGAGACTGCGCATGAAGAAATTCAGGTTCGGATAGCCGTCCTCGTCAAAGAAACCCAGTTTTTCCACCAGCGTCTGGAGTCTGTTGCGGCTGATAAAACTGAGCATGGAGCGAAGCAGGATATCGACTCTGCGGTAGTCCTCCTCGGACAGCGGCTCTTCTTCCTCCGCCATGTACAGCGTACTTTTAATGACCGTCATCGATGGGGTGACCAGACGCCGGAACATCACGACCTTGTCGCCGTGTCCGTTGTCATAATCTATCAGTATCTCGCCGTCGCCGTTCTTTTCGGCGCTGAGGCTGCGGTAGAACTCGGTCACGCCCTTGGACAGATGAAACAGTTTACAGATATCCCCGAGTATGCCGACAAATTCCTCGCGGTCAAACTCGGTAGGCTGGGTCATGGAATCTATCAGCCTTTCAAACAGTGCGAAATATTCTTCCTTCTTCATATCGCTCATGGGTTCACGTCCTTTCGCAGACAGGACTGTCGGCTCAGCCGAACAGCAGCTCGATCATCTTGGGTGTGTATTCGTTCCAGAACGAAAAATCATGGACGCCCGGACCTTCATAATATTCGTGCTTTACGCCCCTGTCTGTCAGGAACCTGTGGAACGCGCGGTTGTTCTCGGTCAGGAAATCCTCAGTACCGCAGCACATATATATTTCAGGCAGTTTCTTCCCTGCCGCCAGCAGTCCGTCAACGAGGTATTCGGGGTTGGCGGGGCTTTCAAGTACTTTGTCCGGTTCACCGAAGCACTCGCGGTAGTATTCGTAATTCGCGTGGTCATTGCCGCTGCCGGGCTTCATTCCCGCGACTTCATGGACTATCAGCGCCGAGGACATACCTACCGCAGCGCCGAAGCGCTCCGGATAAGCCAGCGCCGTATGCAGCGCTCCGAAGCCGCCCATTGACAGCCCCATTATGCGGGTATCTTCACTGTTCTTTGCGAGACCGAATGTCTTGTTTATGTAATCCGGCAGCTCCTCACCGAGCAGAGATGCAAACTTATGCCCGGTGGAAATGCCGTCCAGCCAGAACGAATTCTCGCCGTTGGGCACCACCACCGCGAAGTTGTATTTTATCGCAAGATATTCCGGCACCCAGTTCCAGCCGCTCATATCATAGCCGTGCAGCAGAAACAGAGTTCTTGTCGGAAGCTTGCCGTACACGCTGTCGGTATGTTCGTCATTCGGCAGCAGCATATCAAAAGTTATATGGCGGTTAAGGCACCGCGAATGGTATTTAACTGTGAAAAAAGCCATTGTCTGTCTCCTTGGGGATCATGCGGGTACTGCGCTCACTGGAGTTTTGCCGTGCGGTAGAGCTTCTTGAACTCCGAAGGCGTGCAGCCGTTTATATCCTTGAATACGCGGTTGAATGTGGTAAGGCTCGAAAAGCCGACCCTCGCGGCGGCATCGGTGACGGAGGCGTTCTCGTCCAGCAGCAGGAGCTCGGCCGCGCTGACGCGTCTGTTATTGAGGAAGCTGATGAAAGTGGTGCCGCTGTATTTCTTGAATATCCTCGAGAAGTGGCAGGCACTGTAGCCTGCGATATCCGCGAGACTTTCGAGAGAGATGTCGTTCATATAATTCTGCTCGATGTAGCTGAAAACGCGGTGTATTGTATCGGAATACTTCTCGCTGTCGTCCGGTCTGTACTTGCTGATCTGAAATTCACGGATATGGGTCAGCAGGCTGAGGAGCTTCATATAGACATATATCTCCGACAGAGCGCCGAACTCGAAGTACAGCGTGTATATCTCTTCCATTATATGTCCTGCGGAGCGGCGTATATCGGCGCCGGAAGTCTCGGAGATCACAAGCGGTTCGGCTATCACCGCGCGCAGCTCCGGCAGCGCCGGCACGCCCTCTATGAGCCTGTTGTCGGCGATGAGTATGAACCTGCGGCCGGGTCTTGCTTTCAGGTTATGTATCTTGCCCGCGGGAATTATCATGATGTCCCGCTCGTTCAGTATATATTCCCTGCCGCTGCATATAACGGTATAGGTGTTGGCAAGCGGCATTATTATCTCTATCGCATTGTGCCAGTGGGGAGGGTATTCTTCATCCTCCACATTGTCATAAAGACGTATGCTTTTTTTATCAAGATAATCGACGGTCTCATAGTCACCGTTGAGATGCGCTATCACTGTGGCTGCCCCCTTCACTTACAGTATAGACACTTTTCCTATTTTATTATACTATTTATTTACAAAGATTTCAATAGGTGGAGGAAAAAAAGTGCGCAAAAATTGGATTTAAGTGTGCAAGAATTGTGTAGAAAACGTTATTACATATACTGTATAATGAAGGAAGAATACGGAACGGCCTTGCAGGTATCACGCCGCAGAAAGGATAACTATGGAAAAATATCTTGATGAGAATCTGAGCATAGAAGAGCGCGCCGAAGCGCTCACGGACGCAATGACTACCGAGGAGCAGGCTTCGCAGCTCCGCTATGACGCTCCCGCTGTGGAAAGGCTCGGCATACCCGCCTACAACTGGTGGAACGAGGCTCTGCACGGGCTTGCGCGTTCCGGTATAGCGACCATGTTCCCACAGGCTGTCGGAATGGCCGCAATGTTCTCCCCGGAGCTGGTGGAAAAAGCCGGCCATATAACCGGCATAGAGTCCCGTGCCAAGTACAACGCCTACACAAGACTCGGTGACCGCGACATCTACAAGGGACTTACGATGTGGGCGCCGAACATCAATATCTTCCGTGACCCGCGCTGGGGACGCGGCCATGAGACCTACGGAGAGGATCCGTTCCTCACTGCCGAGAACGGCAAGGCTTATGTGCGCGGCCTTCAGGGCAGCGGCAAGACCATGATGACAGCCGCCTGCGCTAAGCACTTCGCCGTACACAGCGGCCCCGAAGCGATACGCCACGAATTCAATGCCGAAGTATCCGCCAAGGATCTCGAAGAAACATACCTGCCCGCCTTTGAGGCTCTGGTGCGCGAGGCAAAGGTGGAGGGCGTCATGGGCGCTTACAACCGCGTCAACGGCGAAGCCGCCTGCGCCAGCAAGATGCTGATGAAGCACTTGAAAGACTGGGGATTTGACGGCTACTTCGTTTCCGACTGCTGGGCAATACGCGATTTCCACGAACACCACGGCCTCACCGCCACAGCCGCGGAATCCGCAGCACTGGCACTTAAGACCGGCTGCGACGTGAACTGCGGCTGCACATATATGAACCTGCTGACCGCGCTGGACGAAGGCCTCATCACAAAGGAAGACATCCGCAAGGCCTGCGTTCATCTTATGAGAACAAGAATCAGGCTCGGTATGTTCGACAAGCGCACCGAGTTCGACGATATACCCTACACGGTGGTCTCCTGCGCCGAGCACAAGGCGGTTTCGCTGGAGTGCGCCGAAAAGTCGGTAGTAATGCTGAAAAACGACGGGCTCCTGCCGCTTGACGCATCGAAGATAAAGACGATAGCCGTCATAGGCCCCAATGCGGACAGCCGCGCGGCTCTCGAAGGCAACTACAACGGCCGCGCCGACAAGTATGTGACCTTCCTCGACGGCATACGCGAGCGTTTTGACGGCCGCGTGATCTTTGCCGAGGGCTGCCACCTCTATAAGGAGAAAGTCTCCGTACTCGCGGTGCCGGACGACCGTTCGGCCGAAGCTGTAGCAGCGGCGGAGTGCGCCGATCTCGTGATACTCTGCGTAGGCCTTGACGCTTCGATAGAGGGCGAAGAGGGCGACACAGGCAACGAATTCTCCTCCGGCGACAAGAACAGCCTTGAGCTCCCGCCTCCTCAGCGCAAACTCACCGAAAAGGTACTTGCTGTCGGCAAGCCTACGGTCATCGTCACCGCGGCGGGCAGCTCGGTAAATGTCCATGCGGAGAAGGCAAACGCCCTGCTCCATGCGTGGTATCCCGGCTCCGAGGGCGGCACCGCCCTTGCGGAGATACTGTTCGGCGATATCTCGCCCTCCGGCAAGCTCCCCGTAACATTCTGCGAGAGCGCCGACAAGCTCCCGGCCTTCACGGATTATTCCATGAAGAACCGCACTTACCGCTATACCCGCGATAATGTGCTCTACCCCTTCGGCTACGGTCTGACCTACACGAAGTTCGTCTGCGAATCCGTGGAATACAAGGACGGAACGGCTTCCGTAAAGGTAAAGAACACCGGTAACACAGCCTCGGAGGACGTTATCCAGCTCTACATAAAGGATAACAGCGAATATGCGGTGCCCTTCGGAAGCCTGTGCGGATTCAGGCGCATAAAGCTCGGCGCCGGCGAGAGCATGACGGTAGAGATACCCGTACCGGAGAAAGCCTTCACCGCAGTCGATGATAACGGCAGGCGCGCACGCTTCGGAACATCATTCACGCTGTATGCGGGAACTCACCAGCCCGACAGCCTCAGCTGCGAACTGTGCGGAACGGACTGCGTGAGCACGGAGATTAACTGAAATGGAAAAAGAATTCTCGGTAATGCGTGTAATAAACAGCCATGCCGTATTACAGGCGGGCTGTGAGAATATAATATACGGCACGGCGGCCGCCGGAGCCGGAATAAAACTTGAAATTTCGGGCGGGATCAGTCTCTCGCTGACCGCCCGTACAGATGAGACCGGAAGGTGGGAGCTCAGGCTCCCGCCTTTCGCCGCTTCCCGGGAAGCGTATGCTTTCAGGTTCACGGACGGCAGCACAGAGCTGAAATTCGGTGATATCCTGTTCGGGGAGCTGTTCCATATAAGCGGACAGTCCAACATGGAGCTGCCCATGTCCCGGACGCTCGATCCGCTTGCGCCGGAGAAATTCCCGGTCTGTGAATTCATACGAGAGTTCCGGGTGCCGGTGGAGTGCCGCTTCGGAAAAGACGACATCTGCGAGGACTTCACGGGCGGTACATGGGCTGCCGCCGACCAAACGGCTGTCCCGGACATGAGCGCCGCGGGCTTCTGGTTCGCTTATGAGATCTACAACAAATACGGTATTCCGGTAGGCCTTCTGAACACCTCGGCCGGCGGAGCCCCCATAGAGGGCAGGATGCCGTATAAAATGCTGTCTGACCTCGGCTGGTATGACGACTTTCTGAAAGAATGCACCGCCGACGGTTACATGGAGCGCGTTACTGCCGAAGATACGGAACGCGGCATACAGCGGACAAAGAAGCTCGACAGCCTCGACACGGTATCGGACAGGGTATTCGGTGATACTGTCAGCTTCACGGAATGTACTGTGCCTTTCGCTTTCAACGACACCGATGAACTCAGGGGCTTCTGCGGCAGGATATGGTTCCGCCGCAGCTTTAAGATACCCGCCGGTACCGACCTTTCGGACGCGGTGCTGATACTCGGCACTGTGACCGATGCCGACAGGACTTATGTGAACGGCACATTTACCGGTGAAACGACCTATATGTACCCGCCGCGCATATACCCCGTATCCGCCGGCACGCTGAAACACGGCACCAACACCGTACACGTCTGCGTTGATGTGCAGTGCGGCTGCGGCTGTTTCACAAAAGGCAAGGACTACTGCCTGAAACTCGGCGGAACGCTCATTGACCTTTCCGGCAGGTGGGAATACGCGATAGCCGCGAAAATCCCTCACGAAAAGGGCGCCACATTCTTCCCGGGACTGCCGCTGGGCGTGTACGGAGCTATGACCGAACCCGCATTCAGGATCAAAGCCCGTGCCCTGCTGTGGTATCAGGGCGAGTCCAACTGCAATCACCCCGACAGATATACGTTCCTGTTCCGGAAAATGGTCGGTTATTTCCGTGAAAGATACGGATATGATATACCCGTTATCACTACCCAGCTCTGCAACTTCGACGATCCGTTCGCAGGCGGCTCCGATTCGTGGGCAGAGCTCCGGCAGGCGCAGCTTGAATGCCTCGCCGTCCCGGGAACGGACATGGCTGTGACAATAGACGCGGGCGAGGATAACGACCTGCACCCGCGCAACAAGAAGGAAGTCGGCAGACGCCTTGCTCTCTGCGCTATGCGCCTGCTGTACAATGACCCGGACGTAAGGCCTGCGGTCCGCTGCGAAAAAACGGTTTATACCGGCCCTGGCAGGATCCTGCTCGGCTTCACGGACAATTCCCGCGTTCGGCTCGCGGACAACGCTGCCGGAGCATTCGATCTCTGCTCCGCGGACGGCATCACACGCCCGGAAAGCGCCGTAATGACGGACGGCGGCATCCTGCTGACATTCGCGGCAGACAAGCACCCCTCAAAGGTGCGCTGCGAATGGAAGAATGCACCGGAAGCCGTCGTGCTCCGGGACGACACGGGCATACCCGTTTCGCCGTTCCGCATAGCCGTGGAGGTCTGATATGAGCGGTTTATACAAATGCTGGCTGCCGGCAGAGGGCAGCGTGCTTCCGGAACCGTGGCGGGGATACTTCACATCGGTCTGCGCCGACAGCAACGACAGGGTAACGCGGACAGCCCTGCGGGAACTATGCCGCTTTTCCGGCATGGAAGTGACCGACAGCCGTACAGGCCGCGGGTTCGCCCTCACCGCCGACAAGGAACTCGGCGCGGGCGGCTATCGTATCACAGTCACGGAGAATGAGATCGTTATATCCGGCGGCGACGGCTGCGGGACGCTTTACGGAGTCTTCCGGTTCCTTATACTCGCTTCGGGCGGCTATACGGCCAGGGAGCTGAAGGTCAGCGAAAAGCCCGCTTCTTCCCTGCGCATGATAAACCACTGGGACAACGCCGACAGCAGTATCGAGCGCGGGTATTCGGGCGGTTCGTTCTTCTTCCGGGACGGACAGATCACCGATGATACGGAAACGCTCACCGATTACGCCCGGCTGATGTCTTCAGTCGGGATAAACGCGGTTTGTATCAACAACGTCAATGTCCACGCTACCGAGACCCTTTTCATCACCGACAGATATTCTGACTGTCTTGCCCGTATCGCCGGCATATTCGCCGACTATGGAATAAAGCTGTTCCTCTCCGTAAATTTCGCCGCTCCGATACAGGCAGGAGGGCTCGGTACCGCCGACCCACTCGATGACACGGTGCGGGATTGGTGGAAGAACACCGCGGAGAACATATACCGGCATATACCGGACTTCGGCGGTTTTCTGGTCAAGGCGGATTCCGAGGGCCGCCCCGGTCCGTTCACTTACGGAAGAGATCATGCCGACGGCGCGAATATGCTTGCCGAAGCCCTCGCACCCTTCGGCGGCATTGTTATATGGCGATGCTTCGTCTATAACTGCCACACCGACTGGCGTGACCGCAGCACCGACCGCGCCAAGGCGGCGTATGACAATTTCGTTCCGCTGGACGGAAAATTCGCGGACAATGTGTATTTGCAGATCAAGAACGGCCCTATGGACTTCCAGATACGCGAACCCGTGTCGCCGCTGTTCGGGGCTCTCGGACGAACGAATATGCTCGCGGAGTTCCAGATAACGCAGGAATACACGGGTCAGCAGACAGATCTCTGCTACCTCGTTCCCATGTGGAAGGAATGTCTGGATTTCGATACCCACAGCGGTCAGGTAAAAGACCGGGTGCTGGGCGCGGCGGGAGTTTCCAACACCGGAGACGGCAGATTCCTCACGGGCAGCCCTCTTGCGGGAGCGAACCTGTACGGCTTCGGCAGACTGATGTACGATACGACCCTGTCCGCGGAACAGATAGCCGCCGAGTGGGTGCGTTCTTCCGTGACAACGGACGCCGGAGCCGTCGGCAGAATAGTTTCAATGCTCCTGCGCTCACGGAACATCTATGAAAGCTACACTTCACCGCTGGGAGTGGGCTGGATGGTGGTGCCGCACTATCACTACGGCGTGGACGTGGACGGCTACGAGTATTCCCGCTGGGGTACCTACCACTACGCCGACCGTGACGGAATAGGCGCTGACCGCACGGAAGCCACCGGCACGGGCTATACTGCCCAGTACGACGCGGAGAACGCCCGTATATACGAGAATACAGATACCTGCCCTGACGAGCTGCTGCTATTCTTTCATCATGTTCCGTATACCCACGTTCTGCACAGCGGAAAGACCGTTATACAGCACATCTACGACAGTCATTTTGATGGCGCGGAACAGGCGGCATGGCTGCTTGGGGAATGGAAGTCCCTGAAACCTCATATCCCTGCCGATATCTATGATGAATGTCTGCGCAGGTTTGAGCTTCAGCTTGCGAACAGCGGGAACTGGCGCGATGTGATAAACACCTACTTTTTCAGAAAGTCCGGAATACCGGACATTCACGGCAGGAAAATCTACAAATAGAAAGAAATATCCCCACATCCGCGGAGGACGGACATGGGGGTATTTCTGTATAGTGAAACAAAAATGAAGAAAAGCATACGTTGACTGTGCTGTCGCTCTGTATTGGTCAGAGCGTACTGTTTAACGGATCTGCAAGGCGAAGCGTTTCAGTTTAGGGTCCAGCCCTTTTCAAAGGGCTGGCCGCCGGAGGCACTCGAGCGTCAGCGACCGCTTGTTCCCGTTCTCAAGCGCCAGCGACCACTTGTTCCCGTTCTCAAGCGTCAGCGACCGCTTGTTCCCGTTCTCGAGCGCCAGCGACCGCTTATTCTCCGTCCGTAGCAGAGACTGCGTTTATCATAGCATCGAAAGCGGGCTTGCGGGAGAGATCGTCACGGAACACCAGCGGACGATCGGAGGCTTTCCACGAAAGGGAATCCGAGACGCCCCAGAGGGTGAGGCTGGTGATGGGCACGCCGTCTTTTCTCAGCGAGATGAGCTTCTTCATGAAGCGGCTGAAATACTTGCCCTGTTTATCTTCCCAGTCATCGGACCTGTCTGCTCCGATATCGAGCTCGGTAACGTGTATCTCAACGCCGAGTTCTTCGGCATAGCGCTTCAGCGCCAGCATATACTCATTTACGCCCATGTATGTGCCGATATGCGACTGCATACCCATGCCGTCCATGTTACCGGCTTCGGCCACAGGCTTCAGGAAGCTCAGGATATCCTCCTGCTTCTGCTTCTGATAGGAATTGTAATCATTATAGAACAGCTTCACGCCCTCGGGAGCGTATTTTCTCGCGTATTCGAATGCCTTCTGTATATAATCCTCTCCGATCGTCTGATACCAGAGGCTCTTTCTCATTCCGCCCTCGTCGGCGGCTGCCTCATTGACGACATCCCACGCGCTTATGAGTCCCGGGTAATTTTCGGTCGTCCACTCCATCATACCTTTAATGTAGTTTTCCATACGCTTCAGCATGAGTTCTCTGTCCGCAAGCTCGCCGTTCTTGTTGTAATCCTTGTAGAAGAGCCATTCGGGAGTCTGCGAATGCCACACGAGGGTATGTCCGCGGACGGTCATGCCGTTGTCGCGTGCAAAGCCAAGCTCATAGTTCAGATGCGAGAATTTCATCGCAGGGGCTTCCTGATACTTGTCCGGATCTGAAATGCTGGTGCCGTAGTCGAGCATGGCATCGGGCTTCATGTTATTTTCCAGGGTAACGCTGCTGCACTGTGCCTTTATAAGCTCCGCGTATTCGGGCTTTGCCAGCACGGTGGGCGATACTGCCATTCCGATGCGGAACAGATCCGCATAAGTGTCACGCAGCGACGGATAATCCGAGGTGTTCGCGAACAGCGCTTCGGCTGCCTCCTCGTAGTATGTGTAATCGCCGCAGACATTCACCGAGAAGCTGTCGCAGTATATATCCTTGAGTTCGTCGCTCTCGATATATACGATGATGCGCTCGGCAGAGGCCGGGATAGTGTACTTGCCGCTCCCCGAGGTGTATGAGCTGTCATTGGTGTTTACGGCAAACACCATATTGTAGGTGGTATTGCCGCGAACGTTGAACTGAATGGAAACTCTTACCGCCTTGTTCGCGCTTCTGAACGAGCCCTTTACTTCGATCTCGTTCCCGCGGAAGAGTTCAGCCTTGTAATCCGCACCGTTCCACGATTCCTTGCGGCCTTCGATGAAGAGAGCCCTGCCGTTCCGCGCCGCTGCGTCGTCCACAACGCTCAGTACAGCCGAACCGCGCTTCACGCCGACTGTCTCGCCGCCGGTGAAATCCTCGGTTATCGAGGGGATCTCCGATACTTCTTCCGTTTCGTTCTTCATCTCTTCGGTGATCGCTTCGGTCACGGCAGCCGCCGCAGTAGTTGTTACTGTGGTTTCAGCTGCGGGAGATTCCGTCCCGCTGCCGGAACAGGACGAGAGTGCAAGAACCAGCAGCAGAGCGACAGTTGTGATGATCGGTTTCTTCATGGTTCTCCTCCTGCAGATTTCATATATAGGCTATGATTTTATTATAGCATCTTATCCGCCTTGTTTCTACACATTTATTGTCGTGACGGTATCAAAAATTGCGCAAAAAAGCTCCCCCGCACGGAAAGGTGGGGCGTACCAAAGAAGTTTTTCAAAGTTAATCAAACAGGCAGGTCACAGCACTATTGTTACAAAAACACAATAACCGCGTAGAGCAATATGCTCCATGCGGTTATTTTTTACTTCTTCTTTCTCTTTCTCGTTGTTACAACCGTCAGTCCAGAGATTGCCATAATTGTGAGACTTGCTACCGGCACTCCCGTGTGCGGATTGACAGCGTCAAGCATCGACTTCGGAAGCGTCGTTGTTCCTGCCATATCGACGGTCACGCTGCTGCCTTCGGAAGTCTTGCTTATCTCGGACGCGATATTGCTCCAACCGGAAGCGCCGCTGCCGCCCTCTATCTTCGGCTCGTCGGTATTGTTCGTGGTTGTAGTAGTTGTATGTTGCAGTATTTTGATTGATGGTTAAAGCCGAAATAGGATTTCTTGCTATTGCGTATTTATTTTATAAAAATAATTCCATTCATCAATACGCTATTGTAGCCACTAAGACTACCATATAATACTACTTCTAGGATTTGACCGTTGCTACAAAAAAACCTTACTGTTGTTATTACCCCGCCTATAGGTCTTTTCTGGCTTTTGTTAATTAATATCTCTTTTGGGAATAAATTCTGCGCAGCATCGCGCTCATAAGAAGCAAAGCCTTCTAATTTTTCGTTATATGCTGTAGTTACAAAACTTACTGCACTAATTATTTCGGCTTTAACACCCTGATGCTGCCCCACATAATTGCCTAGGCATTCAATATTTGAAGTTTTAAGATCTGCATCTAATTGCCCATCTAATAATAAAATCCCCTCGGGTAAAACAGTAAAATTTGCATTAGGCAACATTTTCAATGTCCCATTATCTCTAATATTAATACTTCCATTGGAGAGTACAGTTGCCCCTTTATTCAGTATAAGCGTACCAGAATTGACAATAAGATTTCCTCCGTGTTCGATATATAGTTTCCCATTTACGGTAATACTATTGTTGCCATTTAAAACTATTTTTTTGCCTTTGGGTATAACCAAAATATCGCTTTCATTTATTACTAAATTAGCTTTAAGATTGATATTTTTTTCGATCTGCATATAATCACAGTTTCTGTTCGGAACAAGTGGAAGTCTAGATATATCAATGGCAGAAGAACATACAGACATAAGCCAGAGGACAATTATCATCAATAAGATAGAGATAGTTTTTTTCATGGGCGGAATTCCATTTCTTAATCATTAGCTATTCATGTGCGGATATTTATTCACTATCTACAACTTAAGAAAATTTCTGTTTCTGTTCCACCCCGCCGGAGGCGGGTGGGAGACAGAAACGTGAATTTAAATTTTTCGCTTAAGTTGTGGATATTGGATATTTATTTTATACAGGAATAATTGCCTGCTGCCATTCAAAAATCTCACCTGTACTAGAGTATTGTAAATAAAATTTCCCACCAACTAAGGCACGGGAGAGCCTGAAAAACGCTCAGTCGAGAAGGTCATACTTCTTTCTTATGGACTTCTGTATCTTCTTGTTCTTGAAATAGAACTCACGGTCATGGCCGCCGATCTCGCGCTGTATCATGCACGGATTTCCGAAAGCCACAACGCCTGCGGGTATGTCATGCGTAACTACGCTTCCAGCGCCGATAACGGTATTGTCGCCTATGGTGACTCCGGGAAGTATCACCGCTCCGGCGCCTATCCAGCAGTTCTTGCCGATATGCACTGGTATATTGAACTGGTACACGTCAAGGCGAAGGGACGGCTCGATGGGGTGTCCGGCTGTCGCTATGATGACATTGGGACCGAACATGGTGTTGCTGCCCACATAGATATGAGTGTCGTCCACCAGCGTAAGGTTGAAGTTCGCGTAGACGTTGTTCCCGAAGTGGCAGTGCGCCCCGCCGAAATTCGAATGCAGGGGCGGCTCGATATAGCAGCCCTCGCCTATCTCCGCGAACATGGTCTTGAGAAGGGCTTCACGCTTAGCATACTCGCTCGGGCGCGTCTCGTTGTAATCATAGAGCAGCTCGAGGCACTTGATCTGATAATCCATTATTTCCTCGTCACCGGGAAGATATAGCTTACCCGTGTGCATCTTATCCTTTTCCTGCATAAAGACCCTCCCCTGTTATCCCGCAAAACGGAACGTATTCTTAAAAATATTATAGCACAGTTCCGCTCATAAAGTCAATACCGCGGCCTGTCTTTTCGCAAAAAAGAGCCGCGGCCGCCGGATATACCGACAGCCGCGGGAGGGTCATATATCTATGGAGTTTATGAAACTGACGCGTTGAGTTCGTCGATAGCCGCCTTGATCTCGCCCTCGTTCTCGGCGCGCAGACCTGCGTAGGTGTTATCAACGGAGTTGTACGGTTCGTTGATGATCTTATCGGTAGGCGAAGAACCGTCGGAGTTAGCGCAGGCGGTGCTTATACCGTTCTTGAATTCATAGACGCCCTTAAGGCTGCCGCCTCTTTCGAGTTCGTCGATGAAGTCGAGCATCTCATCTGTCCATTCCTCGTCTCTCTTGAGCTTCTCTCTTGCCGCAGCGCGGATATCGGGATCCTTGGAAGCGATGAGGTTGCACTTGATCCATGCCTTGTAGGAATCGAGGTTGTCGGAACCTGCAACGAGCATGAACGGGTCGGTCTTCATTTCCTGATAGTAAGCATCGGCCTTGGGATCACGGGGAGCAGGTACGAAGAATACATCATCTGTATCCCAGTTGAACTTCTTTACATACTTGTGGCCGTTGCCCTGGAACCACCACTTGCCGTCAACGAAGAACAGAATGTCGCCTGCTGTCCAGAGCTTTTCGTTCAGCGACCAGTTGTTCTCTACCTTCGGATAGCCGTAGCCCTCAGCGCAGAGCTTGGAAACCACGTCCATAGCGCGCTCGATGTTGGAGTTGTTCATGTTGTTGACGAGCTTGCCGTTCTCAAGGCTTACTACCGGCACACCGGTGGTAAGTACGATCTGTTTCTGGATATACCAGCCGTCGCAGAGGTACTTTTTCTCGCCGGACTGCTGGAACTTGTCAGCCATGTCGAGCATTGCGTCCCAGTCCCACTCGCCTGCCTTGTAGAGCTCATAAGGATCGGGGAGACCCGCTTCCTGAACTACGCTTCTTCTGTAATACCAGAGTGCCGCAACGCCCTCGGAGATGATAGGCGTATAGTTCTTGCCGCCCCACATGAACTTATCCATAGCCTCACGGGTGCCGGCCCATTCTTCAGTGTTGGTGTCGATGATGCCGTCGATGCTCTGGAACATTCCCTTGTACGCGGACAGCGGGAAGTAGCCGATCTCGAACTCGAACATATCGGGCGAGTCGCCTGCTGCGATCATCTTGCCCAGCTTGTCGTAACGGGACTGATAATCGACTGTCGTGTAAACGAAGATCTTGTCTGCGAATTCTTCGCCGTAGTCCTTGCTGCCCTCTTCCGGGATACCGTAGTTTGCCTTGAAGAGCTCGGACTCAGCGGAAGTCTCGTCGATCGCCCACCAGGAGAGCCACTTGATCTTCTTCTGGGGCTTGAGGTCTGCGTCTACCTCGGTGGCGGACGCAAGTTCCTGGACAGCAGCGTCCGTATCATTCGTAACTACCTCGGTGGTGGTCACGGTCGTTGTGGCTGCTGTGTCGGAAGTACCGGCCGCTGTGGTCGAAGCGGGTCTTTCCGCGCTTCCGCTGTTGCAGGATGCTGCGGAGATCACGCTCACGAGAGCAAGCGCACCGGCCAGTGTTTTATGTAACTTTTTCATGGTAAACCTCCCATTGCAGTTTTTTCTTAATTATATCACTATATTCACCTTTTGTCTATTCATTTTTTGACGATAATATTATCAAAAATTGTGTTTTTCGACTAAAATGAGTGCTTCCGGGCAATAATTTTGTATTCTTTTCTTCTTCAGATTGCCGGAAGCACAGAAAAAACTCCCCCGCTCTGGAGACTTCCGGGTCAGGAGAGTTCACTTCTGTTACTTTCTGCCCTTGTAGGTCAGGCACATCATCGTTACGTCGTCAAACGGGGCTAAGCTGCCGACAAAGCTGTCGATACGCGATCTGAGCGCTTTAAGCAGCTCTTCGGGCGTAAGCGAAACGCCTTCGTTCAGCACTGCCGTCATAGCTTCCATTCCGAAGCGCGCCCCCTCGCCGTTCTTGGCCTCGGGAACACCGTCGGTGTAGAGGAAAAGGCTGTCTCCGGGCCGGAGCACTATCTTATCGTCGTCATACGGCATATCCTCCATTGCCGCAAGAGGCGGGCAATTGTCGCATTTTATTATCTCAAAGCCCTTGCCGCCCCTGCTGACCGCGGGATATTCGTGACCGGCGTTCGAGCAGGCTATCTCACCCGTGTTCAGGTCGAGTATGCCGAGCCATACCGTAACGAACAGGCCTGCGCCGTTGTTCCTGCAGAGGGTATTGTTTACCGTTCCGAGTATCTCGCCGGGTGTGCCGCCCGCCATTACCTGATTGCGGAGCACCACCTTCGAAATCGACATGAACAGCGATGCCGGAACGCCTTTGCCCGCAACGTCCGCCATGACCAGCGCTATATGGTCATCGTCAACGAAGAAGAAGTCGTAAAAGTCGCCGCCGACCTCCTTGGCCGGAGTCATTGACGCATAAAGCGCGAGATCGTCCCGCACCGGGAAGTCCGTGGGCAGCATATCCGCCTGTATCTTCGCTGCAATGCCCAGCTCCGTTGTGATACGCTCTTTATCCTTCTTCGCGGAATCAAGATTCTTCATCAGCAGCAGTATCGAGCCCAGCAGCAGCATGAATGCCACAGCCACGGCAAAGACAGTATAGCCGACATAACGGCCTATTGTCGAAGAAACGTCCGTTATGACCGAACTCGGAAGAAGTGTGGCAAAACGCCAGCCGTGCACGCCTATGGAGGTCAGGGCGGCTATCATATCCGTGCCGTCCTTCGTATATCTGTGTATCGTTTCGCCGCTGGTACGGGCTTCGAAACCTATCATGGCATACAGATTACCGTCGGTCGGGCCTATGAAGCCTGTGTCGGGGGTATAGGCGACCACGGTCCCGTCATCATCGAAAAGTACGTTGGCGCTCTTCTCACCGAAGTTAACGGTCTCAACGAGCTTGTTGAGGATATCCTTGGTAAATGTACCGTATACCGTGCCGACGACCTTGCCGTCCGTAATTATCGGCACCGCAAGGACAAGCACCTCGTCGCCGTCTTCGTCGATATAGGTGCTCTGCGATATTGCGTCCTTGCCCTGCATGACTTCCTTGAAATAGTCGGTCAGCATGATATTGCCGGAGGACTTGCCGTTATAGTTTATCGTCGCGCCGGTGGTATTGGTGACGCCTATGTTCTTGAATGCCCCGATACCCTTGGTCTGCATTATACGGTCACGCATGGCGTTGTAGTCCGTCAGGTCAATGTCGCGGAAGTAACGCACCTGGGATTCCAGCATGACGAGCTGATCCTCG
>JAEEJW010000145.1 GCA_016282095.1 Ruminiclostridium sp. | reverse complement strand
TGGTATCTCGGCTGATTTCTTTCACTTTTATTTTAGCAGAGTAATCCACGCTTTGCAAGAGGGGTCACTTCATATTATCTGATTTTTATAGTCTGTGCCTCGCAGCCGGTAATTTCTATGACACATTATAACATATTATTGTGATAAAATCAATACATAAATTATTTAACTTTTTCAGGCATAAAATAAAACTGCTCCTATTATCAATAAACAGGAGCAGTTATTTTTTTACTTTTCAGTCTCGCAGCCGGTATATTCTGCTTTCTCCAAGGGGGCTTTCCGTTCGCCCCCTTGACCCCTTCGGCACTGCCTCTTTTGGTAGTTTGCAAAAGTGGTACACATTACCGAATCTGCAAGGCGAAGCGATTTGTTTAGGGATCCAAACCCTTTTTAAAGGGGTTGGCCGCCGGAGGCACTCAAGCGCAAGCGACTCTCTTCTCACTCAAGCGCGAGCGACTCTCAAACACTCAAGCGTCAGCGACTCTCTTCACACTCAAGCGTCAGCGGCTACTTGATAATCTTCGCGGCGTCGATACGGTTGAGGGCTCTTTTGAGTTTGAACTCAGCGATATCGAGGTTTTTGCGGTCATTGGTCTTTTCGTAATGGCCGATACGCTCTTCGGCGACTTCCTTGGCTCTGACGGCGCGGTCAACATCGATCTCATCCGCCCACTCGCAGGACTGGGCGAGGATAACGGTTTTATCCTTACCGACTTCGATTACGCCGGAGGAGATAGCTCCGTAGCGGAACTCACCGTTGATCTTCACCTTGAACTTGCTGATCGTGATAGCGGCAACGTAGGGCTCGTGGTGAGCGAGTATGCCCTTATCCCCGACTGTGGTGCGGACAATGACGTTTTCAGTCATGCCGTCGAAGAATATGCCGTCGGGAGTGATGATCTGCAATTTGAACGGGGTCATTCAGGCTCCCCCTTTCACTTTACGGACTTGGCTTTTTCCACGGCTTCGTCAATTGTTCCGACAAAGAGGAAAGCCGACTCGGGAAGGTCGTCGTGTCTGCCTTCGATGATCTCCTTGAAGCCTCTGATAGTTTCCTTGATCGGGACGTACTTGCCCTGCATACCGGTGAACTGCTCCGCAACGCTGAACGGCTGGGAGAGGAAACGCTGTATCTTTCTGGCGCGGGAAACGATGAGCTTATCGTTCTCGTCGAGTTCGTCCATACCGAGGATCGCGATGATATCCTGAAGCTCGTTATAGCGCTGGAGCGTAGCCTGAACGGCACGCGCAACCTCGTAATGCTCCTGACCGACGATCTCGGGGGTGAGGATGCGGGAGCTGGAATCCAGCGGGTCAACTGCGGGGTAGATACCCATGGACGCTATGTTACGGGAAAGAACCGTCTTTGCGTCGAGGTGGGCGAATGTAGTGGCAGGAGCCGGGTCGGTAAGGTCATCGGCAGGAACGTAAACGGCCTGAACCGATGTGATGGAGCCCTTGTTCGTGGAAGTGATACGCTCCTGGAGAGCGCCCATTTCGGTGGCCAGCGTAGGCTGGTAACCAACGGCGGAGGGCATACGTCCCAGCAGAGCGGAAACTTCCGAGCCTGCCTGTGTGAATCTGAATATGTTGTCGATGAAGAGCAGAACGTCCTGACCCTCACGGTCACGGAAGTATTCCGCCATGGTAAGTCCCGAAAGACCTACTCTCATTCTTGCTCCCGGCGGTTCGTTCATCTGACCGTACACCAGGGCGGTCTTGTTGATAACGCCGGATTCCTTCATCTCGTTATAGAGGTCGTTGCCCTCACGGGTACGTTCGCCGACACCCGTAAATACGGACAGGCCGCCGTGCTGCTTGGCAACGTTGTTGATAAGCTCCATGATGAGGACAGTCTTGCCGACGCCCGCGCCGCCGAAGAGTCCTATCTTTCCGCCCTTGAGGTAAGGCGCGATAAGATCGACTACCTTGATGCCCGTTTCGAGTATCTGGTTGGTAGCGGCCTGCTCCTCATAAGACGGGGGTTCTCTGTGTATCTCCCAGCGCTCCTCGGTCTCGGGTGCGGGGAGGTTATCGACAGGCTCACCGAGAAGATTGAATATTCTTCCGAGAGTTTCCTTGCCGACGGGAACGGTAATGGACTTGCCGGTATCGACAGCCTGTTTGCCTCTTACGAGACCGTCAGTGCTGCCCATAGCGATGCAGCGCACGATATCGTCACCGATATGCTGTGCGACTTCCACCACAAGGCGCTCTCCGTTATTGTCGATTTCAATGGCGTTCTTCAGATTGGGCAGCGAGTCCGCAGCAAAGCGGATATCAAGTACCGCGCCGATGATCTGAACGACCGTGCCTATGTTTTTTTCAGCCATTTTGCCTGATTCCTTTCGTGCCGCATCCGGCGAGCCGCCGGTCATCTGTAATGCGGTATTTTTTTGCCGTGCTGTCCGCAGAAACACCCGAAGCGTTCACCGCAGACAACGGTCTTTAATTCAGCGCGTTCGCGCCGGATACGATTTCGGTTATCTCGTTGGTGATCTTTTCCTGACGGGCGCGGTTATAGAGCAGCGACAGGCTCGATATCATCTCGTCGGCGTTGTCGGTTGCGTTCTCCATAGCTGTGCGCCTTGCGCCCTGTTCGGAGGCGAAGGACTCCACTGCCGCGCAGCTTATCATACTCATCAGGAACTTTGGTACTACTCTGTCGAACACCGCCTCGGGGGAGGGGTCATAGTTGATGAGCCCGAGGTCATCGCCTGTGCCTGTGCCGATGTTGCTTATCGGCAGGAGCTTGCAGTGCTCGGGTGTCTGTACCAGCGGCGAAACGAAGGCCGTGTAGAACAGCAGCACCTCATCGACTTCGCCCACAGCGAACAGGTCTCCGGCCAGCTGCGCGATGTCCATGCAGTCGGCGGTCTTGGCTTTCTCCGCAAAGTACGGGTATCTGCCCACCAGCTCATAGCCGTGCTTGTCGAAATAATCAACGGCTTTTCTGCCTATGGCGATTATCTTCGGCTTTTCGGGGTCATTCGCGTGTTCGGCGGTGACTGCCTTTATGATATTCGAGTTGAAGCCTCCCGCAAGCCCTCTGTCACCCATAATGACGATGAACAGACGGTTATGGATCTCGCGGGGCTCGGTGAATACGGTGCTGAAATCCTTCTTGACCGAGGCGATCTTGGCGAGAAGCTCATACTGTGCTTCAAAGTAAGGACGTCCGTTTTCCGAGCGCTGCTTTGCTCTGCGCAGTTTTGAGGACGCGACCAGCTCCATAGCCTTTGTTATCTGTCGTGTCGAACTTACGCTCTTTATGCGGCGCTTGATGTCCTTCATATTGCCCGAAGCCATTTACTTCATTCCTTTCACGCTCCGCGGGGAGCTTTCCCGAAGGCCTTTTTACCGCCGCGTTATGCGGCGTTTCAAGACCTTCTCACGGCATAGTGCCGCGAAACAGCCCCCCGTACCCCTTCCGGTTTACCGCTCTTTACAGAGTGAGAAGTGAACCGAATGGCGTGCAGGAGCAAATTGCATCAATACCTGATATTGGTACATTAGTTGCCGCTTTCGATATATACGACTTTCTTGGTGAGAGCCATAAATACCGCTGCTGCGGCGAGGATAGCCGTGAGGCTGAGCGAAACTATACTTAAAACCAAAGCTGCTCTGCTCATAGTTTACTCCTTTCGTTCATTCAGGATACTCAGAATCTCTCTCCGAAGTTTTTGAGTACTGCTCTGAGCTTTTCCTCGTTGTCCGGGGAGATCACTTTTGTCTTCTTTATATCGTCGATGATATCCGCGTGATCGTTCGCCATGTGCTCGAAGAGCTCCTTCTCATACTCGGGTATCTTATCGACGGGAACATTCTTCAGATAATCGTTGATTACCGCGAAAATTATAATTATCTGGTTCTCAACGGAGATCGGGGACGACTGCGGCTGCTTGAGCACGCCGACGATACGTTCGCCCTTTGCCAGACGAGCCTTGGTATCCGCGTCCAGATCGGAGCCGAACTGCGAGAACGCCTGTAACTCTCTGTACTGCGAATATTCGAGTTTCAGCGAGCCGGAAACCTTCTTCATCGCCTTTATCTGCGCCGAGCCGCCGACACGGGAAACCGAGATGCCGGGGTTTACGGCGGGTCTGATACCGGAGTTGAAGAGCTCGGTCTCAAGGAATATCTGACCGTCTGTGATCGAAATTACGTTGGTGGGGATATACGCCGAAACGTCGCCTGCCTGCGTCTCGATGATCGGGAGAGCTGTAAGGGAGCCTCCGCCGTAGTCCTCGTTGAGGTTAGCGGCGCGCTCGAGCAGTCTCGAATGCAGGTAGAATACGTCACCGGGGTACGCTTCACGTCCCGGCGGGCGCTTCAGGAGCAGCGACATCGCTCTGTAAGCGACGGCGTGCTTGGAGAGATCGTCGTAGATGATGAGTGCGTCCTTGCCCTTCTCCATGAAGTACTCACCCATAGCGCAGCCTGCGTAGGGGGCTATGTACTGGAGCGGAGCGAGCTCTGCGGCGGTAGCGGATACTACTATTGTGTAGTCCATTGCTCCCGCGTTCACGAGCTGTTCAACTACCGAAGCGACGGTAGAAGCCTTCTGTCCGATAGCGACATAGATGCACAGTACATCGGTGTCTCTCTGGTTGATTATGGTGTCCACGGCGATAGCGGTCTTACCCGTCTGTCTGTCGCCGATGATAAGCTCACGCTGTCCGCGGCCTATCGGTATCATCGAGTCGATCGCCTTGATACCTGTCTGGAGCGGGGTATCAACGGACTTTCTGGTGATGATGCCGGGCGCGATGCGCTCTACGGGGCGGTATTCGTCGGAGAGGATCGGGCCCTTGCCGTCGATGGGCTCGCCGAGGGCGTTGACAACTCTTCCGAGCAGGGCGTCGCCTACGGGCACGGATATGATCTTGCCCGTTCTTTTTACGTTGGAGCCCTCTTTTATGTCGGCGTCCGATCCGAGCATTACCGCGCCCACAAAATCCTGCTCAAGGTTCAGCGCCATGCACTGCACGCCGTTGTCGAATTCGAGAAGCTCGTTTATCATGCAGTTCTCGAGTCCGTGGATACGCACGATACCGTCTCCGACGGTGACTACCGTACCCGTATCGGTGAGAGTGATCTTTGAGTCGAACGACTTGATCCTGGACTTTATGATACCTGTTATTTCATCAGGGCGTAATTCCATATTCTCGTCTTTCCTTTCATCCCGTTTTCAGCGGGAGGATATCTGTTGTGTATGACGGCGGAGGTCAGCACATTATGCTGCCGATATCCGTTCTCAAAGCACGGAGCTTTGCCTTCACGCTTCCGTCCAGCGTTGTGTTGCCGTTCTTTACGACGATGCCGCCGATTATCGACTTGTCGGTCTCTTCCTTCATGACTATCTTCTTGCCCAGCACCTTTGCCATTTTGGCGGAAAGCGCGGCTTTTGCCTCTGCCGAAAGCGGTTCGCAGGTCACCACGGTGATCTCCGCTATGCCGAGGTAGTCGTTGCAGCGCTGACCGAAGTACTTTGTGATGCGCCCGAGGTCTTCGAGCCTTCCCGCTTCGGTGAGCACTCTTATGAAGTTGTAGACATACTCCGAGAGCCTGCCTGCGAAGGCGTCCTCGATTATGCCGAGTTTCTCGTCTTTTTCGACGGTAGGCGTTTTTGACAGCTTAATAAGCTCGGGAACGCCCGAAATTATCGAACTTACCGCCTCAAGCTCGGCCTTTGTCTCGGTGAGCCCGGCGGGTCTTTCCTCGAGGATAAGCTCAAACAGCGCGTCGCCGTAGGTCTTTTCTACCGAGCCTGCCATAATGATCTTTCCTTTCGGGGTTTATTCGTTTCCGACCTCGGCTATGAACTTATTGATAAGCGCCTCGTTGTCGGACTTCGAGATCTCCTTTTCGCAGACCTTCTCGCTCGCCATGATGACGATATCGGAGATCTGGTCCTTGATCTCGTTGATGGCCTTCTTCTTTTCCAGCTCGATGCTTTCTTCTGCCTTCTTCTTCATATCGGCAGCTTCCTGCTGAGCCTCGGCCAGTATCTGATTTTCACGCTCGCCCGCACGCTTAACGGCTGCGGAGACGATCTGCGCGGCTTCCTCGCGGGACTCCTTCAGCTTGTCGAAGTATTCCTGCTTCATTGCCTCCGCCTCTGCCTGCGCGTCCTCGGCGGCCTTCATCTCGCCTGCTATCTTTTCCTTCCTCTCGTCCAGTATCTTCATTACCGGCTTATGCAGGAAGAACCTGTATATCAGGAAGATTATCAGGGTGTTGATAAGCGTGAAAATGATAGTATCGGTGTTTATGTTCACCAGCTGCAGGGTCTCGCCTGCTGACAGTGTAATACCCATTTTCAGAGCTCCTTCCCCTATTTATGCTATGCCCTCGTTACTTGATCTGTCCGACAAAGGGGTTAGCATACATAAGAAGAAGTGCCACGATCAGGGAGTAAAGACCTGTTGTCTCGGCAAGCGCGTCGCCTATGATCATCTGTCTTGTGATCGCGCCCGATGCTTCCGGCTGTCTGCCGATAGCTTCAACTGCCTTGCCGCCGCAGTAGCCTTCGCCGATACCGGGGCCGAGACCTGCGATCATTGCCAGACCTGCACCTATTGCCGATGCGCCCAATACAAATCCTAAATTGTCCATAAATTTACCTGTCCTTTCAACCCGCTTGATTCAGTGGGTAAGATTACTTTTTTATTTCAGAGGCCCCTGCCTCAGAGGAACGGAAAGAGTGAATAATGAATGATGAATAGTGAACAGTGAATAGTTGTGGTATCGCCTTCGGCGATATATCAGAATAATGCCGGTATGTGAAGGTCCCTTCTCCGTTTGCAGTTCAAAATCGTTCGCGGAGCGAACACCACAATTTTTCATTATTCATTATTCACTATTCACTATTCTTTTTTTCTACTCCTCCATGTCAGCCATGGCAACGTATGACATGGTGAGAGTTACGAATATGTACGACTGGATGACAGCCGAGAAAAGATCAAAGTACAGCGAGAGCACCGCAGGTACAAATATCGCGAAGCTGCCCAGCGCAAAGTATACAAGTCCGCCGATTACCATGCCCGAAACGTTGTTGCCGAAAAGACGCAGCGCCTGCGCCACCGGGTTCGCAAAGTCGCCGATGATGTTGAACGGCAGCATGAACGGCATAGGCTCGATGAAGCTCTTCATATAGCCCTTGAAGCCGCCTGTCTTTATCTTCGTGTACAGTACCAGCACGAACGTTATGATGCCCCAGGAAGCCGTGACGGAAACGTCCGACGTCGGGTTCCGCAGTCCGAACAGCCCCATAAGACACGAAAGTATGATGAAGCAGAACAGAGCGCCTATGTACGGGCCGTAGCCGCGCTTGTACTTCTGTCCCATGGATGTTTCAACATAGCCGGTAAAGAAGCCCACTATCCACTCCGCGATCACCTGCCTGCGCCCTTCGGGCTTCAGCTTCAGGTTGCGGCCGAGTATAAAAAAGAGCACCGCGAGTACCACCATGACCACCCATTGTGTGACCACGGATTCCGCGATCACCCACTCCTTGCCCAGAAACTGGAAAGTAATGGATTTAAGCGGACCGTCTATGGTGAACGTCCTCTCGGCAGCTTCCTCCGCCATAAGTATCATGCTGTCTGTCATGCCTGTTTGTCCTCCTTTGCGGGAGCGCACGCGTCATTCCGCGTCGTTCTCCCCTTTTTCGGAACGTATATAGAAAAACGTGTAGTATATTTTCGGATAGAACAGCGGTATCACCGCCGCCACGGGGTTTATGACCTTAACTGTCAGCAGCCCCGCAAGTATAACGAATATCCCGATGTAGCGCAGCGCGTAGGACACCGACCCGAGCTGCTTGCCCTTGCGGAAGTCCTTCATTCTGATTATCTTGTCCGCCGTAACACCGATAAGCAGGAAATTCGCGGTCATCAGCACGTTCCCCGTGATGAGCCCCGTGTACACCTGCCACTCAAAGCCAAAGCCCAGCCCGACGCAGACCGCGACTATCACCGCGGCAGCGTTGAATACCAGCAGATACGGCAGCATGGCTTTCAGCTCCGCCGCCGCGTATGATGTTCTGCCGCTCATAGCTTTTTCTTTTTGGTGTACGGGTCGTAGTAATCGTGGTCGCGGCGGTCATGCCGCACCTCGGACGCGCCCGTTCCCGATTCGCTGTTGTCGTACATTTCTATAAGTTTTTTCAGGTAAGCC
>JAEEJW010000144.1 GCA_016282095.1 Ruminiclostridium sp. | reverse complement strand
TCCCCGGCGACCGTCTGCAAAAGACAACGGCGCTCCGGAGCGGTCACCTTGTCAGGGCATACAACATTCTGAAGCGGGCTGTATGCCCTCTCGGAGCCGTAATGCCCGGCGGCGATGGCTTTAACGACAGCTATCCCGAAATACGATTCAGAATAGGCTACAGCTTCGGAAAACCCGTTTATTATGCGCTTCGTGACCGTCTGGGAAAAGACAACGCGAACACCTATATCGACGGCATTCCGGGTTCGGGCAAGACATATTTCCTTGAAGCGTCGGCTAAAGAAGCGGCCGGTATTGGCATTCCGGTTATTTTCCTCTGCATACATCAGCCGCACCATACTCTGCCCGGTGCAACGATCCGGCAGGTCAACAACCTGTCCTCCGGAGACCTGCATAAAGCGATCCGACAGATCGTAGCTGAAATGGCGAAAGATTTCTTCACCGCGGACGAAATCGTCACTCTGTCGCTTTTCGATGATGACGAGACCGTTTTCGGTTC
Organism: Ruminiclostridium sp.; assembly: GCA_016282095.1. GTDB lineage: Bacteria > Bacillota > Clostridia > Oscillospirales > Ruminococcaceae > Ruminiclostridium_E. The sequence continues at coordinate 4,981 of JAEEJW010000144.1, read as the reverse complement.
CTGCTCCGAAGCAGCCGATTATATCCGGGATAAGCTCGGCGACGATGAAAGCGTCGACAGCATCGGTGCTAAACTGCATTCACTCAACCCGGACAGGACCGGACTTGATTTCCGCGAGATCATTCAGGACAGGACTATCACTTACATCGTCACCGGTGACGACTGCTTCAGCGTCGCAGACGAGCGCAATTCGGACAAAGTCATACGGGAGCTGTTCGAATTCAAACGCGGGAATAACCCGGAGCCTTGCCTGCTGATCGTCGACGAGGTCCAGGACTTCAACCTGAATCAGAACGCTCCCCTGTCGAAGCTGGTGCTTCGGCAAGGCAGGAAGCACGGCTTCATCACTTTCCTCGCATCCCAATTCCTCACGGCTGTTGATGCGCGCAATATCAAAGAAACCCTCAAACTCTGCGATACTTTCATCTCGTTCACGCCCGAAGACGATGCCGCGACCCGAAGCCGTTTCGGCATACACGAGACTGACACCGAGTGGCGGCAGCAGCTTAAAGCCTTACCGCGGTATTCGTTCGCGGCGAACGGACATCTCGCTTCCGAAGAAGGGTATATCGGCTATCCGATCATCGCAGACGTAGAGAACAAAACCGATGCGCAATAGTCAGAATTGCGAATTATATATCATATATACGAAAATAATCCCCCGGCTGCACCGCCGGGGCTTAAATCAAAGGAGGAATAATCATGACACAAGTTAAACTGCTCATGACGGCAGACGAAGTAGCGGAAACGCTCGGAGTCTCAACGCAAACCGCGTACCGCATAATTCGTACACTAAATGCGGAGCTTGAAGCGAAAGGTTATCTCACAGTGACCGGACGCGTCAACAGAAAGTTTTTCGCGGAGAAGTTCTACGGATTTCCGGAAAGCGAGGTGAGGGATAATGCCCGCGTATCGTGACATGAAGACAGGTACATGGACAGCGCGCTTCTATCAGACTGCGCCGGACGGTTCTTCCGTCCAGCGCACCAAGCGCGGCTTCGCTACCAGAAGAGAAGCACTGGAGTATGAACGGATCGAAAAGCTGAAACAAAGGTCCAGTCTGGATATGCCGTTCAGAGCCTTCACAGAAATATACCGCAGCGATGTCGGCAGCCGTATCCGTGAGAATACATGGCGAATGAAGAACAACATCATCGACGAGAAGCTGATACCTTATTTCGGGGATATGCCCGTAAATGAGATAACTCCCCGGGACGTAATGCGCTGGCAGAACGAAATGATGAACGCCATAGATACCAACGGAAAACACTTTTCCCAGACCTACCTGCGGTCTATACACAATCAGCTGTCAGCTATTTTCAACCACGCGGTCAGATACTATGATCTGAAAAGCAATCCCGCAGCAAAGGTGGGCAGTATCGGGAAGAAACAGTCTTCGGAGATGCAGTTCTGGACAAAGGAAGAATATCTGAAATTTGCTGAGGCGATAATGGACAAGCCCATATCCTACTACGCGTTTGAGATACTTTACTGGTGCGGACTGCGTGTAGGCGAGCTGCTTGCGCTTACGAGATCCGACTTCGATCTTGAACGAAGAACCGTATCGGTCACAAAGTCCCTGCAGCGCTTCGACAAGCGTGATATCATCACCCCGCCGAAAACGGAAAAAAGTATACGCACCATTGTAATGCCGGATTTCCTTTGTGAGGAAATGGCGGAGTTCTTCAATTCTGTCTACGGACTGGAGGACGACACCCGCCTGTTTCTGTTCACAAAGACCTACCTGCACAGAGAGATGACGCGGGGCTGCAGGAAGTCGGGAGTCAGGAAGATACGGATCCACGACCTCCGGCACAGCCATATATCACTGCTGATAAACAAGGGGTTCTCCGCAGTAGCCATAGGTTCCCGCGTCGGGCATGAAAGCGTGGATATCACCTTCCGCTATGCCCATATGTTCCCGTCCGAACAGGAGAATATGGCCGCTGTACTCGAAACGGAAAGGAGCAATGCCGATGACACAGAGAAGGACAGACAGCAGAAACCGCTGGAGAAATAAGGTAGTATCGTTCCGTATGTCCCCTCAGGAGGCTGATCTGCTGGATATGTTCGTAAAGATATCGGGTCTCAGCAAACAGGACTACATCACTTCCCGCGTCCTTCAGCGCAGGATAACGGTCAACGGAAATCCCCGCACATATAAAGCACTAAAGGATCTGCTCACGCAGGTCCTTTATGAATTGCGGCGGCTCGAAGCCGTAACGCCCGATAACGATGAGCTGATTTTGCTGACAGACCGGATAAACACCACCCTGTATGGGTTTAAAAACAACTGATATACCCGCCTCTCGTCCGTTCACACCGCGTTCCTTTTGGAAACGCGCCTGCTGCCGAGTATGCCGTGCTCGGCCTCCGCTTTCCTGATGAATACGGCATAATCTATCAGCACGATTACCGCGCAGACAGTCCATATAGCGGGCTCAAGTATGCAGATGCCGAAGTAGCCCAGCTGAGGCGCCACCACCGCGGCGGCTATGACTTTCATTATCAGCTCTATGCCGCTGCCGCATACGGGGACCAGCTTTCTGCCTACGCCCTGAAGGCTGCTGCGGAGTACGAGCAGGATACCGAGAACGAAATAGAACGAGATGTTGATTATGATGTACTGTGAGGCCGTTTCAATGACAGTCTCGTCTGCGGTACCTGTAAGCGCGGATATCAGCGGCACCCGGAACAGCACCGCGCAAAGCACAGAGAACGCGCTCCAGCCGAAGGCGAGGAATATGCTGTACTTTATGCCGGTCTTCACACGGTCGATATTTCCCGCGCCGTAGTTCTGGCTTGCGAAGGTGGAGGAAGCCATTGAGATAGTACCGAGAGTTATCATGAAGATGTCGTCTATCTTCCTTGCCGCAGTATGAGCCGTTATCGTTGCGGTTCCGAGGGAATTCACGGCTCCCTGTAAAATGACCGAACCGACAGAAACTATGGCATACATCAGCCCCATTGAAAGTCCCGTCATGCTCAGGTCTGCGAGAAGGTTCCTGTTCATCTCGAAATATGAACGGTCAAAGACCAGGAATCCGCACTTCTTCACGGCATAGACAAAGCATAAGCAGACCGAAACTGCCTGCGAAATGACGGTAGCGTACGCGGCACCCGCCACACCCATTCCGAAGCCGCTGACGAACAGGAAGTCAAGCGCAATATTCACGAACACGGATATTATCAGAAAGTACAGCGGAGCTCTCGTATTGCCCACAGCCCTCATCATTCCCGCAAGCATATTGTACGCAATAGTCACGCATGAGAACAGCAGGATCACGCCCATATAACTCTCCGTGTCCGCGATTATCTCGTCCGGAGTCTGAAGCGCCGCCATAAGCGGGTGCAGGGTCAGAAGGCTTATGACTGTCAGCACAAGCGCGATGACCGCAGACAGCACATAGGTCAGCGCAACTGCCTTTTTCAGCCGCTCCGTATCATTCGCCCCGAAGAATCGCGCGATTATCACCGCAAAGCCGTTTGTAAGCCCTCCCGCGAATCCTATAATCAGACCGGAAACGGGAGCCGCTGCCCCGACTGCCGCAAATGCCCTGTCACCAAGGATATTGCCGATTATAGCGGTATCGGCGACGTTGTAGAGCTGCTGGAATATATTTCCTATAAGTATCGGAACAGCGAACATTATCAGATTTCGGAGTATGCTGCCCTCTGTCATTTTCAGTGTAGATGATCTCATGAACATTCCTTCTTTCAGGGTATTATAATAGCACTATTCCGGGAATATGTACAGTATTTTTATTGTTTTTCCGGCATAATTATTGACTGAATTCCGGAAATGTGCTATTATAAGGTAAGAGGTGAGTCAGAATGAAGGATTCAATGGACAAGCGGATAGTCTACCGCGAATATATGAACCGCGAGAACAACTTCCACCACCACCGCTACGATGATGATATGCGGCAGTTTGAGTATCTGCGCAGCGGCGACCTGCGTTCTCTTGAAGCCACAAAGAAGATAATGGATTCCGGAGAAGTGGGGCATCTCTCCGACGACAGAGTAAAGAATATGCTGTATCTCAACATCTGCCATGCCACCCTGTGTACACGCGCGGCGATAGAAGGCGGCATGGAAGCCGAGAAAGCATACAATGCCAGCGATCTTTTCATACAGCGCTGTGACAGAGCGCAGACCTATGAGGAACTGTACGATCTGCACCTTGAAATGACCGAGTACTTCACAAAGCAGGTAGCCGCCGCCCGCAAGACGGCTCTTTACTCCAGGAACATAAGCCGCTGCATCGAGTATATCCACAATCATCTGAATGAGAAAATAACCGTGAGGGAGCTTGCCGGTTCGGTGAAGCTGAACGAGTCCTATCTCTCGGTGCTTTTCAGGCGCGAAACGGGTTTAAGCATCTCGGAATATGTGATAACCAAGCGCATCGAGACCGCGCGGAATATGCTGGAATCATCGGATCTGACGCTTTCCGCGATATCCGACATTCTCCACTTTTCCAGTTACAGCCACTTTGCGAGAACGTTCCGGAAATACTGCGGAGTAAGCCCGAAGGAGTACAGGGACAAAAGCGTGAACCGGAAATATCTGCCATAGTTCCGGAAAATACGGTTTACTGCAAAATGGCCCCGTATTGCATTTACTGCAATACGGAGCCTTTTGTCGTTCCGAATCCCGCACTTACAGCGGGGATTCTGTGTTATTACTGAACAGGAGTAATCGGATTCACGCAGACGAGCATTCCGTCAACAAGCTGTACCGCGATCACATCACCGTACGCCTTGTAGGTCTTGCCGTTCAGCGTGTACTTGTAGTACGGTCTCACATACCAGGTCTGCCCTTCCTTGATGTTCGAGCGCGTCCATTCGAGTGTGAAGCTGCCGTTCGTGGTAATCGGGTTCGACTTGCCTTTCAGATATGAGCAGTTCTCATAAGTGAGGTCAAAGCCTGTGCTGTCCTTCGTCGTAGCGATAAGTGCCGCATATTTGAGCGTTGCGCC
>JAEEJW010000015.1 GCA_016282095.1 Ruminiclostridium sp. | reverse complement strand
TCGGGATTCATGCCGCTCACAGGAAGGCAGGCCTTCGCAAGATAATCACGGCTCGCGGCAACCGCCGCTTCCCAAAATTCCCGATCTTCTTCATAAGCGCGTTCCGCGAACAGCGTGTAGAAGTGCGGCAGGTGGTAAGAAGCGTCGGTGAAATCGCATCCGGGCCCGAAAAGTATCAGCTTGTTGTCATGGTTCCACATCGGAGCGCCGGGCCGGCCGTTCTCACCTTTGTGTATGCAGGCGCGCAGCAGTTCCCGGGCTTCGCGGGAGTAGCTGAAGATCCCCTCTCCGTCGCCCCACCGGGCTGACGCAAAGAACAGCGCCATAGCGAAGAATTCCTCACCGTCGGGCGCCGGGCCGTAGGCGTTCTTCTCACCGGTAACTCTGCATGACCATGCGAAATATCCTTCGTTTTCGCCTTCGGCCATGAACATATATTTCTTTGACCACTTCCAAAGCCGGTCAAACTCCGGCTTCATATCAAGCTGGACACACATCATCATGCCGTAGGACATACCCTCGGTACGCGCGTCGTTGTTGCCTGTGTCCTCTATGTACGCCATATCATCGTCCGTTTCATAATACAGCCTGTTCTCGCCGTAAAAGAACTCATGAACGGCGTCTGCGATCTTTGCGTTTATCTCCTCGTCGGTCTTCCCGAGCTCGGCAAATATGTTCCGGTAAGCGGTCTTTTTCATCGTTTTGCTCCTTCCGTGCGGCGGATAAATTTTAATAATGCAATTATATCATATCCCGGCGTATTTTTCAAGTGGCAGACGCCGAAAAAAGCATTCCCGTACCGGAAAAAGGCATACAGGAGCCGGGATCGTTCTTCCGGATTTTTATTTTGACAAATCATAAGCATTGTGGTATAATGTAATGAGATATACACAGAAAGCCCCACCGGAAAAGAGGAATGTCCGATGCCACATCCGATCACCGATAATCTCAGCATGAAGCTGAACCCAACAGTGTTTACAGCCCGCGCGGTGCTTATGAGCAGCGCAGCGAGAGGCGACATGAATGCCGAAAAACTGCTCCGTGCGATAGATGAAGATGAGCTTTTCGAGCGCAAATACAAAAAGTCCGGCGGAAGCAGCGAACAGGAACTGTACCGCTTCTCCTCCGCCTACGGGACCGCTGTATGGATAAGGAACAAGATCTCCGACAGGATATTCGATGCCATGAGAATGACAACGTTCGTTGATCTCGGCTGCGGCTTCAATCCGCGCGGACTTTCTCTTGCGAATCATCGCTACATACGATACTACGGCATAGACCTTCCCCCGATAGCCGACCGGATGAATGCTGTCACCCGTCCGATGCTCAGAAACGACGGAGCAGATGAAGCGATAACCTACCATGCCGCCGACCTTACCGACCGTAACTCCCTCAGGGCGCTGTTCAACGGCGGAGGACCGCTGTTTATCGTCACCGAAGGACTTATGATGTACCTCACGGAAAATGAAATGTGCACCGTAACGGAGAATATCGCGGAGCTTCTGAAAGAGTTCGGCGGAGTGTGGCTGACCGGAGACGCCGCCGAGCACGATATATATGAATATATTCTGAAACGCCTGCTCGGGAGCGATGAGCAGGCCGTCCGGAAACTGATAGGCTCCGAGCTTTCGGAAAAATGGCGCAGTCTGCTGTTCGAAAACAGCTTCGTGACGCTGAAACACGATGCTCTGAAGGAATTCCTCGGTCATTACGGACTTGACTGCCGCGAGACAGACATCAATAGATATATAGAAGACCTCGATATTCCCGACAGTATGCGGGCGGCTTTTGAAAGCACCGATTTCCTGATGATGGTGCCGAAAACACGCGGTGCCGGCAGTACCGCACCGGCAAAGAAAAGCACGTTCAGCCTCACCACAGAAAATAACGGCGGTGTCCTCAGCATATATGTGAACGGGCGTCTTGACACGCTGTCGGCACCGAAGCTGATAGAAGCCTATGAAGCTCATTCGGCGGAACAGCCGGAACTGCCTGTATTGATTGATATGGCGGGCTGTCCGTACATTTCTTCCGCCGGCATAAGAGCATTCCTGATACTGTTCAGGCATACCCGCAGCATCAAAGACGGCTTCTCCCTGCGCAATATCAGACCTGAAGTACTTGACATAATAAACGCTACCGGACTTTCAAAATTATTGTGACAACAAAAAGGTATTATGAAGAAAAAAGCTTTTAAAACAGACATAATCATTATAGTTGTGCTTATTCTGGCAGCGGTGGGCATAATACTGGCGCTGACACTGCCGGATAACACGGAAGAAAACACAGGCGACGCTCCCGCAGCTGTAAACAGCCGCACGATTGCCGACTACGCCGACAAAAACATCGGCGTAATCACCGGAACGCTTTTTGAAGGCTTTGTCATGGAGCATTACCCAAAGGCGGACATAAGCTACTTCAATTCGCTGCCCGATCTAACAATGGCGCTGAATTCGGGCAAGGTTGACGCATTTCTGCTGGGAAAGGCAAGCACCGACGCGCTAATGGACGAAAACCCCGGCATCACCTATCTGGACGAAGAGGCGGGCACCTTCGATGTGGGCATGGTATTCCCGAAGTCTGCCGAAGGTGACCGCATCAGGGCACAGATGGACGAATTCCTGACCAAACTGAAAGCCGACGGTACCCTTGACGGGATCATTGCCTACTGGAACACAAAGGAAGCCCGGGACACTCCCGCAGATATGTCCGGTCTGACCGGCGAGAACGGGACGCTCCGCTTTGCGACTTCGGGTGACGAGATGCCGTGCTCGTACCTTGTAAGCGGAAAACCCGCCGGCATCGACCCGGATCTTGCAATACGCTTCTGCCGTGAGTACGGCTACAACATAGAGATCACGATCACCGATTTTTCCGGCGTGATACCGGGTCTGGTTTCCGGTATATACGACTTCGCCGGCAACGAGATAGTCATAACCGATGAGCGTAAGGAGAGCGTTAATTTCTCTGTACCTTATCTTAGCGGCGCTGTGGTGATGATGGTGCAAAAAGCCGCCGATACCGGAATACCCGATTTAAGCTCCTACAACGGCAAGCGGCTGGGTATAGTGACAGGTTCCAGCTTTGAAAAGCCCACACTTGAGACCTTCCCGGACAGCTCTTATTTCTATTTTGATAACATAAGCGATCTGATCATGGCGCTGCGTCAGGACAAGATAGACGGCTTCGTGTATGACGAGCCCGTTCTGCGCATAATAAACCTTCAACAGCCTGATATAGGATACTTCAGTGATCTTATCCGCGAAGACAATTACTCATTTGGTTTTCAGAAAACCGGAGAGAGAAGCAGAACTTTGCGCAGTCAGTTCAACGAGATGATGTCAGAGCTCACTGCGAACGGTACCATCGCTGAAATGAAGAAGAAATGGTTCACCGCGGACTCGGCAAGCCTTAACGTTGACCTTTCGGGTCTTACGGGAGAAAACGGCACGCTTAATGTCGCGGTCACTTCTACAAATACACCGTTCACGATGATCACGAACGGTGAGCTCAGCGGCTACGCTCTGGAGCTTCTGACCATGTTCTGCCGCAGATACGGTTACGACTGCAAATATGACCAGGTGAACACTTCCGGCGGCCTGGCAGGTCTCTCGTCGGGCTTATACGACATCTTCGCAAGCAATACCACTGTGACCCCCGAAAGACAGGAGAGCATCTCATTCTCCGATCCGATATACTCGGGCGGTATAACCCTGGCGGTAAGAGCTTCCGACCTGGCTCCGGGCGGTATAACGAAGGACTCATCACCGTCCCTTGCCGACGACCGGACAGGCTTCTTCGAGGGAATAGCGGACAGCTTCGAGAAGAACTTCATCCGCGAGGATCGCTGGAAACTGATACTTGAAGGTATCGGCACAACCTGTCTGATAACGGTGCTGTCTGCTTTAGCCGGTTCCCTGCTGGCATTCCTGATCTGTATGTTCCGCCGCACGGGAAGCAGACTTGCGAACATCATATCCGACATCTATGTCAAGCTGCTTCAGGGCACGCCAATAGTTGTCCTGCTGATGATACTCTATTATGTGATATTCGGCAAGTCCGGACTTGAAGCAGTGTGGGTAGCCGTTATCGGTTTCTCGCTTAACTTCGGCGCCTACGGTTCGGAGATAATGCGCTCCGGCATAGAGAGTATCGACGGAGGGCAGCGCGAAGCCGCACTCGCACTCGGCTACAGCGAGAACCAGACGTTCTTCCGTTTCATATTCCCGCAGGCTGCTGTACGTTTTCTGCCGGTATACAGGGGTGAGATAGTATCGCTGCTGAAAAGCACGTCGATAGTCGGCTACATAGCTATTCAGGATCTGACCAAGATGAGCGACATTATCAGGAGCAGGACGTATGAAGCGTTCTTCCCGCTGATAGCAACAGCAGTGATTTACTTCTTCCTCGCGTGGATAATAACTCTGATACTGAAGCTCATTCTCAGAACAGTGACTCCGAAGCGCCGCTGATGCCTGTTTTGGTGAAGAGAGTCGCTAACGCTTGAGTGCTTGAGAGTCGCTTGCGCTCGAGTTCAGAAGAGAGTCGCTAACGCTCGAGTGCTTGAGAGTCGCTTGCGCTCGAGTTCAGAAGAGAGTCGCTAACGCTCGAGTGCCTCCGGCGGCCAACCCCTTTAAAAAGGGTTTGGATCCCTAAACAAATCGCTTCGCCTTGCAGATTTGTTCATGAGTACGCCTACTCCGGACTGCGAGGCAGAAAGCCGCCCATAGCAGAATGTAACAGACGGTTTGACCGCGCGGGTACCGCGCCGGATCGGGCGCGGCGGCTCGCCGCAATGAAGAAGAAAGGAGGACGCCGACATGAAACCGCAGGCAATAGTCTGGGTAACACTGATATTCTATCTGCTGTTTATCGGCGTCCGTTTCGTGTTCATGATGTATCCCGCCGACTCCGTAAAGCTGCGTATGGCGCAGGAAAGTACTCCATCAGCTTCGGAAAGACGCGCCGATAACCTGTGGGCTTACTATCTTATAAATGAAGAAAACCCTCTCAGGACTGATTTTACGGTAGGTCTCGAAAAAGTGCAGGGCGATTTCATGCTCGATGAGCGCTGTGTAGACTACGCAAAACAAATGATCGAAGACGCCGCAGCAGAGGGTATAATCCTCACAGTGGTCTCCGCATACCGCAGCGTACAGAAGCAGCAGGAAAATCTTGACAACTACATAAAGCGCCTGATGAACGAGGGCTATACGAGCAAGGAAGCAAAAGCACGCGCCGAAAAAGAGATCGCAAGGCCATACATAAGCGAGCATAACGCAGGTCTCGCCCTCGATATACTTACACCGGACTGGTGGGATTCACACGATGATATCACCGCCGACTTCGAGAACACCGAACAGTTTCGCTGGCTCTCGGAGAACGCCCATAAGTACGGCTTCATAATGCGCTATCCGAAAGAATACGAGGACGTGACCGGCTATATCTACGAGCCGTGGCATTATCGATTCGTGGGCGTCTATTACGCCGGGAAAATAAAGGAATCCGGGCTTCCTCTGGAATATTTCTATAAGACGAATTTTTAACTGCCGCCGGCAGCAGGATATACCCCCGGCCGTATTTTCCCGCGGCGCGAGCGTGGACAATTCATTCGCAGTCAGCAACATACCGTCCGGGAGCGCCGTCTCCGCGCAAAAAGAAAGCCCCCCGCGATTGCGGGGGGCGATCCTGGCATTATTAAGGCGGCTTACTTTACTATGAACTGTTCAAGCGCCGCTTCGAGCTCCGCAGTGTCGTCACTGTGAACGACGAGCCTGAGCTCCTTGGTGAGATCGAGGCTGAAGATGCCCATTATCGACTTCGCGTCAACGGCGTATCTGCCCGAAACTATGTCTATATCATAGTCAAACGTCATTACCGTGGATACGAATTTCTTTACATCGTCGATAGTCTCTATTCTTACTGTAAATTCTTTCATAACTTTGTCCTTTCCTTTGTTCCGCACACCGGTTATCTCTTTACTATATGCTCCGCAACTTCATCAAGGAACGCCGTGTCATCGCTGTGTACCGTCATTTCGATCTCCCGGCTCAAATCAAGGCTGAATATTCCCATGATGGATTTGGCATCCACGGTATACTTGCCGAGGGAGAGATCTATATCATAATCCACTTCATTTGCCTTCTTGACGAAATCCTTCACATCGTCTATGCTAACCAACCTGATGACGCATTTTATCATTGGTATCACCGTTCCTTTCGCGGCAGCAGGCTTTCTCTTGCCTGCCTTTTATAATATTTTATCAGATTTTCCGTGAAAGTCAAGGGTTTGATCAGATTTTCGGAACTATTGGCTATAATTCCGAATCCGCGCTTCGGAATTTGTGCACTTCTTACAATATTGGAGTAAGCGTTTTATGAAATATGCCATTATAACATTCGGTTGCAAAGTCAATCAATACGAAAGTTCGGGTATAGGCACAGCCATGGACGACGCAGGCTTTGAGCCCTGCGAAAACCCTTCCGGCGCCGACATCGTGATAATAAACTCCTGTTCGGTCACTGAAAACGGTGACAAGAAAGCCCGTCATGCCGTGCGCTCGGCAAAGCGTGACGGAGCATTGACCGTGCTGACGGGCTGTTATCCGCAGGCTTTTCCGGAGGAAGCCGCAGGCTGCGGCGCGGATATCGTCTGCGGCACCGCGGCGCGCGGAAAGATACCTGAGCTGATACGCAGTTATCTCAGACATGGCTGCGCTTCCGCGGACTTTTCCCTGCCCGGTGAATATGAGGAGCTGCCCTGCGCCGTTACCGACGACCGCACCCGGGCTTTCATCAAAGTCGAGGACGGCTGCGACCGCTATTGCTCATACTGCATCATACCCTATACCCGCGGACGTGTACGCTCACGCCCGATAGATTCGATAAAGGAAGAAGCCCGTCTCTGCGCAGCGAACGGTCACAAGGAGATCGTGCTGGTGGGGATAAATCTGTCCCGGTACGGTTCGGATATCGGTCTCGGGCTTGCGGACGCTGTAAAAGCAGCTTCGGAGCCGGATGGAATAGTGCGCGTCAGGCTGTCGTCGCTGGAGCCTGAACTTCTCGACGAGCGCGTGGCGGAGGAGCTTGCCGCCTGCCCGAAGCTCTGCCCGCATTTTCACCTGTCGCTGCAGAGCGGCTGTGACGCAACTCTGAAACGTATGAACAGGCATTATGATACTGCGGAATACCTGCGCATAGCAGAACGGCTCCGCAGGTATTTTCCCGGATGTGCAGTCACGACAGACATTATGGTGGGCTTCGCGGGTGAGACTGACGAGGAATTCGCACAGTCACTGCATTTCGCGGAGACCGCAGGTTTCGCGCGGATTCACGTCTTTACCTACTCGATACGGAAAGGCACCGCCGCCGAGAAGCGCAGCGACCATATCCCGGATCCGGTCAAAGCCGTGCGCTACGCGGCAATGTCGGAAGCCGCCGCCCGCGTTTATGAGAGGTTCCTGCGTGAAAATGCCGGCAAGACATTTGATATCCTGATCCAGAAGCGCACCTCGGAGGAATTTGCCGCCGGCCTCGCGCCGAATTATCTGCCTGTGCGCATTTACGGCTCGGACGCAAAACGCCACGACATTGTCACCGTCAGGATAACCGGTACCGGCGACGGTTTCTGCACAGGAGAAACACTGGTCTGATAAAGAAATACCCCGTATCGCTGCGATACGGGGCATTGTATTTTCCGGATCTCTCCGTAATATCAGAGCTGCGCGGGCAATTCCGCGGCATCTATCCGTTCCTGCGGGAGAAACGCAGGTTGCCCGACTGCTTTGGCACAGCAGTCTGCACCTGTCATTCAATGGTGTACTTGATGCCTGCCGCGTCGAGAGCTGCTGTGAGACCTGCCATGGAATTCATTGTTGCGCTGTCGTCGGTTATGCGGACGAGTACATCGCCGGAAACCGCCTTTGCGGCAGCCGCTATTTCGTCTGCCGTGGACTCCGCACCGTTATACAGGAGAGTTCCTCCGGAGACCTTTACGTCGATGTAGGTCGGAGCCGGTTCGGCAGCTGTTGAATCGGTCTGTGCCGTAACGGAAGCTGCGGGTGAAGTGCCGTCCGTAGCTGCGGACGTGCTGTTCCCCTTGAGTATTCCCATGCCGTGACCGAAGCCCAGCGGATCGAAAAGGAATACTATCGCGAACAGGATAAGTATTATCAGGAGCAGTATAAGTATAATGATCCCGCCCCTTTTGTTCTTCTTTTTCAGTTTTGCGTTCTGTTTTTCAAGCTTCTGATTCTGCTTTTCAAGATCTTTTGCCATTTTTTTGCTCCTTTTCAGCGTGATATGTTGATGTTGGTACAATAAAAATTGTCGTATTTTCTGCCCACATCATCGGCAGCAGCATTTATCAGTTTCACGTCGCTGTACAGTGCGCGGTCTCCGTCATATACCAGAGCACAGAGTATAACGTCGTCCTTGTCCAGTCCGGACTCTATGAGCACCTTATCGATGCTTTCGGCTATTTTCTCACGGCTTTCCAGAAGCGTATGCCCCAGTTCGCCGTTCTCATCAAGTATGAACAGCTTCCCTACCGCGTCGTAGCTCAGATTAAGCGTTATCATGCGTCCCTCGGCGAACTCGTCAAGCGCCTTCTGATTGGCGGTGGCTATGATTTCACTGTTCTCGGATATGTAGCGGTCGAACTCCGCCTGCAGCTTTTCATGATCCGCGCGCACGGTTTCCAGCTCGTCCGTGAGCTGCCCGGTCCGCTGTTCATAAGCGGCTGCCTGTTCGGCGGCTTCATTCTTTACCCGCTCGTTTTCACGCCCCATGTTCATCATTACCCAGAAAAGCATTATCAGGATAACGTCCAGCAGGGCTGTCAGCTCTATGGCGATACCTTTATTCTTCATCGGATTCCGCCTCTATCACCGCGACGGCTGTTTCGCCGACAGGCACGTCGTCAAGTATCTCCGTCACCTGCACCTCGTCGGGTACAAGCTCTTCGGGCTTTTCTTCGGACTGGGCTGCCGCTGCCGAAGGCTTTGCGGCCTTTATATCCTCGTTGCTGTTCTGTTCGAGGAATATGCGCACGCTGCGGTCGTTGTTCTCGATCTCCGGAGACACAGTGCCGTCAAGGAATTTGAAAAGTATCGCGAATACAAGTCCCCAGAACGTAGATGTGAGCGCCGCGTAGAAATTACCGGTAACGTTGTCCATATCGCCCACCAGCCCCAGCAGCGACACCACAGTGCCGAGGATACCGAGCAGCGGGAATATGCCGGTGATATTTATGTACAGCGAATAGAGCCTTTCCACAGCGCCGTGCACGGACATGACTTCTTCCTCATTCAGGGCTGCGAGATGTTCGTCAGCCTGCTGACGCGAAAGGTGGAAATGAGGGACATAGATAGTACGGTTCATCATACCGCGCAGCCTGTCCGTGTTCTTTTTCAGGAAATACAGGACAGCGCCGTTAAGCATCGCCGCGAGGAATATGATAAGGTCAAAACCAAAAAGATTGCTGAATATAACGCCTATGAATTCCACGGACAACACCCCCTGCATTACTATAATAGCATATAACAGCGTAAAAATCAATATTTTTTGACAAAATAATGTCAACGGTCGTCATTATGGCAGCAGACCCGCTTCCGGTGAGTCATGCCGTATCTGCTTTTTGTGGGCTGACGCAAAAATTTATATTGCAAGTCAAGCAGAAATGTGGTATAATATAATATTAAAATAAGTTCTGTTCATGCAGAATACCTCCGGCATGGTATAACACCCCCGCGCTGCCGGCATCAAAGCTCCGGAGAGAAGGATAAAAATATGAAAAACAGCCGCATAACAACGGAGATATCATCGATATCTCATCTGCTGACACTCATAACGATGACCATATTCTCGGTCGTCCTGATAATTCTCAACCGTATGCTGAACTGGGAGCTATGGATGGTCCCCGTCATAGCCGCAGGTGCAGTCGCCTGTGTTCTCCTGCATATATCCGGAAAGCTGCCGGCGCGCGCCAGGATCTACATTTACGGCAGTTTCCTGATCTTTGAGTCATTCTACTACGCAGTCAACATAGACACCGTCTACGACAGCACTGCTATCGTAGTTATAATGGCTTTCATATTCTCCATGACCGGAGAAAGAGGTCTCGTGCGGGCAGGTGTATTCGGCGGTGCTGCCGGAATGGGACTCCATCTGCTGTACAGGCATTTCAGCAGCTCCGCCGAAAACGGGACAGGCCTCGTCCTCGCCCCCGGCAATATAACACGCGTACTCTGGCATTTCGTACTGATAATCCTCGCGGCCGTGATAGCGGATAAGATGTCCGCCGCGCAGCATAATACAGAGGATCAGTATAAGAAGAAGATAGAAGAGGTACTCAAAGACAACGAGAGCGCCAACAACTTCCTTGCCAACGTTTCCCATGAGATCAGAACTCCTATCAACGCCGTACTCGGTCTCTCCGCTATAATGGAAAAAGAAGAGATACCGGAGCAGGTGCGGGACAGAATGACTTCGATAACCGAGGCAGGCCACCGTATAGCGGGCCGCATCGAAGATATCATGGATCTCACCGAAATAGATACGAAAAAACTCACCGTTACCCGTGAAACATACATGATAAACTCTATCGTGAACGATCTCGTCTCACAGCTCCGCGTCGCCGGCGGGGATACCACCGACCTTGTTGTTGACCTGTCTCCGGAGGTGCCGGCCGAGCTCATCGGCGACGGCAGCAAGCTGAAAAAGATTTTGCGTCACCTGATCTCCAACGGCTTCAAGTTCACACGGAACGGCGGAGTCTATGTAAATATCACCTGCCGCAAGCGTGAATACGGCGTGAATCTCGTTTTTGAGATAACCGACACGGGCGTGGGAATGACAGACGAAGAACTCGGACATATCTTCGACAAGTTCTACCAGTCCGACTCGGGACGTTCGCGGGCTGCCGGAGGCCTCGGTCTCGGCATACCGATAGTCAACGGGTTCGTGCGCGCCATGGGCGGCTTCATGTTTATCGACAGCAAGCCCGGACAAGGCACTCTCGTGCGCGTAAGCATACCTCAGGAGGTAGCCGACCCCTCGCCGTGCATCTCCGTCGGCGACAAAGAAAACATCCACGCGGCCGGTTTCCTCAGCTTCATGACAACGAAGGACCCTAAAGTCAGGGAGTTCTACATGGAGATGATAGGGCACCTGAGCACCGGACTCGGAGTCAATTTCGTCAACACCAAGAGCGCCGAGGAGCTTAAAGAGCTGCTCGCTTCTCCGTACAGCGTGACCCACCTGTTCGTGGGTACCGGTGAATATTTACAGAACAAGGACCTCATTGACGGACTTACCGGTAATATAAACGTTGTCCTCGTGGAGGACAGAGACTACAACGGCGATACCGGAGCCAATATCGCGCTTCTGCCGAAGCCCTTCTGCGGCGCCCAGGCGGCTAACTTCCTCAACTATTCCCGCGTTGACTCCGGCACGGATAACGGCCGGCTCACCTGCCCCGGCGTTAGAGCGCTTGTGGTCGATGACGAGCCTATGAACCTGCTGGTCGCAAGGGGTATATTCGAGACCTACGGAATGATCGTAAGCACTGCACCCAGCGGCGAAGAAGCAATAAGAATGTGCGCCGATGCCGATTACGACATAATATTCATGGATCACATGATGCCCGGCATGGACGGCGTCGAAGCTATGAAACGGCTCCGCGCCGATGCCGCGAAGAACAGGAAGGACCTCTGCATAGTAGCCCTTACTGCCAACGCCGCCAGCTCCGCAAAGGAGATGTTCCTGTCGGAGGGTTTCGACGGCTTTATCCCGAAGCCCATTGAGCTCATTGACCTCGAACGCGTGCTCCGTCACGTCCTTCCGAAGTCCGCGATCTCTTACGAGACCGAGCCGCAGAAAAAAAGCACGAAAACCGTAACTGTATCACAGACCGAAGCACCCGCCCCAGACGATGATCCTTACAACGGACTGCGCGCCTGCGGAGTGGATATAGATACAGGCCTCAGATACTGCCAGAACGATAAGGATTTCTACCGTGAGCTCCTGTCCGAATATGCAAAGGAACGCCGTCATAAACTCGATGAACTGGACAGCTATTACGGCAGCGCGGACTGGAGCGCCTACGGCATACGCGTCCACGCGATAAAGAGCACATCGAAGATGATAGGAGCCCTGAAGCTCTCCGAAACGGCAAAGGCTCTGGAAGCCGCTGCAAAGGACACCGACACCGCGTTTATACAGGCGGAGCATGAAGCGTTCATGCAGAACTACAGCCGGCTCATGGATGTGATAGCCGGGTTTACCGGAGAGACCGGCGGAATTGCGGAAGATGACGGGCCGCTGGAATTCACGCCGGAAGATGACGGGCCGCTGGAATTCACGCCGGAAGATGACGGCGAAGTGTTCGAATTTGCTCCGGGAGGTGAGGACGAATGAAGAAGCTGATAGCAGCTATACGCGACGAGAACCGGACGATGCACGAACGTATGTTCCTGCTCATCGCCGCAGTCGGACTTGCTGTCATCCTCATCGACATCATAGTCGGCATCATCATAGGCGAGAGTGCCGAGGACCTCATCCTGCTCGGGATAGGCTTCGCCGTGTTCCTTGCGCTCGTAACGGCAGGAATAAAGCTGAAAAAACTCGACGCCGTTTCCACGACAATATCTGTGCTGGTGATACTTGTGCTCCTGCCGCTGGTGTTCTTCACAGGCGGAGGCATAAACGGGGGATCGCCGGTGTGGTTCGTGTTCTCTACCCTGTTCGTAAGTATGCTGGTCTACGGCAGAAAAAAATACGTCCTCCTGACCATCGAAGCTCTTGTGGCCGTCGGCTGCTATCTGATAGCCTATTTCTTCCCGCATACCGTTATTACCCACGATACCGGCACAGCCTATATCGATTCTATCGTTTCGCTGATATTTGTCAGCGGTGTGCTCACCCTTATGGTGGGATTTGAGATAAGCGTACTCAGGAAAGAAAAGGAGCGCTCGGAGGAAAAGAGCCGTCAGATCGAGGAACTCAACCGCTCACAGAACAGTTTCTTCTCCAGCATGAGCCATGAGATACGCACACCGATAAACACGATAATCGGCCTGAACGAAATGATACTGCGCGAGGACATATCCGATGAGGTAGCGGACGATGCCCGCAATATACAGTCCGCGTCGAAACTGCTGCTCTCGCTGATAAACGATATCCTCGATATGTCGAAAATGGAGTCCGGAAAAATGGAGATCGTCCCCGTCATTTACGATGTGGGCAAGATGCTCTCTGATATAGCCGGAATGACATGGGTGAGAGCGCGCGACAAGGGCCTTGAATTCAAGATAGACGTTGACCCGACAATGCCCGCCCAGCTTCTCTCCGATGAAGTACGCATAAAGCAGATAATCATAAACCTGCTGGGAAACGCGGTTAAATACACCAGCGCCGGCAGCGTGAACCTGTCGGTGCACTGCCGCAGGACCAGCACAAACAAGGTGCTTGTCACTTACTCTGTGGAAGACACGGGCATAGGCATACGCAAGGAAAACATACCGTACCTGTTCGACGCGTTCAGGCGTGTTGACGAAAAGAAGAACCGCTACATAGAAGGCACCGGGCTCGGACTGGCGATAGTCAAGCAGCTCGTTGACCTGCTGGGCGGCGAGATCTCCGTCAACAGCATATATATGCAGGGCTCGGTATTCGCGGTGAGCATTGAGCAGGAGACGGTTGACGACAGCGTCATCGGCACGTTCAGCATCGAAGACTTCCGCGGCAGCTTACCCGGGACCCGCCCGACCGACATATTCGAGGCTCCGAAGGCCAGCGTGCTTATAGTCGACGACAACTCCGCCAATCTGCTGGTAGCCGAAAAGCTCCTTCGCGGCACAAAGGTCATGACCGATACCGCGGACAGCGGCGAAGCCTGCCTGAAACTCACACTTCAGAAGCATTACGACGCAATTCTCATGGATCATCTGATGCCGGGAATGAACGGCATCGAGTGCCTGCACGCCATACGCGCGCAGTCCGGAGGTTTCTGCCGCGAAACGCCAGTGATAGCGCTCACGGCGAACGCCGGAAGCGACGATCAGGCGCTCTACCGCCGCGAAGGATTCGACGGCTACCTTATGAAGCCTGTGGAAACAGCTGCTCTCGAAGCGGCACTGCTTGATGTTCTGCCTTCCGCGTTAGTGGAGATAAAGAGCGGCAGCGCGACTAAATACGGGACCCGGAACGCCGTGCGTGAAACCGTGCGCAAGGTTCCTCTGCTCATCACCACGGACAGCGTATCAGACCTGCCCGGCGATCTTGCCGCCCAGCTCGGTATTCCGGTTCTTCCATATAAAGTCTACACCGACAGCGGTGAATTCGATGACGGCATCGAGGCCGACGGCGACGTTCTGATACGCTGTATGCAGGACGAGGGCTTCAGCGCAAGAAGCGACTGCCCAAGCGTCGCGGAGTATGAACGTTTCTTCGCCGGACAGCTCTCACGCGCCCAGCATATCATACATATTGCTATGGCAAAGCGCTCCAGCAGCGGTTTTGCCAACGCAAGCGAAGCTGCTCTGGCTTTCTACAACGTTACCGTGATAGACTCCGGGCATCTTTCCAGCGGTATGGGGCTTATGGCAATAGCAGCCAAGACCCGGATCGACAGCGAATCTTCAACCGATCCCGACGAGCTGTGCGCCGAGCTTGTAAAGATGCGTGACCGGATACAGACGAGCTTCATACTTGAGAACACCGAGTACCTCTACCGCAGCGGAAGGCTCTCCGAGCGCATAAACAAGCTCTGTAAGGCCTTCATGATACACCCGGTGATCGTTATGAAGAACAGTACCATGACAGTCGGACGGCTCTATGTCGGCGGACTTGACAAGGCCCGCAGAGATTATATCCGCAATACCCTGCGCGCGCCGGAGACCATAGATACCGGTACGCTGTTTATAACGTATGTCGGCATGAGCAACGAGGAGATAGAACAGATAAAGACCGAGGCACTGAAATATGTGAAGTTCGAGAAGATATATCTCAAGAAGGCTTCTCCGGCGATCTCCGCCAACTGCGGCGCCGGCACCTTCGGACTGCTGTTCGGAAGGAAACAGGCATAATGGACAAGATAATCTATTTTGATATATGCGCGGTGCCGATATACATTATCGTTATCTGCACAACGCTCTACCGCAGGATGACTCTCGGAAGGTCGGACAGGCTGTATCTTCTCGGCACCGTGTTCGCGCTGGTAGCCGCGCTCTGCGAGATATTCGAGAGGATCGCCTACATATATCCTCCCCCGCTGAACTCAAACGATATCCTCTGGGTGAAGATCTGCGAGTATCTGTATTTCATCTCCCGGAACGGCGTAACGCTTACATACTCGTTTTTCGTCATTTCCATGACAAAAACATGGTACCGCATACACAAGCTGCGCATGAAACTGCTGATCTGTCTGCCCTACATCGGCATACTCGTGATGCTGGCCTTAAACGAGAGCACAGGCGCGGTATTCAGGGTACTTGCGGACTCGGGCTATACCCGCGGGGATCATATAGTTTTGGTCTACTTCCTCGCCTTCACCTATGTCATGTTCGGAACGCTGTATCTGATCATAAACAAGAAGACCATGGACACCGGCGAATTTCTTGCAATGATGTCAATGTATGTGATAAATCTTGCGGTAGTCGTGTTGCAGTTCTTCATGTCGCAGTACCTTATGGAGTCGTTCGCCACATCGCTGACCATACTGTTCGTCGTCAGCTATGTACTGCGTCCGGAGAAGCGTGTGGACATAAACACCGGGCTTCAATGCTATCGGTCATACTGTGAAGAGATAGGCAAGATAAAAGTTACCGGACATAACTTCACCATAGTGATAGTAAGCATAACCAACGCCGCCGAGATGAGCGTCTATCTGAAAAACGCCTACAACGACTATATCCACATAATCGACGATCAGGTGCGCCTGTGCTCACGAAAGGAGAAAGTCTCCTGTGAGCTTTACTTCGAACCGCCCGGAAACTTCTACATCACCCTCGACGACGACAGCTACAACCCGGTGCAGGTCATTCCGGAGATAAGAGATCGTGTACGGACGCTCAGTGCGCCGATACTCGAAAAGGGCGCCGCTCCGGATGTGCGGATCGTCACCGTGGACTTCCCGAAGGAGATAGACAGCATTGACGAGCTGCTTCGCTTCGGTCATAACTTCGTCAGATTCACCGACTACAGTAAAGTATTCAGCCGCGCCTCGTCATTCATCCTCAGCCGCGAATACAGCACCGAAGCCCACATAGACGAGATAATCAACCGCGCTATGAGTTCCGGCAGTCTCACCGTGAAATATCAGCCCATGATGTCAGCGTCCGGCGGGAATGCCCCGGCAGTTGAGACAGTCATCGAGCTGAACGACGAAGTCTACGGCAGCATCGACACCGAACTGCTTATCAGTTCCGCGGAAGAAAACGGTACCATTTACAAACTAGAAAACCTTGTAATGGACGAAGCCTTCGCATTCGCCGGAAGCGAAGAGCTTGCCGCTGCCGGAGGCGCCCGCGTGCATATCCGCCTGTCTGTGCTGCGTTGTATGCAGATGAACCTCACCGACACGATATGGCAGCTGCGCGATAAGCACCGCGTTCCGCCGGAACGTATAGCCTTTGAGATAAGAGAATCCGCCTATGAGAATATGAGCAGCGTATTCGACGAGAACCTGAAAAAACTCTCCGCACAGGGCTACACCATAGTGCTGGAAGGCTTCGGCCGCGGATACTCCAATATGCAGCACCTGCTCGATATGCCGATTAAGGCCGTGAAGCTCGACAGCAATCTCGTTTCGTCGGCTTCGTCGGCAGGCGGCAGAGCGATTCTTGACGGCATAATCAAGATGCTCCGCACCATACCGCTGGAAGTCATAGCCGGGGGCGCGGACGACAAGGAGACCGCCGATATGCTCTGCAGCATGGGCTGCGATATGATACAGGGACACTATTACGCAGACCCCGTCCTGCGTGAAGAATTCGGCGCCGTGACTGAAAGTCATGGCTGACCGCCACGGGAAGACCCCGGCAGTTCGTTCTGCCGGAGTCTTTTTCTTATGGCAGCTATTTTTCCAATAATTAAAGGATAAACGGAGAAAAAACTTGACAAAAAATAAAAAATGAGGTAAAATAATATAGCATATTTCTGCACGGGTACAGATGTCAAAATCATGGAGGAGATATAAATGAACCCGATAAAGAAAGTAAAATCAGAGGGTGTTTCGCTTAAAGCAGCTCACCTTGTGATGATACTGATAACACTTGTGATAATGTGTCTGCTGCTGTTCTTCACATTCAGTTCGTCTTCACTTTACTCGGAGCTGTCTGTCTCGACAGACAGCTACATAGAGCTGCAGAAAAGCGCGGAGAGCCTTATGAACGCCTCCGATCTGCTTACAGACCGCGTACAGCGCTTCACGGTCATACTGGAGCAGGATGATATGACGGCATACTTTGACGAAGCATACAATGCCCGCCGCAGAGAGAACGCTGTTGAGAAGATGTCCACCTCGGCACCGGACAAGGCAGCCTTCGAGCAGCTCAATGCGGCTCTCACAAGCTCGGTAAAACTCATGGAGACCGAGATGCGCGCAATGAAGCTGATTTGTGAAGCCTGCGGCTACGTCACCGGCTACAGCGAAGTCAACAACGCCGTGCTCCCCGAGGAGTGCGCCTCGATGACAAAGGACGAAAAGATACATCTCGCACAGGAAATGGTGCATGACAGCGCATATTATGAGCAGAAAATGGCAATACGCGGCGGTATGGAGAGCTGTATCAACACGCTGATAGATGATACCCACAGCGCCCAGTCCCGCATCAATGAGCAGCTTCGGTTCAATCTCATCATGACACAGACCCTGCTGATAGTGCAGTCGGTCGCAATGATAATAATGCTCTGGCTGACTTCATACCTTGGCATCAACCCGATCCTCAAGGGTGTGCAGAGAATAAGAGAAAACCGCAAGATACCGGTGATAGGCTCCTACGAGTTCCGATACCTCGCAAAGACCTACAACAAGATGTATGAAGCTTTCCAGAAGAGCATCGAGCATCTGAATTATGACGCTTCCCATGACAAACTTACCGACCTCTACAACCGCGCAGGCTTCGAGCTGCTGAGCGAGAGCATAGACCTTCACTCCACGGCAGTCCTTATCATCGACGCGGATAAGTTCAAGGAAATAAACGACACCTACGGACACGCTGCCGGAGACGGTGTGCTGAAAAAGATCGCAGATTCGCTTCGTTTCACGTTCCGCCGCGAGGACTATATCTGCCGTGTGGGCGGTGATGAATTCATCGTGTTCATGCTCCACATGGACGAGAAGCGACGCCAGCTCATAAAAATCAAGATAGACCACATCAACAATGTGCTCGCCGACACCAGCGACGGTCTCCCGCAGACTTCGATTAGCGTGGGAGTTTCCTTCGGAAGTAATGAGGACGACCTCGAAACGGCAATAAAGCACGCCGACGAAGCATTGTATGAAATGAAATCCGCCGGCCGCCACGGCTGCGCCTTCTATGCGGCGAACCGCCGCTCCCAAACCGAATCGGACACTGATTAAGTGATTAAATCTGTCCGTGAATAATATCATTCAACTTCTCCCTTACAAGATCACTCGAATAAAAAAGGCATTACCGATATTCCGGTAATGCCTTTTTTCAGCTGTCATTATAGCGATAGCACGATCTGCGATCAGTCCTTTTTCATTATCTTGAGGATAAGATCGAGCACCTTGAGATACAGCCAGATAATGCTGAATGCGAGGCCGTAGGCTGCATACCATTCGTATTTCTTCGGAAGGCCGTTCTCCACACTTTCGCGTATTGTGTCGAAATCAACGAGCAGAAGGAGCGTACCGACTATTACCATTATCACACTGCCGCCGATAGAGAGGACCGGGTTCGCCGCGAGCTGCTGAACGATCCCTCTTGTGAAAGGTATCAGCGAACCTATGAACACGAGAAGGCTTGAAAGGCACACGGTTATCAGCGCGGTCATGATGAAAGTCTTCATTTTCTGTGTAACTTTTATGATACCCATTCCGTACAGGAAGCCCATTGTGAACACGATCATCAGTGTTATAACGAGAGCCAGAAGCACCGGAGCAAGGTACTGATCCGCGAATGTCGTGGCTGCCCATGCCAGCAGGAAGCCTATCGAAGCGCAGAAAAGCGCGCCTGTTACGGGTATCGTGGGTCTGATGAACACCGCCAGTAGCGGAGCTATGAACGAGATCACAGCCGCAGCGCCTATCCAGAAGATCTCATTGGAGTAGATCACCACATTTGCGCCGTCCTCATACACCGGCTGGTCGAATACTATCTCACCGCCGAAGCCGTTTGTCATCTTCAGGAACACGCAAAGTCCCACACCTATCGCGGTGCAGAGTACAAAGTAGATGAGCTTCGCATATATACCCCTGTATGTGCAGGCGTTCTCGCTGCCATACTCGGTGACTTTCTGAAGCCGTCTGATTATCGGGTTTTCCCCGAGGATATGATTGCTTTTGGTTTGTCCGGCCATATTGATTACCTCCATAATTCAGTGTCCGCAGGTCAGCGGGCTATTTATTATTATACTCTATTTACTTTATTTTGTCAATACACTGCGCTATTATGCTGTTTTAGCCGGATATTGCCGCCGGCCGGCATTTCTCTACCCCACATAATACTGTGCCTGGGCGGCAAACATCTCCGCGTAGATGCCGCCGGGTTTGTCCGCAAGCTCGGCATGAGTGCCGTACTCCTTTATCGTACAGTCCGCGAACACTGCTATCCGGTCACAGAATTTACAGCTCGACAGACGATGCGAGATATATACCGCAGTTTTCCCGCCTACAAGCGTGTCAAACTGTCGGTAGATGTCATACTCGGCAACAGGGTCGAGCGCCGCTGTCGGCTCGTCGAGTATCACCACAGGCGCGTTCTTGTACAATGCCCGGGCTATAGCGGCCTTCTGCTTCTGACCGCCTGAGAGCTCGGTGCCGTTCTCATCGAAACTCTTGTATATCATTGTTCCGAGACCGTCGGACAGCTTTCCGACATCGTCCGCAAGGCCGCACTTTCCGATGACCTCATTTATAGCTGGATCATTCTTCGTATCGTCGGAAAAAGCGATATTTTCACGCAGACTGAAAGCAAAAAGACTGAAATCCTGAAATACGACCGCGAACAGCTTTCTGTACTCTTCGTCGGAGTATTCCTTGATATTCACCCCGTCTATGAGTATCTCGCCCTCGGTGACATCGTACAGTCTGCACAGCAGCTTTATGAACGTTGTCTTGCCCGCGCCGTTGAGCCCGACAACAGACAGATGTTCACCCTGCTTTATGGTGATATTAATATTGCGGAGCACCCACTTGTCCGTGCGCGGATATCTGAACGACACATTCCGGAACTCGATGACATGAGGGCCTTCCGGCACTCTGTGGTTTCCCTTAGGCATCGCCGCGGGGTAATCCATGAATTCTATGTAGCGGTGTGCGTAGCCGCATTTCTTGATTATACCCTGGATCCCGTCAATAATGCCGTTAAGCGAGAAGTAAAGTGTTCCCGCTGCGCCTATGCACATGGACAGATCGCCTATCGTAATAGCTCCCGTAAGGGCGAGCCAGCCTATATATCCATAGCTTATCCCGTCACGAAGAGCGTTTGTTATATCCATTTTCCACTGATAACCGCGCTCGTCGTAAGACTCTTTTTTCCACACACCTATTAATTTATCCGAGTAAAATTTTGCCTTCCGGTTCATCATATCCGCACTGTCATAAAGCCGGATATCCTTGCCGAAGCGAAAATCTGCCAGATGCCAGAAAACATACCCGAAGATTCTGTTGAACTTTGAGAGCTCCACAAAGCTCGCCTGCTCGATCTTGTTTATCTTTGCCTGAAACAGTGTTATCAGCGCCAGCGAAATAAGCTGGACCGGCAGCAGCCACGGGCAGGTGAAAATGATTATCCCCGCTCCCGCCACTGCTGTGATCGTATTCTGAAAGATATAATAGACCGAATCCGTAACGCCCATTATGCCGCCGCTGTACCAGCTCATTCCCTCTTTTGCCTTGTTCAGCTTGTCGAGAGCGTCCGGATCCTCGGTGTACTGAAAGTCCGTTTCCATTGCACGTTCTGCAAGTTTAAGGTCGATGTACTCGTTGAACCATTCGCGCAGTATATCCTGCACATAGTTTCCTGCCGCTGCGATGATCGCAGCAAGAACAAGCACCGCTGCAAACGCTGCCGCCCATATCACCGCATTCGTGATGTGGGTCTGTATATCCCCGTCACTCATTGCCACAAGCTCGTCTATCACGAATTTCGGAATTACGATACCCGCTGCACTCGAAACCGCACCCGCAAGCCCCATTATTACATATATCACGATAAACCAGGGTTTTTCGCGCAGCATTATCCCGAACATGAATTTAAGGGTCTGCAATACCTTGCTGTCCGTCTTTTTCTTCTTTTCAGACATTTACTGCCGCCTCCTTTTCATCGACATAATACTGCGCCTGCACACGGAACATTTCCGCGTAAGCACCATTATGATGCATAAGTTCATCATGTGTTCCGTACTCCTCAAGATGCCCGTCCCTGAACATCGCAACATTATTGCAGAACTGCGTGGAGCTGAGCCTGTGACTTATGTATACCGCTGTTTTTCCGCCTATGAGCTTGTCGAAATCGTTGTACAGTCTGCTTTCAGCGAGAGCATCCAGCGCTGCGGTAGGCTCGTCGAGTACAACGACCGGAGCGTCCTTGTACAGCGCCCTGGCAAGCGCCAGCTTCTGTTTCTCGCCGCCGGAGAGATCTGTTCCGTCATCGTATATCACTTTCAGTATCTCCGTGGAAACGCCCTTCGGCAGTTCTTTCAGCTTGCTGCCCATTCCCGCGTCGATAAGGCATTTCTCTGCCTTCTCACTGTCCGTGTTTTCCGGGGACTGCATGGAAACATTCTCCGAAAGCGGGAAAGCGAACAGCTCCACGTCCTGGAATACCGGCGCGAAAGCTTTAAAATAGCTTCTCTTGCTGTATTCCTTTATATTAACTCCGTTAAGGAGTATCTCGCCCTCCGTCGGTTCATACAGCCTCAGGAGCAGCTTTATGAACGTGGATTTCCCCGCACCGTTGAGCCCCACTACCGCAAGGCGCTCACCTGCTTTCAGCTTCAGCGACAGATTTTCGAGAGCATACTTTTCGGCTTTCGGGTATCTGAACGACACGTTCCGGAACTCAAAATCCCATTTGTCGAAGACCGGGAGTTCCTTGCCGGAATCGGGGTCACTTCCGCCGCTGTAATCCATGAAGCTGCGGAAATCATCAACCTGACGGCTGCGCTCGAACAGGTCGGCAATACCACCCAGCAGATTGTTCAGATAATTGAACATCGTAGTGGAGCTCGCAACATAAAGTGTGAAATTACCGATAGTCACATCTCCGTGAGAAACTGCGTAAATAAGATATACATACACAAAGAACTGTACGCCATGGGTAATAATTGACGAAGTCAGAGCGACTATGAACCACAGCTTTTCGTTTTTCACCTGCGCATCATAGCGCTCCTTCTGCAATATGCGGTACTTCTCCGTGAGCCAGTCCTTAAGCCCGAACAGACGCACCTCCTTGGCAAAAGTGAAATCCGTGACTTCATGCTCCATGTACCAGTTCCTGCGCCACCACTTCGCCAGCGGATCCCATATATGCGCCTTGCCCCACTTGTTCGCAGCGTTGCGCACTGCGAAATTCAGCGCCGCCAGCACCGTGATCCCCAGCATGATCCACACATTCAGAGTTCCCAGTATGACTATACCGACTGTCGTGACCGCCAGCGATTGCAGGAACTGGAACGAGCGCCTTGTAAGCCCTTCTATCCCTGTGTCATTGTTGTCGCAGGCGCGTGAAGCCTTCTCATAGCAGTCCATCAGGTCAGGATCCTCAAGGCACGGAAAATCGATGCCCATCACCTTCACGTTCTTTTCAAGCATTATCCTGAAACGCAGGGATATGAACCTGTATCCCTCAAATATCTGAAAGGAATTCAGCATGGTCACGGCTATCTGCACGCAGGTGAATATCAGCATCATCACCAGCAGATCTGACGGTTCGCCATTACCCGTTATCATATCTATGATGAACTTTGAAATGAATGTCCAAAGATAGCTCATGAACGGCGCACATACAATACCGAGGCACATTATTCCGAGTATTGTTCTGTCATATTTCCTTATCGCCGCGAACAGCCACTTCAGATTACTGAGGAGACCGTATTCCCTGTGCAGCGGGTTCCTCTTTTCGTCAGTCTTTTTTTGCTTTTTCGTCATCTTTCTTCACCTTATATGTGTCATTTCTGAAAAATCTTTTTCTCTCGCGGTTGTCCCACTGGTAGTTGAAATTTTCCGGCTGATGGAGCAGAAGCCATGTGAAGGTCAGAAACTCCACGAACAGATTGCCTACCTTGAAATAGTATATTTTCTCTTCACTTTTCCCGTCATTGAGCACCGTTTCGAAAATAAATCCCATTTCCCTCATTCCGTCGAGTATCTCCTGCGCGTTTTTCTTTGAGATACCGAGTATTTCGGTGAGG
This sequence comes from Ruminiclostridium sp., assembly GCA_016282095.1. Lineage (GTDB taxonomy): Bacteria > Bacillota > Clostridia > Oscillospirales > Ruminococcaceae > Ruminiclostridium_E. The sequence continues at coordinate 1,645 of JAEEJW010000015.1, read as the reverse complement.
GTATCGCTCCGGAAGAAGGTCATATCCTCGCTCCCCATGAGCATATACACCGCCCGCAGCGCGTTGGGGACTGCCAGAAACCGGAACAGCTTCACCATATTTTCGTCATACCGCAGCACATCGTCGTAGCCCTTCTCCGGCTCCGGCATCAGCAGGAAAAAGAAGAGATTGGCGTTGTTGCGCATCTGCATCATACCGGAGGTGTTGATGTACTGGCTGTAATTCGACCAGCCCTCGGCGGCGTAAATATGCGGGTCTATCGGTGTGTAGTCGTGAACACCCAGCATAGACTGCGGCATGGCATAGCACATTTTTATCATTTCAACCAGCCGTTCGTCGTAAGGGATACTCTGAATGTGCTCTATCATGCGCAGGTATATGCTCTTGTCCTCGCGCGTCCGCCCATACAGCTCGTCTATCGTGATGCCGAGCGCATCTGCTATGGAAGGCAGCAGCTGGGCATCCGGGTAGCCCGATATCTCCCACTTCGATACCGCCTGCGCAGATACTCCGACAGCTTCGGCAAGCTGTTCCTGCGTTATGCCGCGTTCTTTGCGTATGCGCCTGAGGTTCGCCGCGAATGTATTTTCCATTTTCACATCTCCTTTTCCGTTTCTGCCGTTATTATATCACAATTCACGGTTGATTTCAAGTGATTTTAAGTTTATCATTTCAACCTCTGGTAGAATATTACAGTTATATCAACCCGCAGCCGGAAATTTACAGTACAATTCTACATACAGAACTCTCCGCTTCCGACCGTGAGGCCGGTAAAATTATCCGCGGTTATTGACAAATGTCATAAACAGTGCTATAATAATTACTGACATTTGTCAGAAAGAAGGTGCTGTCATGCCCAGGCCGATAAAAACACGCCTGATAAGCGGATTTCCGGAATACTGCCGGTTTGCGCCGCAGGAAAGATGCTTTGAAACGGTAACACTCTCGCTCGATGAATATGAGACGATACGGCTTATTGACTATATGCAGCTTTCACAGGAGCAGTGCGCCGCGCAGATGCAGGTGGCGCGTACAACCGTGACCGCTATATACGATGCTGCGAGGCGCAAGATAGCGGATTGCCTGATCAACGGCAAGCAGCTCAATATCTCAGGCGGTAATTACAGAGTCGCGGAATTTGCATCTTCAGACAATATACCGGAGAAAGGAAAAGAGACAATGAGAATAGCGGTAACTTATGACAACGGAGAAATATTTCAGCATTTCGGGCGCACGGAACAGTTCAGACTGTATGATATCGAGGACGGCGCCGTGAAGAACAGCGAAGTGGTCGGAACGAACGGAGCCGGACACGGTGCGCTGGCGGGATTTCTGAAAAGCGTCGGCGCCGATATGCTGATATGCGGAGGCATAGGCGGAGGCGCTCAGGCGGCAATCGCAGACTGCGGTATAGAGCTGTACGCAGGAAACAGCGGTTCTGCCGATGAGGCGGTCAATGCTTATCTTGCGGGAACTCTTACGCAGATCACCGACGCGAATTGCGGTCACCACGGACATGAGCCGGGCGAAGCCCACACCTGCGGCAGCCACGGCTGTCATCAATAATGGACAGGGGCAAAACCGGCACACTGTTTCAGCTTTTCTGTGTTTTTCTGAAGATAGGCGCATTCACCTTCGGCGGCGG
>JAEEJW010000002.1 GCA_016282095.1 Ruminiclostridium sp. | reverse complement strand
GCGTTGTTGAGGATAATGCTCATATCCAGCGCAGCGCCGGAGAAGTCCGCAGGATAGTGAAAATCACAGTCGAACGTTATTCCATGCTTTGCGGCTTCGGACTGCTTCTCGGTCAGGATAACATCGGTCACAGGGTCGCCGCTTGCAATACCGCTGTCTCTACCGATACGTTCCCGAGCCTCCGCGAGATAGCTTTCAAATGCCTCGTTTTCGCCCCGCGCGTGCAGGCTTTCGAGGACTGCAAGGTGATTGCGCATATCGTGACGTATCGCGCGGATGTCGCGGTACAGGCTCTCCGCACCGCTGATGTAATCACGGATGTTGTCGGTCTGCACCGAAAGCATGGCAGTCTCCTTCTCGCGGCGCTGTCCGGCTTTTATCTGCTCGTAGAACCAGATCACCGCGACCAGTGATGTGTACGAAACGAGATAAAAAATGAATGAGATAAGGTCGTAGGGACTTATATTTATTTCGCGTGTGTCAATGCTGTTGAAATAGAGCAGGAGCCGGTAGTTGAACACTCCCGCTACGCTCGGCAGCATCAGCAGAAGTGCCTCTTTTATGGTAATTTTCTCGTTTTTGCTGACATAGACCTTGTGAAAAATCGTTATCAGCAGGAGCATAATTCCCGCCATTATACAGCCCTCGACAGCGTCGTACACGATGTATGCTGCAACTTGTTTATCGGGCTCGAACATGAATGCATCAATGACGAATCCGCACGTCCAGCCGTAAACTTTCAGCCATATCGATGTGCCGACTGCTGCGGTGAGCCAGCGAATCGAAAAGAACGAGAATGCGAGAAACAGTTTTTGAGCGTAGTTTCGCCGGTCGAGCAGGGTAAAGACTGCAAATGCTCCGACGACACCCGCGCCGTATGCAAGCAGATTGTTGAACTCCTGCGGCAGAAAGAACATTGTCAGCATTACCGCCGCATACGCCGCTCCCGTGAGATAACGTGCAGGCCGGCTTTTCGTGAACGGTTTGAGGAACTGCATAAGCCCGACGGAATACACAAGAATTGTGATTATCATTGTCAACGTCAGGCTTATGTCCGTGTAGATCTCAGGATAGTCGTACATTCAATCCTCCGTTCTGATAAAGTGCATATATGCTTTCACAAGCTCGGAATAGCGCTGTTTTGCAAGTATCACCTTGTCGCCGTTATCAAGCGTCACCTGCGAGGATGTGTAGCTTGCAAGGTAGCGCAGGTTTATCAGATACGACCTGTGCGTGCGGAAGAAGCTGTCGTCTGTGCATTTCTCAAACTCGGACAGCTTGCCGCGATATTCGACCTTGCCGCTGACCGTGTGCAGTATCAGAGTGCGGTCAAAAACCTCGGCGAACATGATCTCCGACAGCGCGAGTTTAGTGCTCACCCCGCCGGACTTGACAGCGATATATCGGTCATTGTTCAAAGCGGCGGGCGGGTCGGTACGGCTGTCTATCGCTTTTTTCAGCACTTCAGCAAATTTCCCGGCCGACACGGGCTTGACAAGATAGTGGAACGCTCCGACATCGAACGCGTCAAACACTCTGTCCCCGAACGCTGTCACAAAGATTATTGCGGAATTACACCCTTTCTTCCGCAGCTCCCGCGCAGTCTGCATACCGTCGATACCGTCCATTCCTATGTCAAGAAAAATTATGTCGAAGCTGTCCGGACTTGCAAGAAGCTCCGCGCCGGAAGAAAACTCTGTAACCGATGCGCCAGTGCTGAACAGCCTGATATTATCCGAAATACTCCTGCGGAGCTTTGGTTCATCGTCACATACTGCAAATCTCATGGCATACACCTCCTCTATTATATATCGGATAAGAGCAGGAATACTATAATTTATGGCGCGAAATGCACTTTTTCGGTCGCGAAATGATCCTGTCAGAACGCACAAAGGAACAAAAAAAGGCTGAAACCGCTGTTTTATAAGCAGATCCCAGCCTTTTATGTCTTATTCAGTCCCGATATAACCGGGGTTGTCAGCCGTAAGCCGGCATTGAATTATTTATGAGTGACCGGAAGGCATCCGCCTGTGGACCGCCGATCATTTCAGAACTTTTTCGAGTCTGTCACAGATAGTTTTCAAAGCCTTGATGCGGGCATACTTCTTATCGTTGCCCTCAATGACCGTCCACGGGGCGGTTTCGGTGGAAGTGAGCTTTATCATGCGGTCAACGGCCTTCTCATACTCGTCCCACTTCTCGCGGTTGCGCCAGTCCTCATCAGTGATCTTCCACTGCTTTGAGGGCGTGTTCTCACGCTCCTTGAAGCGGCGGTACTGTTCGTCCTTGTCGATATTTATCCAGAACTTGAATATCACGGCTCCCCAGTCGCTGAGCTGCTTCTCGAACTCGTTGATCTCGTTGTACGCCATATCTGCGCGCTCCTGCGGCGTGAAGCCTTCTATGGGCTCCACCATTACCCTGCCGTACCATGTGCGGTCAAATATCGTAAAGTGTCCGTCGTTCTCGAGACGCGTCCAGAAACGCCACAGATAATGACGCGCAAGCTCCGAGGGCTCCGGTGCCGCTATGGGCTTCACCTCATAGCCGCGGGGATCCATAGCGGAAGCAAGGCGCTTGATGTTGCCGCCCTTGCCGCCTGCGTCCCAGCCCTCATAAGCCACGATCACCGGTATCTTGCGGCGGTAGCAGAGGTTCTGGAGCTCGAACAGACGCTTCTGATACTTCTTCAGCTTCGCACGGTATTCTTCCTCGGTAAGGCTCTTGTCCATGTTTATCTTCGCGAGCTTCTTCGTGCGGACAAGCGTGAACTCCGCGGGCTTGTAATCCGTAAGCGGGAATGACGGCGCTATGAGATACTCACTTCCCTGCTGCTTAGCCTCACAGGCACCGCGTATAGCCTCGGTGACGGTGCGCATTATGGTGTACTGTGCATTCACTCCGTCATTGGCAGCAATAATATTCCATGGTGCGAAGGCAGTATTTGTGGCTTCGAGTATCCTGTCAAAATTCCTGAATATCTTGTCATAGTGCTTGTTGTTCTCGAAATCGTGAGAATCGACACGCCAGCTGGTGAACTTATTCTCATCCAGCTTTTTGAGACGCTTCTTCTGTTCCTCCTGAGTTATATGCAGGAACAGCTTGATAATAAGATATCCGTCGTCGTGGAGCTGGCGCTCGAGGGTATTGATATCCCTCACGCGCTGCTCATAACCTTCCTTGTCAATGACTTCAGCCATACGTGACTTTACGGTGTCGCTGTACCAGCTGCCGTCGAGTATCAGGAACTCCCCCTGTTTCGGAAGTCTCTGCCAGTAACGGTGCATCCACGGCTTGCGTCGCTCTGCGTCGTTGGGACGGCGTATCGGCTCAACGTTATAGAAACGCGGGTCCATATACTTGATGAGCTTCGCTATCTGCGAGCCCTTTCCGGCAGCAGCCCAGCCGTCGATAGTGATGATGACCGGTATCTTTGCGGCCTTAACGGCGTTTGCGAGGTCGATGAGTTCTTCCTGCATCGTGTTCAGGCTTTCCTCCACGTCCGCTTTTGGTGTTTTCTTCTGTACGATCTTGTCTAACATTGAGTCATACCCCCTTTTCTGACTTATAAGGTTTATCCCAGAACTTCCTTAACACGGGCGAGAAGATCGGCGGGCTTGAACGGCTTCTTTACATACGGCGCGCCTCCGAGGACCGAAAGATCGCTCTCGTCGGCGGTCATGTACATTATCGGTATCCCGGCTCCGTAACGTGATGTGAGCTGTTCATACATCTCGACACCGGACATTTCCGGCATCAGCAGATCGGACAGCACAAGATCGGGCTGTTCCGTTCCGTAGAGCTCTATGGCCTTATCCCCGTCTCCGGCAGACACTACCACGAACTCCGCGGAGAGCGAGCGCTTTGCTATCATGAGCATCATAGGCTCATCATCGACTACCAGTACCTTTTTCATCTGATTTCCCTCGGTTTCTTTAATTATTCAGCGGTAATCCGCAGGCTGTGACAAAATCTCCGATAACGGCGGCATACAGTGCTTCAAGCTCCGCAAATCCTTCGTCTATGAGAACGGCGTTTTCTTCCTTTGCCGCGTTCTCATGGACAAGAGCAAGATCGGCAAGCTCATTCGCGCCGAGCATCCTTGACGTACTTTTCAGTGCGTGTACGCGCACGCAGTAACCCTTCCAGTCCCGGGCTTCAAGTGCTTTTTTCATTTCCGCGAGTTTCGTGTCATGTTCGGCAATGAAGGTTTGCAGCATCTCCCTGTAAAAATCCTCATCACCGGCTGTATAGTTCAGACCCGAAGCAGTGTCGTAGCCCCCGGCGTTCAGGAACGAGATCATATCCGCGGGCTTCTCCTCCGGCACTTCCGGTGCCTTTTCTTCCGGAGCTCCGGCGGACGTGTCTTCATCTCTGATTATCCTGTTGTCAGGCAGATATTTGAGAAGCATCTTTTCAAGGCGTGCTACCTCGATAGGCTTCGACAGGTATGCGGTAAAGCCTTCACTGATGTAGTAATCCTTGGCATTGCCGACTGCATTGGCCGTAAGAGCTATAATGACCGTACTGTCGGGGACAAGTCCCTCTTCTTTCAGCTTGTGTATGGTCTCGACGCCGTCCATTCCGGGCATCATGTGATCGAGGAACACGATATCGTAGTGTTCCTTCTTCATAGCCTCTATGCAGGCATTTCCGCTGTCGGCAGTGTCAGGAACGATCCTGAGCCGCTTCATCAGTCCCTTGGCCACCATGAGGTTCATACCGTTGTCATCAACGACAAGCACCTTCGCGTCAGGCGCCGTGAAATTGCCGCCGTGTATATCTCCGGGTACAGCCGAAGCCGCAGCATGATTGTCATAGCTGCCTATCGGTGTTCTGTCTATTATCTTCTGCTTTACGGTGAACGAGAATGTGGAACCCTTGCCATATACGCTCTTCACTTCGAGCCGGCTTCCCATCATGGAGAGAAGCTGCTGGACTATCGAGATGCCGAGACCGGTTCCTTCGATATTGCGGTTCTTTTCCTCGTCGAGCCGCTCAAAAGAACTGAACAGCTTTTCTATATCTTCGTCCCTTATGCCTATGCCCGTATCGGTGACGCTGACATACAGCTCGCATTCTTCCCCGTTTGCGGAAGTATTGCCGCTGACTTTCAGCGAGACACTGCCCTCATTGGTGTATTTCAGAGCGTTGGTCATTATATTCACAATGATCTGTCTCAGTCTCACATCGTCGCCGAAAAGGCTCTTCGGCAGTCCGGGATCTATGTCGAGCCGCAGGGCAAGGCCTTTCTTTACGGCACGCTCTCGTGTCATGATGATTATGTCGTCAAGCAGCGTGAGCACATCGTAGCTCACAAGGATCAGCTCCAGCTTGCCGCTTTCCAGCTTCGAGAAGTCGAGTATGCTGTTTATAAGCGTCAGCAGAGTGTTGCCGGCGCGCCCGATGTTGGACGCGTATTCAAGTATATCCTTGTCCGTGCTCTCGCGCAGTATCATTTCATTGAGACCGAGCACGGCGTTTATAGGTGTTCTTATCTCATGGCTCATCTGAGCGAAGAACTCAGACCTCGACTTCACCGCGGAGACCGCGAGATCTGCCGCTTCACGGAGCTTGTTGTTCGCTTCTTCCTGCCATTTTATCAATCTGTTTATCAGCATGGCTATTCCGCCTATGCACACAGCGAAAAGTACAAAGAATACTGCGCAGAACCCGACGGTGTTGCCGTAAATGTTCCACCAGTCGCTTACAACGATGACTGTGAAGCCCGTCTGCTTGTTCTTTCCGGCCATACTTGTCCTCAGTATACCGTCATAGTCGGTGAAAGTGCTGTTCGTGCTGCCGAAGTAGGCCTCGCTGTACACTGTATCAGCTACATGAGTTGTCTTGTCCGACTGCATCTGGTAAGCGGAATTGGGGTGATTTATTATCTTTCCGTCGGCATCTACAAGAAACGCATAGCCGTTCCTCGTATAGCTCTCGCCCAGCACGTTTATCAGCTTATCCATGAAATAATCGACACCGAATATGCCGAGAAATTCGTCGTTCTGACCGTAGATCACCTGCGACATCGTAATGCAGTAGTTTCCGGTCTGTTCATCAATGTACGGCACCGAAATGTTCGAGCCGGTGGGCGACTTTTCGGTATCTATATACCATGGGCGTTCTTCGACTTTCCAGCCCTCTTCCGGCTGCCAGCCGTTGTTCATTATAACCTGATGTTCGAGATACGGATTGGCCACATAGCAGACGGATATCTCGGGATACTCGCTCGCTATGCTGTCAAGCCATTCCACAGCACGGTCATAGTCTGCAATATGATCTGGGTGCTTTGATATGATCGTCGAGAACATACCTACAATGCTCTGCTGCTCCGCTGCCCACTGCACTACCTGATCCTCATAGCGCAGAGCTTCGCTGCCGAGCTTTGACTGACCCCAGTTGTATGTGGAGTAGAAACTTATTATCTGGCTCACTCCGAAGGTAAGCACAAGTATGCTTATAACGCCGCTGCGGGCAATGCGGCTCGCTTTCGGCAGCTCGATGCGGACACGCTTCTTCTTTTCCACGGCACTGTCCTTATTCGTGGACACTATCGCCGAGTATGTGAACAGCGAATCAAGCATCTCGGAGAGCTGCAGACCCGACTCCTTTATCTGGGATATGCTGTCCGCGGTGCTGCCTTTTGCCATGGGCATAGCGGCATCACATTTTTTCAGCAGCCTGTTCAGAGGTGCACGCAGCTCGCCGGAAAGGCCGGAAAGGAAGTCCTCCCTGACTTTCAGCGCCTGCTCCGCCTTCACGCGGTTGGTAACGCCGCGGTGATAGAACACAGCTATCATGATGACCATGAGAAGGTTCAGTATCACGCTGACGAGCAGCTGGAAAAAGCTGTCGTTGTACAGCGCGCCGGTGTTGAAGCAAAGTATCAGATACCACCGGTTGTTGGTCTCCGTACTGAAGACTATCATCGATTTGTCGTCCACGGAGGTACGGAAATTTGCGTGATCCTTTGACGTGGTGACGCGCTCGAACACGTCCTTGTATTCCGGCAGTTTATCCCTGATGTTGGTCCCGGCCAGATCCATATTATTGTATCCGACTATCGTACCGTCCTTAGTGACGATGATAGCCTGTCTGTCGCCGTGTCCCTGAAGCATATCGGTTATCGAGGACTGGAGGTCGTGAAGATTGAAATCCACCGCGATAACAGTATCGTTATCGGACAGCATTGTCGAGGCGGTGAAGCAGGTTATGCCGTTGACCACATCAACGTATGGTTCTGTTATATACACGTTGCCGGGATCCTCGGCGGCACCGATATACCAGAGCCTTTCCTTCGGGTGGAAGTCGTCCGGCGCATCGAAGTCCGGAGTTATCTGCCAGTCGGTGCCTGCTGCGTAGACATTGAAGCATACGCCGCCGGAATCGAAGATCTGCTCTGCTTTGCGTTCGATTATATATTCTTCGAGGCGTCCGCGGGCTTCCTCGGAAGCGCCTATTTTCTCGGCTCCGACCGCGACTTTCAGCGCAATACGTTCAGCATTGGACACCGTTGTCTGAAGATCGCTGCCTATCCTGTCAAGCTGCGCGTCACCTACCTGCTCGGTCTGGCGGGACAGCATACCGAATATGACGGCTATATTGACGCCTACAACGATAAGAATAACGAGTATCATAAAGAACAGTTTCAGATAATCGCTTCTTGTACCTTTGTACGCGGCGGGTTTCTGCCCATTTTCCTTCTCCATTTATTTCTCCTTGGAAATTGATATACATATATATTATTTTATCATATTACGCTTCTAAAGTCAATAAAAATATAATATTAAAAAACACAGAAAAAATCACGGTACAAAGGCTCTGCTCTGTACCGTGACCGGAATTATGATTATCTGTTCAGTCTGAATCTCGCTACCTGATCCTTGAGCAGTCTGGACTGGCCGGAAAGCTCCTCGCAGGAAGCTGCGGTCTCTTCCGCAGTCGCGGAGTTGGTCTGTATAACCTGCGATATCTGCTCCACACCCGTGGTGATCTGGCGGATAGACTCGTTCTGCTCGGCGCTTGCCGAAGCTATTCCGACTATGAGTTCCGCAGTCTGCGCGGACATATCCTTGACTTCCTTCATCGAGTCCGCAGTTGCGAGTGCTATCTCCGAGCCCTTGTCAACCGCTGCGATCGAAGCAGTGATAAGCGCCGATGTACTGCTTGCCGCTTCGGCGGACTTGTTGGCGAGGTTGCGTACCTCGTCTGCAACGACCGCGAAGCCCTTGCCCGCGTCACCCGCACGCGCAGCCTCGACTGCGGCGTTCAGCGCGAGTATGTTGGTCTGGAATGCGATATCTTCGATAGTCTTGATGATCTTCCCGATCTCCTTCGATGTGGAGCTGATCTCGTTCATGGCTGCGACCATGCTGTGTATCTCGGAATCCTGACGGTTTACCCTGTCCTGGGTCTGCTGCGAGAGCAGGCCGGCCTTCGACGCATTCTGTGCCGTAGTCGCTATCTGCGTTGATACTTCCGCGATAGTAGCGGATATCTGCTGTATCGCCGACGCCTGTCTTGTAGTTCCGTCCGCCAGTGCTTGCGATCCCTCGGCCATCTGGCTTGAGCCGCTGAGCACCTGCTCACTCTCGTTGTCAATATCCGCCATTATATTGCTTAATTCGCTGATGATCAGCCGCATCGACTCCTCGATCCGCATGAAGTCACCTCTGTATTCAACAGAAGGCGTTATCGTGAGATCGCCCTTTGAAACAGCGCCCAGCACATTCGATATATCATCGACGTAAATGCGCATCTGACCGATGCACTTACCGAACTCGGCGCACAAGGCGCCTATCTCATCATCCGAAACATAGTCAAGGTTCGCTGAAAGATCACCCTGAGCGATCCTGTCGGCAGTCACCGCGAGGTCTTTCAGCGGCGACATCTGCTTTATGATTATCAGTATAACGGCGCCGTTGCCGACAATGAGGAACCCGAAGAACAGCAGCAGATAAACGATGCCCAGCTCGGTGAGTGTGCCTTCGATATCGCCGCGCGGCATTATGTAGCCGACATACCAGCCCGCATTTGCGAGCTTTCTGAACGCGAAATACTTGTCCTTGCCGTCATGATCCTTGTTGATGCTCATGCTTACGGAGTTCCCGACGGAGCGGAGCACATTGCTGTAATCGCCGGAAACATCGCCGCACGCTGTGAGTTTTCCGTCCTTTGTGGGCAGGAACGAGTCATTGCTGTGAACGAGGAAGTTCCCGTCGCCGTCGAGGAGCACGGGGTAGCCGTTCTCTGTCAGTTTCATCGACCTTGCAAGGTCTATGAGCACATCGAGTCTGAAGTCGCACCCGAACACGCCGATGATCTTCCCGTCGAGCCTTATCGCGGACGCGACGGTAAAGATTATGCCGCCTGTCGAAGCGTCAACATACGGCGCGGAGTAGATAGCACCGTTCGCGGCTTTCGCGGAGGTGTACCAGGAGCGCGTCGTGGCATCGAAGCCCTCGGGCAGCACCGCACCCGAAGCGAGTATGATAGTCTTGTCCTCATACGCGGTGTAGCAGTCGAGGAGCGCGCTGTTCAGCGACATTACGGTCTTTGCGAAATCCTGATCTCCCGAGTGGTCGGGCGTGAACCGGCTCAGCAGAGCCGCCGCGTTCGCCTGATCCACCGCGAATATGCCCTGCTCCGCGAGCCACGCGTCCATTTCGTTCGCATTCGCCAGCAGCGCCTGTTCTGTCTCCAGCGTGACCGTATCCTTAACCTTCCCGTAGGACACAAGAAACCCTATCAGCGTCACGCACAGCAGCATCACCGTCGTTACCACCGCCACCGCGATAATGACGCTCTTTTTCAGTCCGCCTGATTTTTTATTCATATAGGCCTCCTGTCAGTAATATTTAATATTTCTCATTATAGCACAATATTTAGCTAAAGTCAAACCTGCAGGCTATAAATTACATCATTTTCTGTATTTTGTACAAAATTTGACAATTTACTTGTTCACATCAACCATAAAACAAGAAAATGCTTTCTACGGCTCATCGCGGCCGTATCAGGGCGGCTCTTTTTTTGTTGCGGCGGCTATTGATTATTCCGATCAACTGTGCTATAATATACGGAAATACATATAATATCAGAGAGAGGAGCGGTATCATGGTAAAATTGCTTGCAAGCCTGTTTATAAAAGACCATACGAATTTTGAAGAACCGCGTGTACGCACTGCTTACGGCATACTCGCAGGAGCAATGGGCATAGTGATGAACTTCCTGCTCTTCGGAGGGAAACTGGCGGCGGGACTCATCACCGGAGCTGTTTCCGTGACTGCGGACGCTTTCAACAATCTTTCCGACGCAGGTACGTCGGTTGTAGCCATAGCGGGTTACAAACTTGCCTCCATGCCGGCAGACAGCGAGCACCCATATGGACACGGCAGAGCCGAGTATATAGCCGGATTCGTAGTCTCCGCGGCTATAATCTTCACAGCTTTCGAAATAGGTTCCGAGGCTCTGACCAAGATATTCACCCCAGAAGATATCAACACGGACATCGTTCCGATAATCGTACTCTGCGCGTCAATACTGATAAAACTCTATATGTTCATATATAACCGCCGTATCGGAAGACTCATAAACTCGGCTCCGATGAAGGCCGTGGCGGTGGACAGCCTTTCGGACTGTCTCTCCACGGGTGCGGTTATAATAGCTCTTGTGATCTATATGATCTGGGGCATCAACATAGACGGCTACATAGGACTGCTCATCGCGGCTGTCATTTTAAGAGCTGGAATTGCAGCAGCAAAGGAGAGCATAACTCCGCTGCTGGGTGAGAAAGCCGATACCGGACTGATAAACGAGATAAGGGAGACAGTCCTGAAAAACGAGAATGTTCTCGGAATACACGATCTTGCCGTTCACAACTACGGTGTCAACAAGAACATTATCTCACTGCACGCAGAGCTGCCCGCCGGAATGAGCTTCATCGAAGCGCACGAGACCGTCGATCTGATAGAGACCGAGCTTCGTGATAAGTTCTCGGCATCAGTGACGATACACATGGATCCGATATATGAAGAAAATACCGATACCGCAGGCTACCGTGAGAAAGTCGGTGAGATCATAAAAACTGCCGAGCCTATGGCAGAAATGCACGATTTCCGCGTCACCGAGCGCTGCGGGAAGCGTGTCCTCATTTTCGATGTTGAAGTGCCTTTCGGCCTTAAAACTTCTGACGAAGAACTCAAAAAGCGCATTACCGACGGTATAGCTGCCTATGACAGTTCGCTGGACACCGTTATCTGTATTGACAAGAAAATATATTAAACTGTCACTTCCCTTTTCTGTACAAAATTCCCCGTTGCTCTTATCTCTGATACATGAAAACTGCCCCTTTTAACTTTCAAAAGGAGCAGTTTTTTGCATATAGAAACGAAGTGATCAAAGTTTTTTGAAAGGGGTTTGGGGAAAACTTTTTTTCAAAAAAGTTTTCCCCAAGACTCGAGCGCAAGCGGCTTCAGCGCGCCAGCGCCGGCCCGGGCATTTACTTGAACCGATAGACACGGGTCTCGTACGGGCCGAAGCACATATCGTCCTTGTCTGTGCAGGGATAATTGCAGAGCATGAGGCGTTTTTCGTGGCCGGCGTACTCTCTCGGCAGCGGGACATTCACGTTATGCTTCGCAAACGAACAGATTATGAGCCACCGATAGTTCTTATATACCCGCTCATACATATAGAATTCCCTGGAACGCGGGAAGAATTCCCGGTATCTGCCGTAGGTGAGGGCTATGCTGCTCTTTTTCAGCTTCACACACCTGCGGTAGAAATTGAGTATGCTGTCAGGGTCATGCTCCTGCGCTTCGACGTTTATGCGGCGATAGTTGGGATTGACCGTGAACCACGGTCTGACAGACGAGAAGCCTGCGTAGCGCCTGCCGCTCCACTGCACCGGAGTGCGGGAGGAATCACGGCTTGAACGGTAGATGCGGCGCATACGCTCCTCCGGAGTGTCATTGACGTGGTACTTATGGAAGTTCGTTATGCTTGAAATATCCTTGTAATCCGCAATATCGCGCAGGCGGATATTCGTCATGCCGATCTCCTGCCCCTGGTAGATAAAAGGCGATCCCTGCTGAAAGATGTAGCAGGCCGCAAGCATCGTACCGCTTTCACGGTGGAACTTTTCGCTCCCGTAACGGCTGATGACACGCGGGTGGTCGTGGTTTTCAAGATAAAGCGTGTTCCATGCCTTTCCCGCAAGCCCGTACTGCCACTTGGAGAAAGCCTTTTTCAGCTTAGTGAGGCTGAACGGGTGGTGTATGTACTCGGTGAACAGGCAATCTGCCATCATGTGATCGAAGGATATCATCATATCCAGCGATCTGTGTCTGCCGGTCATATACATGAGAGCAGTCTTTACGGTTGTCAGAGGTCCCTCGCCTATCTGTATGCAGTCGTACTGATCACAGACCTCGCGGAACTCTGCCAGATATTCGTGGATATGAGGACCGTCCTTGTAGGCGAACATTCCGTTCACCGCAGGCAGGAACGGCAGCCCGTCCGGCAGGCCTTCCTTCTTCGATATGAAGTTTATAACGTCCTCGCGGAATCCGTCCACACCCATATCCAGCCAGTAGCGCATGATGCTTTTGACTTCTTCGCGGACTACCGGGTTATCCATGTTAAGATCGGGCTGCTTCTTCGAGAATATGTGCAGGTAGTACTGTCCACGCACTTCGTCATACGTCCACGCCTTGCCCTCAAACAGCGAATCCCAGTTGTTCGGAGTGTCACGCCATATATAATAGTCGCTGTACGGGTTATCCTTTCCCTTGCGGCTTTCGAGAAACCAGCGGTGTTCGTCGGAAGTATGATTCACGACAAGATCCATTATCAGCTTCATACCCAGCTCATGAGTACGGCGGAGAACTTTCCTGAACTGCTCCAGAGTACCGAAATCCGGGTGTATACTCTTATAGTCGGAAATATCGTAGCCGTAGTCGGCGTTGGGCGACGGATAGACCGGACACAGCCATATAGCGTCAACTCCCAGAGACTTTATATATTCCAGTTTATCATAAACTCCGTACAGATCTCCGATGCCGTCGCCGTTGCCGTCACAGAAGCTGCGCACCCAGATCTGATAGAATATCATTCTCCGGTAGTTTTCTCTGATGCCGGAAGAACCTTTTTTGCGGCTTTTTTCGCCGTTCTGCCCGTCGCTTTCGCGGCTTTCGCCACCGCTCCGGCACTCTTCACCGATGCCTTTGTCACGGCTCCCGCAGTCTTTTTCGCTGCTTTCGCCACGGCTCCGGCGCTCTTCACCGAGGCCTTCTTCACTGCACCGACGCCTGTTTTCGCGGCTCCCGCCGTTTTCTTCGCGCCTGTTACCGCGGTCTTTTTCACCGTACCGGCGCTCTTTTTCGCGGCATTCTTCACTGCTCCCGCTGCCGCCTTTCGCAGTTCGTTCTGCTTCTCCCATGCCTTTATTGTCTCCTCTCTGACATTCTTTTCAAATCTTCTGAGCATACTCTTCATATTTTCCGTGCTCATAGCAACACGGCGTTCGGCTTCGGAGAAATTCTCCTTCATGCCGTACATATTCTCGCGGAAACTGTCGAACAGTCTGTCACGCGACTTTTCCACAGCCGAAAATGCGTCTATCAGACCCGCCGCCGCATCAAGGAAGCGGTCGGAAACCGCCTTTCTGCGGGCTTCGAGTTCGCCGTCCGCCTTCATACGCAGGATCTCTTCATATCGGGCATAGGCGGTCTTTACGCTGTCCTCCCATGAAATGTATATCTCATCCATGGCGTTCTGCCCGACTCTCCCGGTATCGGCGAGATCGGGAGCCACGTCACGCAGCAGCCGGAACATAGCTTCCGGCGTTTCCTCGATGATGTAGCCGTTCTGCCTGTCGGTTATGCCCTCTGCGGCACAGGAACCCTCTATCAGCACGCTTGCAAGACCGCAGGCCGCTGCTTCGCGCACCACGATGCCGTTGGTGTCGTAAGTGGACGGGAACAGGAACAGGTCTGCGCGGGTATTCCATGCCCGCAGTTCATTACGGTCATAAACAGGCCCCGTGAATATAACGGCACCGTCCGGCAGACTGCCGTCTGTACGCTCTGTCCCCTGCTCTGTCTTTTCATAAAGCGTGATACCGTATGCCTTCACAGTCGCTTTCATTTCGTCCGCGTCCTTGCCGGAGCCTATAAACACCATACGATAGTCCGTGCCGCTTTCAGAAAGCATCTTCACTGCGTCGAGGATAAGCGGCAGTCCTTTGTATTTCATCATTCTGCCGACAAACAGGAACATCGGCACACCTTCGGGCAGATCATAGCCGGCTACGGCGTTCCTGACACTCTCATCATCCGCTCTTCCCTTTGCAAAATCCACCCCGTTGCTCATAACGACGAATTCGCCTTCCCAGCCCAGCGAACGCAGGTTCTCGCCTGCGCCGCGGCTTACCGTCCATATCTCGTCGCAGGCGTTTATATTCGATACCAGCGCATGGACACTCTCCTTGCGCAGCAGCTTTGACTTTGTGGCCGCGGCAATATCTACGTCGAATTTAGTATGGTATGTGAACACTATAGGTGCATCGGTCTCCTTCCGCAGTATGCGGGCCATAACGGTAGAGGCAGCCGGACAGTGTGAATGTATGATGTCCGGCGCGAAATCCTTCAGTACGTTTATCGCCTGCATTTCAAAAGGGTCTCCGGCGCGGTAGCCATTTATCAGTTTCGTGGTATCGTAGCTCTTGTACGGTACGACAGCGTAAGGATATCCTCCGTACTGCGCGTCCGGATATCCCGGTGTTCCTACGGCAACTTTGTTGCCGTCCATTCCCTCAAGTATTCCCGCGTAGTTAATGACAGCGTTGGCAACACCGTCGATGATAGGCGGGAACGAGTCGTTCAGTAAACATACATTCATTTCCTGACCCCCATTTTCTGATGATCTGAATGCCCTCATCACGGATATATCCGGATGTGACATCGTATTTATTCTGTTTATCGGCTTTCCTGCGACAACAGAAATACTTTTTTATAATTATAGCACAAATGAACTGATTTTTCAATATAAAAAGCACATTCCTTACATACGAAAAAATAATAAAAAAATATTTCTGTCTTTAAGTTGGTTTTAGGTTGACATGATATACTGAACACAACGAAAACGAAAGAAGGTGCCCCGAATGGCAATAACAGTAATGAAAAGATACGAGATGAAATATATCCTTGATGCCGTGCAGACCGAATACCTCCGCGAAAAGCTGGAAGGTCACATGAAAGCCGACGCCTACGGGCTTACGTCGATAGCTTCACTGTACTATGACACACCCGACTATCGTCTGATACGCGCGAGCATCGAAAAGCCCGTTTTCAAGGAGAAGATCAGGCTGCGCTCCTACGGCATAGCAACGGATGAATCGCCGGTATATCTGGAGCTGAAGCGCAAAGCCTACGGCATAGTATACAAGCGCCGGGTACAGGCCACCGTTCCCGAAGCGGAAGATTTTTTCGCAGGTGCGGACAGCATCGGCGGCGACGGACAGATAAACCGCGAGATAACCACGTTCCGGGATTATTACCGGGAGCTCGTCCCGTCGTGCCTGATGATATATGACAGGACAGCATATTACGAACCAGACGGAGATCTGAGGCTCACCATAGACGAAGCTCCGCGCTGCCGGGTAGAAGACCTGACGCTGAAAAAGTCCATGAAAGGCATACCGCTGCTGCCTGAAGGCTCTACGATACTGGAGATCAAGGTACAGGCCGCAGTGCCGCTGTGGCTGACTTCGATACTTTCCGAAGGTCAGATTTACAAGAGCAGCTTCTCGAAGTACGGCGAAGCATACCGCCGCATAATACTTCCGGGCAGCAAACGCATCACACACAGCGGCATCCGTATGAACGAACCCGCCGCACAGTTAATAAGATTCCCAGCATAACAGAAAACAGAATAACGGAAAAGGAGAAATCACTATGTTTGAAACGATCTATTCTTCTGCCGTAACACCGGCACAATTCTTCACAATGGCAGCCGCAGCCCTTATCTCAGGATTCATCTACGCATGGATAATGAGCTTCCGGGTACGCTCGAGCAAGCGTTTCTTCATCGCGGCGGCGCTGATACCCTTCGTATCGGCAGCAGTCATCACGTTCGTTAACGGCAACATCGGCATGGGTGTCGCAATAGGCGGAGCGTTCACGCTTATAAGATTCCGCAGCGCGCAGGGCAGTTCAGACGAGATTGCCGCCATACTTATAGCAATGGCTTCGGGAATAGCATTCGGAATGGGCTATATCGCTTACGGCATCATGATACTTCTCTGTCTTGCACTTATGTTCACGGTGCTCGGTTCTCTTCCGGTATTCACGCATAAGAAAACAAATACCGACAAGCTCCTGCGTATAACCATACCTGAAGACCTCGAATACAGCGATATGTTCACCGATATCTTCGCCCGCTTCCTGTACAGCTCTGAAAATGTCGGTGTCAAGACTACCGCCATGGGCAGTATGTTCCGCCTGTCTTATAAGATAAGACTCAAAGACCCCGATGACGAAAAGGCCTTTATTGATCTGCTCCGTACCAGAAACGGCAATCTTGAGATCTCCGTCCTCCCTTACCCCGAGAACGAGAGCCAGTTATAAAGCCGCTTCGCTCAAGAACGAGAACAAGTAGCCGCTTCGCTCAAGAACGAGAACAAGTAGTCGCTTGCGCTCGAGAACGAGAACAAGTAGTCGCTTGCGCTCGAGTATGACGCCCTTTAAAAAGGGCTTGGCCTAAACTTAAAACGCTTCGCCTTGCAGATTCGGTAATGTGTACTCCTATTAATAATCTTTGCACTGCGAGGCTGAAACACGCCCGTTGTAGAATGTAACAGACGGATCGACCACGGGGGTAAAATAGTACCCATTTACTAAGAAAAAAGGCACTAAAAATACAAAAATCTGCTCCATTTACTAACAAAAGGAGCAGATTTCTTATTAATTTAATAACGAAGTGATTAAAGTTTTTGGGAGGGGGTCCGGGGGAACCCTTTTGTGAACAAAAGGGT
>JAEEJW010000143.1 GCA_016282095.1 Ruminiclostridium sp. | reverse complement strand
TTCTGCCTCGCAGTCCGGAGTAGGCGCACACATTACCGGATCTGCAAGGCGAAGCGATTTGTTTAGGGATCCAAACCCTTTTTAAAGGGGTTGGCCGCCGGAGGCACTCGAGCGTCAGCGGCTCTCTTCGCACTCGAGCGTCAGCGACTCTCTGCAAGCTCGAGCGTCAGCGGCTCTCTTCGCACTCGAGCGTCAGCGACTCTCTTCGCGCTCAGGCTTTACGCTTCTTAGCTTCGTCCTTGGCGCGGAGCTCATGGTCGAGGATACGCTTGCGGAGTCTGATGGACTTCGGGGTGACTTCGACAAGCTCGTCATCGGAGATGAACTCGAGGCTTTCTTCAAGGCTCATGTGCTTCGGCGGGATAAGGCGGAGCGCCTCATCGCTGCCGCTGGCACGGGTATTTGTGAGGTGCTTCTTCTTGCACACATTGACGGTTATATCGCCCAGCTTGGGAGATACGCCGACGATCATTCCCTCATATACGTCAAGGCCGGGATCAATGAACATCGTGCCTCTGTCCTGTAAATTCCAGATTCCGTAGGCGCTGGAAGTGCCGGTCTCGAAAGCTACAAGGGAGCCGGTGGTGCGCACGGGGATATCGCCCATATAGGGCTCATAGCCGAGGAACAGCGTATTCAGTACGCCTTCGCCCTTGGTGTCGGTGAGGAATTCGCTGCGGTAGCCGAAAAGTCCGCGGGACGGTATCTTGAATTCCATTCTGGTGCGGGAACCGATAGGGTGCATCTCCAGCATTTCAGCCTTGCGGACACCCATTTTCTCCATTACCGCGCCGACGCTCTCGTCGGGAACATCTATGACGAGCTTCTCCATAGGCTCACACTTTACGCCGTCTATCTCCTTGTACAGTACGCGGGGCGTGCTGACCGACAGCTCATAGCCCTCGCGTCGCATGGTCTCTATCAATATGGACAGGTGCATCTCGCCGCGTCCCGCAACGTCGTAGGCATCGCGGACTTCGCTCTCCTTCACGCGCAGGGATACGTCCTTCAGCAGCTCGCGCTCAAGACGCTCGCGTATCTGGCGTGAAGTGACATACTTGCCCTCTCTGCCCGCAAAGGGGCTGTCGTTTACCGAGAACGTCATCTCGACAGTAGGTTCGCTTATCTTTACGAACGGCAGGGGCTCAACGGCATTGGGAGAGCATACCGTCTGACCGATCGTAATGCCCTCGATACCCGAGAAGCAGACGATATCGCCAACAGAAGCCTCCTGCACCGCGTTCTTGCCGAGGCCGTCAAATTCGTAGAGGCTCACTATCTTCGCCCTGAACGGATTTACCGCGCCGTGGTAGTCGCAGACAACAACTTCGCTGTTCTGCTTTATCACACCGCGCTCTATCCTGCCTATCGCGATCCTTCCGACATACTCGTTGTAGTCTATCGAGGACACAAGAAGCTGGAGCTCGCCCTCGGGATCGCCCTCGGGAGCCGGGATATGTTCAAGTATCATATCGAACAGCGGTATAAGGTTCTCGCCCTGAACGTCCGGATCCAGTGAAGCCGTGCCGTTCCTGCCGGAGCAGAATACCACGGGGCTCTCCAGCTGCTCATCGTCGGCATCGAGATCAAGCAGAAGCTCCAGCACCTCGTCAACCACTTCCCTCGAACGCGCGTCGGGACGGTCTGTCTTGTTGACAACGACTATGACCTTGTGTCCGAGCTCCAGAGCCTTCTGGAGAACGAACCTCGTCTGGGGCATCGTGCCCTCGAAGCTGTCGACCAGCAGCAGTACGCCGTTCACCATTTTAAGTATGCGCTCCACCTCACCGGAGAAATCCGCGTGGCCGGGAGTGTCAACTATGTTGATCTTCACGCCCTTGTAGTTTATGGACGTATTCTTCGCGAGTATCGTTATGCCGCGCTCGCGCTCTATGGCATTGTTATCCATCACGCGCTCAACGACCGCCTGATTTTCGCGGTAGACACCGCTCTGTTTCAGCATCTCATCGACCAGTGTGGTCTTGCCGTGATCGACGTGGGCGATGATAGCTATGTTTCTCAGATCTTCTCTTTTCACAGCCTGTCTTCCTTCTTTGATTATAATAATTTTTATTTGTAGGTTTTGAACGATTTATTATAGCACTCTTTGGAGGATTTGTCAATAGAAATTTTTATCCCAAAGCAACATCAAGCGACATCATTATCACAAACCCCACGGAGAACGACAGCGCGGCTCCGACGGAATGGCCGTCCGCGGCTATCCCGGGTATCATATCCGCCACCGTGACATAGATCATGGCACCCGCCGCAAAGCTCAGCAGATACGGCATGGCGGGGATTATCAGAGCGGCGGCGGCTATGGTGACCGCGGCGCCTATGGGCTCCACTGCCCCCGATGCCGCGCCGTACAGGAACGACTTCGTCCTGCTCATTCCTCCCGCCCGCAGAGGCAGCGAGATTATGGCGCCTTCGGGGAAGTTCTGTATGGCGATACCCACGGCGAGAGCGGCAGCCGCGGCTTCGTTCACATCGTCACGCCCGTACAGCAGCCCCGCATACACTGCGCCCACGGCCATTCCCTCGGGGATATTATGCAGGGTAACGGCGATGAGCATGAGCGTACTGTCGGCGGAGAAGCGTCCGCCTGCGCCCAGGCGTTCAATGAACCTGTCGAGCAGCATAAGGGATATTATCCCCGCCATAAACCCCGCGGCGGCAGGCAGGAACGCCCATTGTCCCATACTGTCTTCGCACAGCCCCACCGCGGGGATTATAAGGCTCCACACACTTGCCGCCGCCATTACTCCCGCAGCGGTGCCGGTCAGCAGACGCTCCGGACTGCGGCTGAAAGACTTTTTCATAAAAAAGACACACGCCGCTCCCAGCGCGGTCCCGAAAAACGGTATAAAAATACCCTCAATGGCTCCGAAATACATAGCAATACCTCCGGGCAGGACTTTCTTACAGTTTATTCCTGCACGGAGGTATTTGTTACATTCCGGAATATATGTCTCTCTGCGCTACGGCGAGCCTGTCGCAGCGCTCATTCTCCTCGTGGCCGGCGTGACCCTTTATCCATGTGAAGTTCACTTCGTGGACATCCAGCAGGTCCAGCAGCCGCCCCCAAAGGTCGGAGTTCAGGGCAGGCTTCTTGTCGCTCTTTATCCAGCCGCGTTTGCGCCAGGACTTCGCCCAGCCCTTTTCTATGCCGTCCACCACATAGCGTGAATCGGTCTGCACAGTCACCCTGCACGGGTATTTCAGCGCCTCCAGCCCGGTTATCACGCCCATAAGCTCCATACGGTTGTTCGTGGTGCGGGCTTCTCCGCCGGAAAGCTCCTTTTCCTTGCCGTCACAGCGCAGTATCACGCCGTAGCCGCCGGGACCCGGATTGCCGGAGCAGGCACCGTCCGAGAATATATAGACCTGTCTTTTTTCCATTCAGGCAACGCCTTTCTTTTTCTTTTGTATGCGGTCTATTATCTTGTTGACCGCCATATTGCACAGCAGAGTGAATACCGAGCCGCAGCCCACTACCACAGCGGTCACAAGCACCATTTCCTCGGTGAAGGGAACGTAGGAGAAGAACCAGCCAAGATACAGGCTCCCGAAGAGGAACAGCCCGATGAGTCCCGCCATCATACCGATCTTCCACGGTCTCATGGGGTCACAGGCCAGCAGGACTATCATGAAGGAAACGGCTCCGAGGACGTATGCCAGCACGGTGCTGATCTGATCCTGGGTGAAGCCCGCGGATCTGCACCAGGCAAGCCCCGCCATAAGCGCTATGACTGCCGAGACTCCGTTCGGTATGGCTTTCCGTATGACGTTGGAGATGAACGAGCCGCGGACAAGCTCCTTATTCGGCTGGAGCGCCAGCAGGAAGCTCGGGAGGCCTATGCAGAGCGTGTTTATCAGCGTCACCTGTATGGGCTTGAAGGGGAACGCCGTCTGTATTATGACGAAGATTATCGCGAAGAGTACGCTGTATGTTGTCTTGGAAAGGAACAGCGAAGCCGAGCGTTCCACGTTGTTTATGGAGCGTCTGCCCTCGGCAACGACCTTGGGCATCGAAGCAAAGTTGCTGTCCAGCAGAACCAGGTTGGATACGTTTCTCGCAGCCTCACTGCCGCTCTGCATAGCTATCGAGCAGTCGGCCTCCTTCAGCGCGAGAACGTCGTTCACGCCGTCGCCGGTCATGCCGACGGTGTGACCCTTGGCTTTCAGCGCCTTGACGAGTTCCAGCTTCTGCGGAGGCGTAACACGGCCGAAGATCGTGTAATCGTCCACGACTTCACCGATATTCTCCACCGTGGAAGCATCGATGTATCTGTCGGCATCCTTTACGCCCGCTTTCTGCGCCACGCAGCTTACGGTCAGCGGGTTGTCGCCGGATATTATCTTGATGTCAACGTCCTGCTCCGCGAAGTATTTCAGCGTCGCGGGAGCCTCGGCACGTATCTTGTCGGTAATTGCGATGAACGCAAGGGGCTTTATATCCCCGGGAAGCTCCTTGCCGTCGAAGTCCGAAGCGGCCTTTGCCAGCATTATCACACGTCTGCCGCCGGCGGCAAAGTCCTCGGCGGTCTTCTTCAGCGGTGCGAATTTATCTTTGAGTATGAACTCACCGGCTCCCATCACATAGGTGCCTTTTTCTCCGAAGTTGGCACCGCTCCACTTTCTCGCGGAGGAGAAGGGAACGGTATCGGCGGCTCTGAGCGGAGATTCGCCGCTCCAGTGTTCCTTTACCGCCGCAAAGGTCGGGTTGGTGTCCGACAGCGCACAGGCAAGGGCTGTCATGCCCTCGTTCAGCTCCTCCTCGGTGCAGTCGAGGCACATGGTCTCCGCCACCTGCATACTGCCCTCGGTTATGGTGCCGGTCTTGTCAAGGCACAGCACATCGACTCTCGCCAGGGTCTCGATGCAGTAAAGGTTCTGCACCAGCGTTTTGTTCTGCGCAAGCCTTATCGCGCTCACTGCCAGCACCACGCTCGTCAGCAGGACGAGGCCTTCGGGTATCATGGCAATTATGGCGGCGACGGAGCTCAGTACTGCGTCATTGAAGGTCTGCTCGGGCTTTGCCCAGAACACGCCGTTGGCTATCTGGAGCAGCATGAGCGGGATAATGATTATGGAGATGCCCTTGAGTATCGTGTTTATGGCGGTCATCATCTTTGATTCCGCCTTCTTGAGGTACTTGGCGCCGCTGGTTATCTTGTTCGCGAAACTTTCCGCGCCCAGCTTTTCGGCTACCGCACGCACCTCGCCGCTGATGACGAAGCTTCCGGAGAGTATCATATCCCCCGCTTTCTTGTTTATCGGGTCACTCTCACCGGTGATGAGGCTCTCGTTGACTTCGCAGTCGCCCCATACCACACGGCTGTCCGCACAGGCCTGCATACCGGAGCGGAAGACGGTCAGGTCACCCTCGACTATCCCGGAGTTGGGTATCTCCAGCTCGGTGCCGCCGC
Source organism: Ruminiclostridium sp. (assembly GCA_016282095.1). Classification (GTDB taxonomy): domain Bacteria; phylum Bacillota; class Clostridia; order Oscillospirales; family Ruminococcaceae; genus Ruminiclostridium_E. The sequence goes on along the minus strand of JAEEJW010000143.1, from coordinate 1,664 downwards.
GTATGACGTGAGCCTTCGGCGCGGATATCAGCGTAAGGCGGTCGATAGTGCGCTTCGCCCGTATCTCCTGGAATATGCCTATGCCGGTATTGCAGAAGATTATCGCGATGAACATGGCATTCTTGATGTCGTTCAGGTCTTTGCTGAAAACAAATACCAGCGTTACCAGCACAATATTCAGGAAGTTGAAGAACGTCAGCGTATTGTCCCGTATTATCTGGGACACGGATTTCGTCTTTATCTCGGCGCTGCCGTTCACCCTGCCCTCAGCCGCGCGCTTCGCGGCTTCTTCCGGTGACAGGCCGTTCTGTATGTCGGTCTCGTTCATGATTATCGCCCCGTTCGGTTAATTTTTTGCAGTAAAGATGACTGAGATGATGTCAGATATTATCCGGAATATTATATCACATTTTCCCCGCATTGTCAAATGCTTTCATATATGGGACAGATACCGAAAATCCTGTTGACATTGTTCCCGGGATTTGGTATGATATGATATGTAGAAGCAGGGAGGGTCTGATTATGAGGATATTGCTTGCGGAGGACGAAAGAACACTGTCCGAAGCTCTTGTGACGATATTGTCCCACAGCGGATATTCGGTGGACGCGGTCTATGACGGCAGAGACGCCTACGACTATCTTACGGCGGGGAACTACGACTGCGCGGTGCTGGACATAATGATGCCGAAAATGGACGGCATAACCGTTCTGAAAAAAATACGCGCCGAGGGTATAACAATCCCGGTCATGATGCTGACCGCCAAAAGCGAGACCGACGACAAGGTCGAGGGTCTGGACAGCGGCGCCGACGACTATATGACAAAGCCCTTCAACGCGAAGGAGCTTCTGGCGCGTCTGCGCGCCATGACCCGCAGACAGCCGGAGCTTACGGACAATCTGCTGAAATGCGGGAACATCTCCCTCAGCCGCGGCGACCACAGCCTTACGGGCCCCGGCGGCAGCACGGTGCTTGCGAACAAAGAGTTCCAGATGCTGGAAATGCTTATGATGAACCCCGGACAGGCGATCTCCGCGGAGCGCTTCATGGAGAAGATATGGGGCTATGAGAGCGAGGCGGAGATTAACGTCGTGTGGGTCAACATCTCCGGACTGCGCAAGAAGATAGCGGGAGTAGGCGGGACCGCCTCGATAAAGGCTGCACGCGGCATAGGCTATATGCTGTGCGCCGACAGCAACTGATAAGGAAAGTATAAAATGGCAGACAGATTCAACTGGTCGGACGAACAGCGAAGAGCGATAGATCACCGCGGCAAGGCCGGCATAGTCACGGCTGCCGCCGGAAGCGGAAAGACCGCGGTGCTGGTGGAGCGCATAACCCGGCTGCTCATGGGCATCAGCGGGAATGAAGACGGCAGCGTCACCCGGACGGAACCGGTAAAAGCCGACGAAATGGTGATAACGACTTTCACGAACGCCGCAGCCGCAGAAATAAAGGCAAGGATAGAAGCCTCACTGGAAAAGCTGGCGGAAGACCCGGCCGCCTCGGACGCAGACAGGGCGCTCATCGCAGATCAGCAGCTCCGGCTGCGGGACGCGCACATAAGTACCACACACGCGCTGTGCGCGGAGCTTCTGCGCCGGTACAGCAATACCGCCGGACTGCGCCCGGATTTCAAGGTGCTGGACGCTTCGCAGACCGACCT
>JAEEJW010000142.1 GCA_016282095.1 Ruminiclostridium sp. | reverse complement strand
CGGCAATACCACGGCTTCCTGCCGTGACCGTCTACTGCGTCAAACCTCCTAACCGGGCGCCAGCCCGGCTTCGTCGGCTTTCCTTGTATCCGACGCGGCTATCTCATTTTCTCTTTTCAAAGCGGTTTTTAGAGGTACCCTAAATAAGACATCGCTCTCCTCCGGATGCATACGGGGGAGAGCTTTTGTAAGGGAGATGAAAATACGGTGACAGAGTCCGTTAATGAAAATGAAAAGGTGACCCGGCTGATAAAAAGGAAGAAGCACGGCCTGCTGCGCATTGTATTCGGGCGCGTGGGTCTTATGCTGGTGCTGTTCGCGGCGCAGCTGGTGCTTGTCGCAGCGCTGTATGAGTGGCTGGAAGAGCTGTTCGGCGTACTCTCGCTGATTATGGTTATATTCTTCCTGGGGATGATGATATATCTCTTCCGCTGTGATATGGACTATTCGGCAAAGCTCACATGGCTGTGGTTCATAATGATGTTCCCGATACCGGGGAGTATGCTGCTGTTCATTGTACGGCGCAATATCGGCCACGGAAAGATAAAGAACATGGTGCAGTTCCTTATCGGCAGCACTAAGAACCGCCTTCCGTACAATACCGAAGTCCTGAACAAGCCGGAAGTGAAGGCCTCCTGCACGGACGCGCTCTGCCGTTACGCAGCAAAGAGCGGCTGTTTTCCGCTGTACGAGAACACCTCGGTGAAGTTTTTCCCTACCGGTGAAGCCAAGTTTGAAACGCTGCTGGAAGAGCTTGCCAAGGCTGAGAAATTCATATTCCTTGAGTATTTCATACTTGACGAGGGTTATATGTGGGGCAGGGTGCTGACCATACTTGCGGAGAAGGCGAAGCAGGGCGTAGACGTGCGTGTGATGTACGACGGAATGTGCGAGATATCGCTGCTGCCGCACAATTATCCGAAGCGCATGGAAAAGCTCGGCATAAAGTGCAAGGCATTCTCGCCGATAAAGCCCTTCATTTCCACGCAGTATAATTACCGTGACCACAGGAAGATACTTGTGATAGACGGAAAAACTGCATTTACGGGCGGTGTGAACCTTGCCGACGAGTATATCAACCGTGCATCGCGCTTCGGGCACTGGAAGGACACAGCGATAATGCTGAAAGGCGAAGCCGTGCCCAGCTTCACGCTGATGTTCCTGCAAATGTGGAATATCACGGAGAAGGAGCGCGAGTGGGACGAATTTCTTGAACCCGCGCCTCCGGTCAGAGCCAGCGGCTGGGTGATGCCTTACGCGGACTGTCCGCTTGATGACGAGAAGCTGGGCGAGAATGTGTATATTGACATACTGAGCAGGGCATCGCGCTATGTGCATATAATGACGCCTTATCTGATACTTGACGGTGAGCTTGAATCGGCGCTTATCTTTGCGGCAGAGCGCGGAGTCGATGTCCGCATAATACTGCCGGGCATACCGGACAAGAAGACCGCATACGCGCTTGCGAAGACGCATTACAAGCGCCTTACGGATTCGGGAGTGAAGTTGTACGAGTACACGCCGGGCTTCGTTCATGCGAAGATCTTCGTCTCCGACGATGAAAAGGCCGTTGTCGGCACGATAAATCTTGACTATCGCAGCTTATATCATCATTTCGAGTGTGCAGCCTATATGTACCGCACAGACTGCATAGCCGACATAGAAGCCGATTATCAGACAACGCTTACAAAGTGCCGCGAAGTCACCCCGCAGACGATAAAGGCCGAAAAGCCCTCGTATAAGATCGCCGGCGCCTTCCTGAAGATATTCGCCCCGCTCATGTAGCGCAGCTCGCGCTCGGGAACTGAAGTAAGAAGTCGCTTACGCTCGAGAACGGGAGTAAGAAGTCGCTCGCGCTCGAGAACGGGAATAAGAAGTCGCTTACGCTCGAGTCTTGGGGAAAACTTTTTTGAAAAAAAGTTTTCCCCAAACCCCTTTCAAAAAACTTTGACCACTTCGTTATTAAACACGAAAAAAACTGCTCCTTTTGGTAGTTAAAGGAGCAGTTTTTCTTACTTTTAGTGATTTTTTCTATGAAAATGAATATTTTGCCTCGCAGTCCAATGATTATCAATAGGAGTACACATTACCGAATCTGCAAGGCGAAGCGATTTAAGTTTAGGCCAAGCCCTTTTTAAAGGGCGTCATACTCGAGCGCAAGCGACTCTCTTTTCACTCGAGCGCAAGCGACTCTCTTCTCACTCGAGCGTCAGCGACTCTCTTCTCACTCGAGCGCAAGCGACTCTCTTTTCACTCGAGCGGCAGCGACTGCTTACATCTCGGGGAAGATGAGCATATCGGAATTGGCGGAGAGCCCGGCCGCGTCGATATCCGTTATGCGGTCAAGTTCCTCAATCTCATCAAAGCTGATCGCCGAGTCAAGCTCTTCTTCCATGTTGTCCTCAAAGTCGTCGGAGAAGAAGATATCGGCTGAAAGGTCGGGCTTCTTCATCTGTGACATTATGCCAAGTTTCTGTATATCTGCGCCTGCGGAGAAAGATATCGGTTCTGTGCTTGCCGCGGCTGCTGCCGCTGTTTTCTCCTGTGCAGTTGCATTACGCATCAGGTCGCTGAAACCGCTGTCCTGTGCGGATGTTTTCGTTTTCTGAGCTGCTGCGACAGTGTTTGTGCCATAAGCCGCGCCTATGTCGTTGAGTGCTCCGGAGGATACCATATATTGCTCCTTTCTCCCTTTTATTCCACTATATCTGGCAATTTATGCCTTTCTATCATTATTTTTGTCATTATAACATATTGTTAATCATTATTCAAGACATATTTCTCATAAATATTTATTAACTTTTCAACAGTATTTGTTAAATATCGACAAAAAAACGCTGTTGCATATACGGAACGTTGACGTGGAAAATGTTGAAAAAGACTTGAATATTTGAAAGATATGTGGTATTATTACATAAAACAGGGATTTATGGGACGGAAAGTAAAGAATGAAGAAAAGGACATTCATCATACTCGCAGTGATAGTTCTCGCGTTTATCTGGGGACATTCGCTGATACCGACGGACGCTTCGACGGAGGAGAGCGGCGGCATTATGCGGCTTATGCAGGGCGTGCTTGACTTCCTGCACATACCCGTAACGCTGACCGAGCATGCGGTGCGCAAACTGGCGCATTTTACGGAACACGCCGTGGCAGGTATCGTGCTGAGCGCGTTCCTGTACCCGAAGCTGAGCTTGTCGGAATCACGCCGGGAGAGGATAGACTCGATAGTACTGCCGCTGACTGTGGGCTTCTTTGTAGGCTTCATCGACGAAACAATACAGATATTCTCCGGACGAGGCCCCATGGTCGAGGACGTCTGGATAGATTTTGCGGGAATATTCCTCGGTGTGTTCATAGTCATACTGTTAACCGACCTGAAAAGACGCATCGCCCGCAAACACATGAAAAACGACGAAAAATAAGAAAGACCCGTCCTCCGGATCACCGGAAGGCGGGTCTGCTGTTATCTTGATACATGATAACCGACACATTTCACTACGGCTGCGAGGTTTCCGAGATCGTCGGTGACTTCCACAGTGTAGAAGCAGGTTGAACGGCCGTTCTTTATCAGCTTTGCTTCGGCAAAGAGCTGTTCACCCCTGACGGGCGATGTGTACGAAATGTCGGTGCTCAGCGCAACGGTACGTTCGTCGTATTGGTTTGATGCCACGGCAAAAGCAAAATCCGCCAGCGTGAAATGCACGCCGCCCATAACTCCGCCCATAGCGTTCTTGTGGCGGGCAGTCAGCTTCACGGAGACCTTCGCGTAATGCTCCGACGCAGCTTCAATATACATTCCGTTCTCTGTGGCGAACCTGTCCTTTGAGAACAGCTCGCGTACTTCTTCAAGATGATCCATAACGTTGCTCCTTTTAACGGGTGATTTTATTGCCGGAATATTCTACCACAAATTCACCGGGTTGTCAACCTGTGCCAAAAAAAACAGGCAATACGCCGAATGTAAGCAATAACTGTTGCGTTTGACGGCAGAATATGTTATAATATAATAAATATACCATAACAGGCTGCTTAAACCAGAATTTGCACGGAGGAATAGTATGATCCTGACCGAAGAACTTGCCGACATGATCAGGGAGCTGCTCGGAAAAGCCGTTTCCAAGACCCTCACGAATGAGGATTACCGTCCGTTATGTGAAAAAATGCAGGCCGCGAGAATGTATTATGACATCGATCTCGGCGGCGAGGGAAGATACCGCAATCAGCAGACACGGCGTCTTGCGATACCCGGACAGGAAAAGGACGGTGTCATCATACTCTTTGACGGAGGCAAGCCTTCCGGCGACACTCTCATCTTTACCTACTACTATGAGGGTGAGCTTGAGTATGCCCACGCGTATCTGGAACTGATCGAGGGCGTGCCGAGAGACAGCATAGACCATAAGCTCTACAATCTGCTGTCCGATATAATCTACCTGCTTGTGAGCCGCGACAATATGCGCTATATGCTGACATTTGCCGAGACCGTCGATGCCCAGACCGGAATACCGAACTCGGTGTTCATAGGCAATAAATTTGAGAAAATGACAAAGACCACACCTGCGGAGAACTACGCCGTCCTGTGCCTCAATTTACAGAACTTCAAGTACGTCAACGAAGTCGGCGCTTCTGAGGCAGGCGATGAGGTAATAATCAAGTACGCCCATAAGATCGTGGATTTTGCTCGTCCCGATGAGTGCGTGGCACGTCTCGGCGGCGACAATTTCACCATGTTCATACGCAAGGAGCGCGTGAACGATATGACGGAGCGCCTGCGTACCGTCAAGATCGGCGATCTGGAGAGCGTACCGGGGAGGTCTTTCGATCTGTCCGCATGGATAGGTATCTCGATGCCTGTTCCCAACGATCACCGCCCCTTCGGCGCAAGACTCAGCGAGGCGGCTCTTGCCTGTAACGCAGGTAAGGCGAGGCTGAAACATAACGTTGTATTCTACTCCGAGGAGCTGCGAATGATGATGAACCGGGGCAGGGAGATAATGTCCATGTTCTATCCCGCAGTCCGCGGACATGAGTTCCTCCCGTTCTTCCAGCCCAAGGTGGATATGCGCACCGGGGAGCTCATAGGATTTGAGGCTCTGTGCCGCTGGATACACGACGAGAAGTTCATATACCCGGATCAGTTCATTCCCGTACTTGAAAAAGAAGGGCTTATCCATGAGCTTGATATGCTGATCTTTCGCGAGACCTGCATAGCCATAAAGCAGTGGAAGGAAATGGGGCTGAACCCGCCCCGCATATCGTCGAATTTCTCCCGCCGGAATCTGTTCGTTCCCGATATAGAGGATAAGATCTGCCAGACCATTGAGGACTGCGATATCGATGTCAACGATGTGGAGATCGAGATAACGGAAAGCGTTCAGGAGACAGAGACCACACGCCTCATCGAGTTCGTCCGCACGCTTAAAGAGCGCGGACTTCATATCTCCATTGACGACTTCGGCACAGGATATTCCTCCCTTATGCTCATACATAACATAGATGCGGATACAATAAAGATAGACAAGAGCTTTGTTGACAAGATAGGCAGATCCCACAAATCGGACATACTCATAGGCAGTGTCGTAGACATCGCGAATAACCTTGAAATGACACCGATAGCCGAGGGTGTCGAGACTGCGGAACAGGGCAGGGAGCTGATGAAGCTGGGATGCAACATCACACAGGGCTATTATTACAGCAAGCCCGTCGGTTTCGACGCGGCAACAGGTTTCATAAGACGCGGAGGCTTCGACCCGATACCCGTGGAGTGAACCGTAACGGAGATATTTTATGCTTGATTGGAGAACCCCTACCCCGGGCGATCTTCCGGAACTGCGCCGGCTCACAGGAGCCGCGGGCGCGTGCGGGAGTGACGCATCGGCGGTCAATATCTATCTGCTCAGGGAAAAATACAACATCAAGATCGCATTTGCAGGGGGCTTCCTGTTCCGTCTTTATACGGGAAACAGAATGCCGGGACGCTGCGGAGTCACATTCCCGCTGGGCTGCGGCGACATAAACGCAGCTCTTGGTATGCTGGAACGTGATGCGGCGGAGCTTGGCAAACCTCTGCGTTTCATATTCCTCACCGAAGAGCAGCGTGACATCGTGTCGGCGCGCTTTCCGGAAATGGAATTCGGCACCGACGACGGGAACAGCGACTACACCTACACCGCAGCTCATCTTGCGGGACTTACGGGCAAGGAGAACGAGAAGAAGCGCAACCGCGTGAACCGTTTTATCCGTACCTATCCCGATATGACCATAAAATTCAGTGACGATACAGGACCGTTGGCGCTGACCCGTGATATGATATCCGTCGCGGAACGCTGGTTCTCCGAGCAGCCGGAGCGTGTGGATTCAATGTTCGTTGAGCGGCTTGAGATATACGAAGCCGTACGCTGCTGGGACGAGCTGAAACTAATCGGCGGAGTTATATATGCCGATGAGATACCCGCGGCTATGACGATAGCGTCGGAGATATCGCCGGGGCATTTTGACATACACTTTGAGAAATGCTGGGGCGAATATGCGCAGGCCGGTGGTTTTGCGGCGATAAACAAGCTGTTTGCGGCGCATATTGCGGATAAATACGGCGCCGGTTGGATTAACAGGGAAGAAGACATAGGGCTGGAAGGCCTGCGGCGTGCGAAAGCCGCGTACCGGCCGGATAAGATGCTTGTGAAATATCATACTGTGGGGGTTAGTACGGAATGCTGAGTGAAGTGCTTTCAAAGGAATCCTGCGCGAAGTGCGGATTCTGCTGCTCCTTCAGGCGGCAGAGCCTATGGGAGCTTCCGCGGATGCCGGAGAGTTTTGCGTCGGAGCATACGACAGGGGCTGGCGGCGCTTCTGTTAAATACGAATATGGCGAGGAAAAAGGCGCGCGTTACTGTGTTACGTTTCTGCGTGACGAATACCGCACTGACGACCCGGAGGAAGAAGTGCGCTGTCCGTTTCTTGATCCGCAGAGCGGCTGTATTCTGTCCGGGGATGACAAGCCGTTTGACTGTTCGATATGGCCGCTGCGGTGTATGAGGCTGCCTGACGGCGGGCTTCATGTATGTCTTACTCCGACTTGTCCGGAGATAAACAGAGTTCCTGCTGAACGCATGGAAAAGCTTGTTGAGGACGGTCTTGGCGAGCGCATTATACAGTATGCAGAAAAATATCCTTTCATGGTCAAGGAATATCGACCCGGTTTTACGGTTCTGAAATAAAAACTGAGTCAGTGCCTTTTGGCAGAGGGGTAGTGGGGAATCCTTTCAGAATCCCTGCTATCGACATATTTACACGAAAAAAACTGCTCCTATTGTCAGTAAATAGGAGCAGAAATTTTTTATACTCTGTATAGGCGTACTACCTACCGAATCTGCAAGGCGAAGCGATTTGTTTAGGGATCCAAACCCTTTTTAAAGGGGTTGGCCGCCGGAGGCACTCAAGCGTCAGCGACTCTCAAACACTCAAGCGTCAGCGACTCTCAAACACTCAAGCGCCAGCGACTACTGCGCAAAACTAACGGCGGCTTGCCGTCAATTGAGCTTCCAGATATCTCTTGCGTAATCGGAGACAGCGCGGTCAGCGGAGAAGACGCCTGCGCCTGCGATATTGGCGAGGGACATACGGTTCCACTTGGCGGTATCGCGGTAATCGTTGCTTGCTCTTTCCTGAGCGGAGCGGTAGCTCTCGAAGTCTGCGAGGCACATATACTGATCGACGTAGCGGACAGCGTTTGCTACTTCATCAAACGTAGCGCCGTTGAAACCGCGGTACATAGCATCGATAGCGCCTCTGATCGTGTCGTTCCTGTCATAGTAACCGTCGGGAGAATATCCGTTCGATCTCATTACGCCTACTTCGGGGGTGTACATTCCGAAGATATAGATATTATCGTCACCGACCTGCTCGTGGATCTCGACATTTGCGCCGTCGTAGGTACCCATGGTAACAGCGCCGTTGAGCATGAGCTTCATGTTGCCGGTGCCGCTGGCTTCCGTTCCGGCGAGGGAGATCTGCTCGGATATTTCTGCCGCGGGCATGAGCAGCTCGGAGAGAGTTACGCGATAATCTTCAAGGAAGATGACCGCCAGCTTCTCGTTGAGCTTCGGATCCTTCTTCAGCTCTTCGCCGATGCACCAGATCAGCTTGATTATCTGCTTTGCCATATAATAACCGGGCGCAGCCTTGGATGCGAAGATGTAGGTCTTGGGCTGGAAGTCGGCATCGGGATTGTTGCGCAGATAGTTGAACTGCGAGATTATATGCAGGGCATTGAGCTGCTGACGCTTGTATTCGTGCAGTCTCTTTACCTGAACATCAAAGATGCTGTCGGGGTTGAGCTTTGTGCCGGTAGTATTGTAAACATACTTTGCAAAGGATTCCTTGTTCTTGTGCTTGATCTCGGACAGCCTTGTGAGCACATCACGGTCATCAAGGAACGAACGCAGCTTTGCAAGCTGTCTGCCGTCCTTCTTGAAGCCGTCGCCTATGCACTCGGAAATAAGTCCGGTGAGATTCGGGTTGGACTGGAGCAGCCAGCGGCGGTAAGCGATACCGTTGGTCACGTTGGTGAACTTGTTCGGGGTCAGCTCATACTCATCATGGAACACGCTGTCCTTGATGATCTCGCTGTGCAGCTTGGAAACACCGTTTACGGAGTGCGAAGCCGCAACGCACAGCGTAGCCATTCTGATCTGGTTGTTGCGGAAGATCGACATAGCCTCTACCTTTTCGTAGGGCAGGGTCTCGGAGAGCTTCTCGCAGTATCTGCGGTTGATCTCGCAGATTATGG
>JAEEJW010000141.1 GCA_016282095.1 Ruminiclostridium sp. | reverse complement strand
TTTCGGAGCAATATCCCATAAAGACTGCATTTCCGATGTATTCTTCGGAACGGACTACCATTCCCACCTCGGCACTCGCCGCGGCGGTATGGCTGCTTATGACCCGGACATGGGCTTCCAGAGAAGCATCCACAGCATCGAAAATTCGCCGTTCCGCACAAAGCTCGAGGACGACGCCGCCGGTATGCGCGGAAGACTCTGCATCGGCTGCATAAGCGATACGGACCCGCAGCCCATACTCGTTACATCTAAGCTCGGACTCTACGCTATATGCAGCATCGGCATCATAAACAACGCCGACAAGCTGTATGAGGAACTGCTGAACGAAGGCTGCGCGAATTTCGAGGCCATGAGCAGCGGCAATATCAATTCCGGCGCTCTCATAGCCGCCCTCATAGCACAGAGGAGCAGCTTCGCCGAGGGCATAAAGTACGCACAGAACAAGATCGAAGGCACCATGTCCCTGCTGATAATGACCAAGGACAGCATTATCGCGGCCCGCGACAAGAACGGACGCCTGCCGATAATAATCGGCAGGAATGAGGACGGTTTCTGCCTGTCCTTCGAGTCATTCGCCTATCAGAAGCTGGGCTACACCACATACAAGGAGCTTGCCGCCGGCGAGATAGTGCGTCTCACCGCCGACGGATGCGAGGTGCTGGATAAAGGCACCTCCGATATGAAGATATGCACGTTCCTGTGGACTTATTACGGCTACCCGAACGCGGTCTACGAAGGCGTCAGCGTCGAGGGAATGCGCGCAAGGAACGGAATGATACTCGCGGAGAACGACATAAAGAACGGCAATCTGCCGGACGTTGACTATGTCTGCGGAGTCCCGGATTCGGGAACGCCCCACGCCATAGGCTATGCGAACCGCAGCGGCATACCCTTCGCGCGACCCTTCATCAAGTACACACCCACATGGCCGCGCAGCTTCATGCCGCAGAATCAGGCCATGAGAAACAGAGTGGCGAAGATGAAGCTGATACCCGTACACGAACTCATCAAGGACAAGAAGCTGCTGTTCGTGGACGACAGCATAGTGCGCGGCACACAGATGCGCGAGACCGTGGAATTCCTCTACGAGAACGGCGCCAAGGAAGTACACATGAGATCGGCCTGTCCGCCTATAATGTTTGGCTGCCGTTATCTTAACTTCTCCCGCAGCAATTCAGAACTCGACCTTATCGCAAGACAGATAATACAGGAAAAAGAGGGCGACGAGGGCGTGAAGTACATAGCGGAATACAGCGATTCCTCGACAGAGCGCGGCAAGCACCTGCGCAGGGAGATATGCCGCCGCCTGAGGCTCACGTCGCTTGAGTTCCAGACTCTTGAAGGAACTATCCGCGCCGTAGGTCTCCCCGAGGACAAACTCTGCACCTATTGCTGGACAGGGCGGAACTGAGCAGCGGGCCGCTGCCCCCGATCCGTATGTTACATATTATAAAGGCGGTGCTGACCGCATCGCAGCCGTTATTCTCTGCCGATCGCGGGCAGGTCTCCCCGGAAACAATCGCAAAAAACAAATGGACGAAAGGAAGAACATAAATGAAAGACAGTCATTCCGAAAGCTACAAAGCCGCGGGCGTTGACGTTACCGCGGGTTATGAAGCGGTAAGACTCATGAAGGAGCACGTCGAGCGCACCCGCATAAAGGGCGCCATAGACAGCATCGGCGGCTTCGGCGGTCTTTTCGAGCTCGACCCGAAGGAATACGACGATCCGGTGCTCGTTTCGGGTACGGACGGCGTAGGCACCAAGATAAAGCTGGCATTCCTGCTGGACAGACACGACACCATAGGCATCGACGCGGTGGCTATGTGCGTCAACGATATAATCTGCTGCGGCGCAAAGCCCCTGTTCTTCCTCGATTATATCGCCTGCGGCAAAAACGAGCCCGCGAAGATAGCCTCTATCGTAAAAGGCATCGCGGACGGCTGCGTTGAGTCCGGCTGCGCGCTCATAGGCGGCGAGACCGCCGAGCACCCCGGTCTCATGCCCGAGGACGAATATGATGTGGGCGGTTTCTCCGTCGGCATCGTCAGCAAGAAGAAGATCATCGACGGTTCAAAGGTGCAGGAAGGAGACGCTATAATCGGACTCGCTTCCAGCGGCGTTCATTCCAACGGCTTCTCTCTTGTGCGCAAGGTGTTCGGCATCGACAGGCGTGAAGTGCTTGACGAGAAGCTCCCCGACGGCAGAACCCTCGGCGAGGCTCTCCTTGCTCCCACAAAGCTGTATGTAAAGCCGGTCCTCGAACTGATGAAGAACGTTGAAGTAAAGGCTGTAAGCCACATAACAGGCGGCGGCTTCTACGAAAACATACCGCGCTCGATACCCGACGGCTTCACGGCACTGATAAACAAGGGAAGCTGGGAAGTTCCGTACATCTTCAGGCTTCTTCAGGAGCGCGGAGGCATAAGCGAGCACGATATGTTCAATACCTTCAATATGGGTATCGGTATGTCGATAGTCGTGTCCGCGGACGAAGCCGGCAAGGCCGTTGAAACTCTCAAAGCCTGCGGCACCGCTGCCTGCGTGATCGGTAAGATCGGCAGAAAAGACAAAGCTATTATAATAGAATAAGGACAAGGGTATGAAAAATATAGTTGTTCTGGTATCCGGAGGCGGCACCAACCTGCAGGCGCTCATCGACGCGGAAAAGCGCGGAGAACTCGGCGGCGGCAAGATCACCTGCGTGATATCATCGAAGCCCGACGCATACGCTCTGAAAAGGGCGAAAGACGCGTTCATAAGGACGAAAGTGCTGGAAAGAAAGGAATACCCCGACAGCGCCGCATACAGCAAGGCAATGGCGGAGCTCCTCAGAGAATGTGAGGCTGATCTTGTCGTTTACGCGGGATTTATGACGATACTCGACGGACAGGTCTGCGGGGCATTCCCGTACAGAATGATAAACGTTCACCCGGCGCTGATACCCTCATTCTGCGGAAAGGGCTACTACGGCCTGCGCGTGCATGAGGAAGCGCTGAAAAAAGGCGTTAAGGTCACCGGCGCAACGGTGCATTTCGTGACTGAGGAATGTGACGGAGGTCCGATAATCCTCCAGAAGGCTGTGGCGGTAAAGAACGGCGACACCCCGGAAACGCTTCAGCGCAGAGTAATGGAAGAAGCGGAATGGAAGATACTGCCGGAGGCGGTAAGGCTGTTCTGCGAAGATAAAATAAAGGTAGAAAACGGCATCGCTGTTGTCAGCGAATGAACTGAAAGGAAACGATCATGGAGAAAATTGAACTGACAAAGGAACTGAACAGCCTTGAATACCACGGCAGAGGCATAATCCTCGGCAAGTCGCCCGACGGAAAGAAAGCCGTTATAGCCTACTTCATCATGGGCAGAAGCGAGAACAGCCGCAACCGCGTATTCGTCGAGGACGGCGAGGGTATACGCACACAGGCGTTTGACCCGTCCAAGATGACAGATCCGCACCTCATCATCTACGCTCCCGTAAAGGTGCTCGGCACAAAGACGATAGTCACCAACGGCGACCAGACCGATACAATCTACGAGCAGATGGACAAGCAGATGACATTCGAGCAGTCCCTGCGCTTCCGCGAGTTCGAGGACGACAAGCCCAACTACACGCCCCGCATCTCCGGCATAGTTCACGCCGACGCGGGCAATATGAACTACGCTCTGCACATCATCAAGAGCAACGACGGCGATCCGTCCTGCTGCATTCGCAACACCTACGCTTACAGCTGCCCCATGAACGGCGAAGGCCGCTTCATACACACATACAAGGGCGCAGGCGACCCGCTCCCGAGCTATGAGGGCGAGCCCAAGCGCGTTACCATACCCAACCTCGGCATCGATGATTTCACAAAGCTGGTATGGGACAACCTCAACAAGGACAACAAGGTATCGCTGTTCACAAGATACATCGACATCGAGACCGGCAAATACGAATCCCGCATAGTAAACAAGAACGTCTGAACGATAAACGGAGGTAAACGATAATGAAAGAACTCGAACTCAAATACGGCTGCAACCCCAATCAGAAGCCTTCCAGAATATTCATGGAAAACGGCGAGCTCCCGATAGAGGTGCTTAACGGCAAGCCCGGCTACATCAACTTTATGGACGCTTTCAACGGCTGGCAGCTCGTCAAGGAGCTGAAAAAGGCAACCGGTCTTCCGGCAGCAACATCGTTCAAGCACGTTTCCCCGGCCGGTGCGGCTGTGGGTCTTCCGCTGACCGATACCCTCAAGAAGATCTACTGGGTGGACGATCTCGGTGAGCTTTCTCCCCTTGCCTGCGCTTACGCAAGAGCAAGAGGCGCCGACAGAATGTCTTCCTACGGCGACTTCATCTCCCTGTCCGATGTCTGCGACGTTCCTACCGCGAAGATGATACAGCGCGAGGTTTCCGACGGCGTCATAGCTCCCGGCTACGAGCCCGAGGCTCTTGAGATACTCAAGTCCAAGAGAAAGGGCACATACAACATCATCAAGATAGATCCCGACTACACTCCCGCTCCCATCGAGCGCAAGCAGGTGTACGGCATCACATTCGAGCAGGGCAGAAATGAGCTGGTCATCAACGACGAACTGTTTGCCAACATCGTTACCGACAACAAGAATCTCACCGCGGACGCAAAGCGCGACCTTGCGATAGCTATGATAACCCTCAAGTATACACAGTCCAACTCCGTAGCTTATGCCTGCGGCGGTCAGGCTATCGGCATCGGTGCAGGCCAGCAGTCGAGAATACACTGCACACGCCTTGCCGGAACAAAGGCAGACAACTGGTATCTCCGTCAGTCTCCCCAGGTGCTCGGTCTCCAGTTCGTTGACGACATCAGACGCGCAGACAGAGACAACGCTATCGACCTCTATATCGGCGAGGACTATATGGACGTACTCGCGGAAGGCGCATGGCAGAACATATTCAAGGTAAAGCCCGACGTATTCACCGTTGAAGAGAAGAAGAAGTGGCTCGCTACAATGAAGGGCGTTTCCCTCGGCTCCGACGCGTTCTTCCCCTTCGGCGACAACATCGAGCGCGCACACCGCAGCGGCGTTGAGTTCATCGCGCAGCCCG
>JAEEJW010000140.1 GCA_016282095.1 Ruminiclostridium sp. | reverse complement strand
GTCAACATACGGAAGAATGAGCTTATCCTTTATCATCTTCCATATCACGCGGGTCATCTCGTCGCCGTCCATTTCGACAAGCGGCGTCTTCATCTGAATTTTTGCCATTGCTGTTTCCTTCCTTATTTATTATTTATCCGGCTTTTTCGTTCAGCCTTTTATGTCGGTATCGAATATCATTTTTTTGCAGACCGGACAGTAATCCGCATCTATCGTGAATGTCGCAAGCGTATGCTTCGCGGCGGTGACTTTGCCTATCCCGAGCAGACGATCAAAGCCGCCGGTCTTTTTTTCACCGGGTTTGAAGGTGACGTTGCTTCTGCCGTCACCGGAGAGTATCCCGGCGATCATTTCATTATTACAGTACGGGCATTTCATAATGCTGACTCCTTTTATTTGGCGTCCCCGTATCTCGCCGGGTCGGTCAGATGGGTATCGAGTATCAGCTTATTGCAGTTGTCGCAGCTGTAGGCAGGTATCTGCGGAGATCCGGCGGAATAGTCGACGCAGTACAGCTTGCGGCTGTTTCCGCGGAGACCCGGCGGCCGCGGCATATCATCGTTCCTGTCAAGCCAGAGAAGATCACTTTTCCGGAACTCATTGCCGCCGCTGCACGATACGATGCCTTCTGTCATTTCCTTGCCGCAGTACGGACATCTCATGTTTATTTCGCCTCCGTCGCTTCGCGGCTCATGGTAACAAGGAATCTGAAATCCTCGTCCTCCTTGGGGAGCGTGATGATATTCGCCAGTTCCCAGCCGTCCTTTGCCATTCTGTTCAGTTCCTCATCAATCTTATAAATGTTGGCGTCGCCTATGAATCTGGCAAGCGCAACTATTCTGGAAGTATATTCTTTCATGATACCGACGCTCCGTTTTCAGTTAACCGTTCTTTTTTGTGCAGTTGAGCAGGCCGCCCTCAAGTATCATTGCCTTGCCGCGCCCGGAAAGTTCGAGGGTCGTTTCGAATTCAAAGCCCTTGGTGATATCTTTCACGATGATCTTCGAGCCGTTTTCCACCTCGGTCTTTACGTCCGGAAGAGCCAGCTCGTCGCCCTGATCTATGCGGTCATAATCGGCCTCGTTCACAAAAGTGAGGGGGAGTATGCCGTTATTGATAAGGTTCTGCTTATGTATTCTCGCGAAAGACTTGCAGATTATCGCCTTAACGCCGAGGTACAGCGGCGCGAGAGCAGCGTGCTCGCGGGAAGATCCCTGTCCGTAGTTCGAGCCGCCGACGATTATGGACTTGCCGGCTTCCTTGGCGCGCTTCGGGAATGTTTCGTCGCAGACCGTGAAGCAGAATTCCGAGATAGCGGGGATATTCGAGCGCAGCGGGAGTATCTTGGCACCCGCAGGCATGATGTGGTCGGTGGTGATGTTGTCGCCGACTTTCAGTGTAACGCCCGCTTCGATGCTCTCAGGCAGGGGCTTGTTGATCGGGAAAGGCTTGATGTTCGGACCGCGGAGTATCTCGACAGAAGGAGCTTCCTCAGGAGATGCGGGCGGAGTTACCATATTATCGTTGATGATAAAGCGCTCGGGCATCACATAAGGCGGCATTGCGCCTATTGTGCGCGGGTCGGTGAGCACGCCGGTTATCGCGGAGATAGCGGCGGTCTCGGGAGATACGAGGTATATCTGACCGTCCTTTGTTCCGCTTCTTCCTTCAAAGTTGCGGTTGAAGGTGCGCAGCGAGATGCCGTGGCTGTTGGGGGACTGACCCATGCCTATGCAGGGACCGCAGGCGCACTCAAGTATTCTCGCGCCGGCGTCGATGAGGTCGGACAGAGCTCCGCACTGTGCCATCATATTATATACCTGCTTCGAACCGGGAGCTATTGCAAGGCTGACATCGGGGTGAACGGTCTTGCCCTTCAGAATGTGTGCCACTTTCAGGAGATCCTGCATCGAGGAGTTGGTGCAGGAGCCTATGCACACCTGATCAATCTTGATGTTTCCTATCTCGTTTATGGATTTTACGTTGTCGGGGCTGTGAGGGCAGGCTGCCAGCGGTTCAAGGGTCGAGAGGTCGATCTCGACGGTCTTGTCATATACCGCGTCGGGGTCTGCGGCCAGCGGAACATAATCTTCTTCTCTGCCCTGCGCTTTCAGGAACGCGCGTGTGGTCTCGTCGGAGGGGAATATCGAAGTCGTAGCTCCGAGTTCGGCGCCCATGTTGGTTATGGTGGCTCTTTCCGGCACGGACAGTGAAAGAACACCGTCTCCGGAATATTCCATTACCTTGCCTACACCGCCCTTTACGGACAGTATCTGTAATACTTTGAGTATAACATCCTTTGCAGATACCCAATCGTTTAATTTTCCGGTGAGCTTTATGTTGACTACTTCGGGCATGGTTATGTAGTAAGCGCCGCCGCCCATAGCCACAGCCACGTCAAGGCCGCCGGCACCGCAGGCGAACATTCCTATGCCGCCGCCTGTGGGGGTGTGGCTGTCGGAGCCGATAAGAGTCTTGCCGGGCTTTCCGAAGCGTTCAAGATGTACCTGATGGCAGATTCCGTTGCCGGGGCGGGAGAACCAGATGCCGTGCTTCTTGGCAACGGAGCCTATGAAGCGGTGATCGTCGGCATTCTCGAAACCCGACTGGAGAGTGTTATGGTCGATGTATGCCACGGAGCGCTCGGTCTTTACGCGGTCAACACCCATAGCTTCAAACTGCAGATATGCCATTGTTCCGGTAGCGTCCTGGGTGAGGGTCTGGTCGATACGAAGTCCGATCTCGGTGCCCTTTATCATTTCGCCGTCAACGATGTGTTCCTTTATTATTTTTTCGGTAAGTGTAAGTCCCAATTTAGTTTCCTCCTTAAAAGCGTAAAATTGCATATTATACTATATATTGTACTATATATAATGGCTTTTGTCAATATTTTGGTATTATTTTTTTACGCTGAGTTTTAGCGGCAAAATGCACAATTTCATAGAGATAAAATTTATGAACAAATTTCGCGAAACCTATTGACTAAAGGTTTTCGGGGTGCTATAATCAAAATACGAAACTATTTCCGGAGGTAGGAAATTGAGTAAAAGAAAATTTATCGCTATACTCGCGGTAATATATATGCTGATTTTTACAGCTTCGTGCAGGAGCATGGAGACCGCAGATACCGCTCCGGTCACGACCGCCGCTCAGGTGCAGGAAGCGAACACCATCGCCAGCGGCGGCTTCGCGGGCGTACTGTATGAAGATACCCGCGTAACGGCAGCTTCGGCGGCTCCGATACCCGGAATGACATTTACCCGCACCTCGGCTCTCGAAGCCGAGGACGAGCCCGGGGCGGACAACAGGGAATCGACCGGGGAAACTACCGAAGCGCCGGAGGAACGGCCCGGTGAAACGGAGACATCGGTTTCCGCTGCATCGACTGCCGGGACTACTGTGAATACGGCGCCCGACATGGTCATCAGCGAAACGACTGCCGCGACAACAACGCAGACCACCGTATCGGAGACCGCTCCCACTACATCGGCAGCGCCGGAAACGGCCGCGGATACCACCGCTGCCGTCCTGCCCGTGTCGGCAGGCAGCTATTCGAGAAACACCTATTCCGCTCTGAACCACAGCTACGTCAAGGCAGTGTGGATATCCTACATAGAGCTGTCCGCGCTGTACAGGAAGAGCGAGGCGGACTTTACGAAGGGCTTTGCGCAGATGCTTGATAACTGCGTATCACTGGGAATCAACACTGTTTATGTCCATGTACGGGCTTTCGGGGACGCTTACTATTTTTCCGACCTGTTCCCGTTTACCAAGCAGCTCAGCGGCACTCTCGGAAAGCGCACCGACTACGATCCGCTGAAAATAATGGTCAGAGAAGCCCATGACCGCGATCTGTCGTTCCACGCGTGGATAAATCCCATGCGACTCTGTGTGGCGTCGGATATGCCGTCGGTACCGCAGGAGTACACTGTCGGGAAATGGTATAACGGCGCGGAAAACGGCAAATACATAGTGAACGTCAACGGCACATACTTCCTCAATCCGGCATACGACGAAGTAAGGAAGCTGATCGGCGACGGCGTCCGCGAGATAGTGTCACGCTACAATGTGGACGGCATACATATCGACGATTACTTCTATCCCACCATGGAAACATTCTTCGACAGCGACGCTTACAGCAAGAGCGGGGCTTCGGGGCTGGACGCTTTCCGGATTGAAAAGTGCAGCGCTATGGTCAGGGAAATGTACACCGCGGCGCATGAGTGCGGCTCGGCTCTTTTCGGAGCGGCACCGCAGGGCAACAACTACAACAACCTCCATGTTCTCTACGCCAATACCAAGGCGTGGGCGAAGGGCGGCTACATCGACTACTTCGCGCCCCAGATCTACTACGGCTTTGAAAACGGCGCGGTGCCTTTCGCGTCGAATGTGGACGAATGGAGTGACATAGTCGCCGGCACAGGCATTAAGCTCATTCCCGGGCTTGCGGTCTATAAGTGCGGCGCCGAGGACAAATGGGCAGGCACCGGAAGATCCGAATGGCAGAACACCGATACAATGCTAAAACGGCAGAAGGAATACTCGGACTCTGCGGGCTGTAACGGCATAGCCCTGTACAGCTACAATTACCTGTTTTCGCCGTCGTACACAAATACCGCGATAGGGAACGAAATAAGCAACCTCAAGCCTCTGCTCAGGAATTAACAGGCAGAATGTGCCGACATACGGTATATTTTGCCGTCGTTTATACTTTAAGGAGATACAATGAAACGAAAACTTGCGGCGCTGTTTACAGCGGCAGCGCTGGCGATAACGGGACTCACGCTCCCGGCGGCCGCCGAGACCGATG
Organism: Ruminiclostridium sp.; assembly: GCA_016282095.1. Lineage (GTDB taxonomy): Bacteria > Bacillota > Clostridia > Oscillospirales > Ruminococcaceae > Ruminiclostridium_E. Next base: position 11,730 of record JAEEJW010000140.1, on the reverse strand, counting down.
CACAGTCCGCGGCAGCGGAAACGGTTACGGACGTAACGGAGTACAGATATTCGCTGCCGTCGGATATGAGGGCAGCATTCCTGACTCCGTCGGTTGACTTCTTCACCGACAGCACCGAGTCCGCGGAAGAACTGAACGCCGAACTTGAAGAGATCTGCTCGGAATTTGCCGAAACAGGTCTGAATACGGCGATAATAAACACAGTATGTGAGGGTAAGGCATATTACAGCCTTGACCCGGGCGGCAGCACGCCCGATCCCGTTCTGGCGGCAGTCAGAGCGGCCTATGAGCACGGCATCTCGCCCTTCGTGGTCTACGACCTCGGACAAGTCCTGTCGGACTGCGGCTCCGGAGCGGAGACTGTGGACACACTGATATCAAGGACCCACAGATTTGTAATGAAATACGCCTGCACCGGCATCGTGATCGACAACTACTATGCGGGACGTGATGCCCGCAGCTATGCCGGGTATATGGCCAACGGCTCCGGCGTGGGCTACACGAACTACCTCTACGACACCGCGGAGCAGTACTTCCGCACAGCCGCCGAGGTGATACGCATGACTGACAACACCGTTGCGGCCGGCATACTTATCAACGATATGTGGGCGAACGCTTCCTCACGCGAGGGCGGCAGCGAGACCGAAGACTACGTTCAGGCATACAGCGACGGCTATTCAGACACCAAGAGCTATATAGAGAACGGCTGCGCGGACTTCGCGCTGGTAAGGGCTTACGGCTCGATCACGTCGCAGAAGCTGCCTTTTGAGAAGGTCACCGGCTGGTGGGGTGAGACCGCTGCCCGCGGCGGCATACCGATGTATGTCGTGCATCACAACGAATATATAGGCACCGATACCGCGGGCTGGGACGGCGTCGATCAGCTGCTGAAACAGCTCTCCGTGGTCAAGGAGCTGAGCGCCTACTCCGGCAGCGTCTTCAATTCCTTCGGGTCACTGAAAAAGGATCCGCTGGGCACCACCGGCACCCTTAAATCATATTTCCGGGAGCAGATAAACGAGCAGTCGCTGTTCGAGGATCTGAAAATGACATCTCCCGCGAACCTTACATATACCACGACAGAAGCGGCTGTTACTTTTATGGGCAGCTTTGACAGCAATTTCCCCGTTACCTTCAACGGCGAAGAGATAAAGCTCAACGATGCGGGCAATTTCTACTTTGAAAAGCCGCTGTCCGCAGGGCTGAACACCTTCACTATAAGTCATAAGTCCAGGACCTATACATATAATATAACGCGCAAGATAACCGTCCTCCGCGAAATAGGCGAGGCCATAGCCGAAGGCAAGACGCTGAGCGTTGACGGCGGCACAAGGATAACTCTGACAGCGAGAGCCTACAAGGGCGCTGACGTATCCGCGGCTGTTAACGGCACTACGGTAAAAATGTCCGAAGCCGAAAGCAGCGCCGACGAAGATGATGTGAACTCCTCGTACCGCAGATTCACGGGGTACTACACTGTGCCCGCAGGCATAGTCGGTCAGGCGCAGGATTTGGGCAGGATAAAGATAACCGCGTCCTATTCGGGATATTCAATGGATGCACTGGGTGCGGCTGTACGTGTCAATCCCGAACCGGAGCCCGTGGTACACAACGAAGCCGTTATCGTGGCGGACGAATCATCGGCGGGCACCGGCGAGGTCATCGCCACACTGGAGACCGCCCATACCTCGGACGAAACTGTAAAGTATGTCCGTGTGCTGAAAGACTATACCATAACCTACGACGGCAAGACTGCCGACGATATCCCGTCGCCGGTGTTCTCGCAGCTCCCGGCGGGTTCGCTGGAAGTCTATAAATCCACATCCGGCAGCTACTATGTCACCGAATCCGGCAAACGCATAGCCATGAGCGCATCGGAGCTGGAGGACGGCGCCGCCATAACCGGGAACGCCCTTACCGTCAAGTCTGTCGGGACTTTCAACGGCAACGGGTATATCAAGCTGCATCTCGATCATAAGACAGGCTTCAATATACGCGCCGCGTGCAGCAACTACTATACGGCATGGGACGGAGACTACTATCTCGACAGCTTCAATGCGACCCATGTCTACATAACATTCGAGAATGTGACTAAAGTCACTGCGCTTCCGTCATTTGAATACAATCAGGTGTTCAGATCGGGCAAGTGGGATACCGTGACCGAAGGCAACGGAACCAAATTCCGCCTTATCCTCGAACTGCGGCAGCCCGGAGTTTATAACGGACACGGCGCAAAATACGATGCCAACGGCGATCTGATATTGTCGTTCCCCGTTCCGGTGAATACACTTGCGGGAATGACCATAGTCATAGACCCGGGTCACGGCTACGGCAAGCGCGCAGACCTGTTCGACCCCGGCGCCATCGGCGAAGTAGTCGAGGAAGAAGTTGTGCTGGCTATCTCGAAAGAGCTTACCGAACAGCTCACAGCCGCCGGTGCCAACGTGATACGCTTAAAGACCGAGAGCGAGTTCCTGCTCACTAAGGAGCGCCCGAACGTCGCCCGGGGACTGGGCTGCGACCTTTTCATCTCCGTTCATGCCAACAAAGCTACCGGCGATGCACGGGGCGTGGAAGCCTATTATTTCACCTCATATTCGCAGCCCCTCGCTGCGGCGATATCGAAGAATATAGCTAAATATTATCAGAACAGCGTCTACTCAGACGGCGCGGACAAGAACCGCGGAGCCCGGTACAGCTATTACCATGTGACGCTCCAGCAGGATTTTCCGTCGATACTGCTCGAAACGGGCTTTGTCGATAATGTCGAAGATGCAATGGCTCTCGCTTCGCCTGCGCACCGCAAAGGTATCGCGGCGGCGATAGTGACCGGCATAAAGGAATATCTCGCCCGCAGCAATATCTCCTATGCGTCGGAAGGCTACTCGGCGGCAGATGCCAATGCCTCGGAAACGACTCTTCCCGCTGTGACGGAGACAAGCGCTGCGGAAACGACACCGGCTCCGGAGATACCCGCAGAGCCGGAGATCTCGGAGAGTACGGAAACATCCGCATCAGCTATCGACGAAACTACTGTTCCTCCGGAAACGACAGCGCCGGAAACATCGGAAACCACACCGGCAGAGACATCCGCGCAGGAGACCGAAGCAACCACCGCTACATCGGATGTATGGCGCAGCGGCGGATTTCTGTAAGCTGTGCTTGACTTATACGCAAATAAGTGATATAATAGAACGAATGACCGTGACCGCAGTATTATATAAATAAAGTTAAATACGGATCGGGGGCGCGAGCTTCGCGCAGATCCGGAGTAATTAAGGCAGCAGAAACTGACGGCTGCGAGGCAGAGATCAGGCAAAAAACGAATGCAGCATACGGATCGGGGGCGCGAGCTTCGCGTGGAACTGAATATTGTACTTGTAAATCCAGAGATACCGCCGAATACGGGCAACGTCGCCCGCACCTGCGCGGTTACCGGAGCGAGACTGCACATAGTGAAACCTATGGGATTCGAACCGGACGACAGGCATCTGAAACGCGCCGGGCTCGATTACTGGAGACTTCTCGATCTGACATACTATGACAGTATCGGTGAGCTGTTCGCCAAAAATCCCTGCGGTGAGTTCAGATTCTTTTCATCAAAGGCGGTAAACAATTACTGTGAAGCGGAATACCCCGACAAGGTGTTCATCGTGTTCGGGAGCGAGACTCACGGACTGCCGGAGCTGATGCTGGTAAGGAATGAGCCAAGATGTGTGCGCATACCCATGCTCGGGGACGAACGCGCAAGATGCCTCAACCTATCAAACAGCGTGGCGGTAGGCACCTATGAGGTGCTGCGGCAGTGGGGCTTCCCGAAGCTGACAAATTACGGTCATCTCGACAAATATGACTGGTCGGAAAACAAAAGAAACGGAGATTTTTTATGAGACAGTACCTTATCATCACGGACAGTGGCTGCGATATGTCACCCGAGGACGAGAAGAGATACGGCATCGACATAATGTCGTTTGATGTCACTCTCGCCGGAGAATCGCTGAAAGAGCGTATCGATATGACAGGTGAGGAGTTTCTGCGCCGCATAGCAGAGACCGAGGAGATACCCAAGACATCGCAGATAACAGAGTTCCGGTTTGAGGAAAAGTTCGAGGAGTGCGTCAAGGAAGGCATCAAGGACGTCATCGTCATCCTGATAAACGGCGCAGGCAGCTCCACATACAGCAATGCCGTCAATGCCGCCGCCCGCATGAAAGAAGAAGGCAGAACCGGCGATACCGAGTTCCACATTCTTGACAGCCGCACCTATTCTCTCGGCTACGGCTATGCCGCGGTGGAAACCGCAAAGAAGCTCGAAGCCGGTCAGAGCATGGACATGGTGCTTGCGTACCTTGAGGACTGGTTTGACAGCTGTGAGCTTTATCTGATGCTGTTCAATCTGCGCCATGCGAAGAAGTCCGGCAGAATAAAGGCTGCTGCCGCCGTAATGGGCGAGCTTATGAACATAAAGCCCATAGTGCAGATGATAGACGATGATACAAAGGTCGTTTCCAAGCCGCGCGGTGAGAAGAAGGCAGTCGATGCGCTGGTGGACTATCTTATGACAAGAGCTGTCCCCAAGACCCCGTTCATCGTCGGACGTTCGCTGGCAAACGAGCTTGAGGACGAATTCATCAGGAAGTACGAACAGAAATCCGGCAGCAAGCTGGCCATGATACACAGCGTCGGAAGCGTCGTTGCCGCCAATGCGGGCACCAGCTTCATCGGCGTATTCGTAAAGGGCGAGAAGCGCCACTGAATCACTGGATAAAGGAGACAGCAGATGCTTGATAAACTTCTTGCCGCCGAAACGACGGCTTCCGCACCTGCGGTAGATACCGGGGAGTCTATGAGTCTGGTCCTCGGCGAGGAGCTTTCCGAGAACATTTCCGGGCTGCAGAAAATACTGAGCGACCTGTGGCTGGGTTTCGTTGACAAACTGCCGGTCATAATATTCGCGATAATACTGCTTATCCTCGGCATTATCATATCGAAGATAACGGTAAAACTCATGGGCAAGGCGCTGGACAAGTCGAAGCTCGACCTTACGGTGACGAAGTTCCTGCGCTCGGTCGTGAAGATAGTGCTTTATACGGTGCTTGTTACGGTGGTTCTCACCGTGCTCGGAGTACCGACGACATCGATAATCGCTGTCATAGGCACGGCGGGCGTGGCTGTGGGACTTGCGCTGCAGAACAGCCTGTCGAATCTGGCGGGCGGCTTTCTGATACTGTTCTCGAAGCCGTTCAAGGTAGGCAGCTACATCAATGTGGCAGGCGTAGAGGGTACGGTGTCGGATATAAATATCCTTTACACCAAGCTCATGACTCTTGACAACAAGGCAGTGTACATTCCCAACGGTACAGCGGCAAATTCCGTGCTCACCAACGTGACGCAGGCGCCGAAACGCCGTGTGGATAATGTGTTCTCGATATCGTATGACGCGGACTATGAAAAGGCTGTCGCCGCAATAAAGAATGCGATCGGACAGATACCGAAGATACTGACAGAAACAGGCTGTGAGCCCTTCGTCCGTATGTGCGCACACAATGCCAGCAGCATCGACATAGTTGTCAGAGTGTGGTGCAATACCGAGGACTACTGGGACGTACACTTCGATATCATCGAAAAGGTACGCGCCGAGTTCATCGCACAGGATATCGAGATACCGTATCAGCAGCTCGATGTACATATGAAATAACAAACATCCCGTTCTCCGGAATACTGAAACCTTCCGGAAACGGGATTTTTTAATTTTTATTCTTCTCCCATTGCTTTTTTTAAGATAGTATGCTATAATATACTATGAATAACTATTTATAAAGGCAGAACGATATGCAGGAACAGATCATATACGGAAGAAACGCGGTGACCGAAGCCCTGAAGGCCGGGAAAGCCGTAGATACAGTGTACGTCCAGCGCGGAGCCGGAGGTATCGGCAAGCTGATAGCTCTGGCGAAGGAAAGCGGCGCTGTGGTGAAGGATGTCTCCGCGGACAAGCTCGACGAGCTTTCGGGCGGTGAAAAGCACGGCGGAGTCGCTGCGCTGATGTCGGCGGCGGAGTACGCGGACATTGATGACATTTTCGCGGAAGCGGAGCGCAAGGGTAAGCCGCCGTTCATTATAATAGCGGACGAGATACAGGACCCGCATAACCTCGGAGCGATAATCAGGACTGCCGAAGCCGCGGGTGCGGACGGAGTGATTATCCCGAAGCGCAGGAGCGTTGGTCTCACGGCGACTGTGTTCAAGACCTCGGCGGGGGCGGCAAGCTATGTGAAGGTAGCGAGAGTGCCGAATCTGGTGGACGCTATAAAGCAGCTCAAAGACCGGGGAGTATGGGTATACGGCGCGGATATGGACGGTGAGCCTTTCAGAGAGGCCGATATGTCCGGTTCCATAGCACTTGTTATCGGCTCGGAGGGCAGCGGTCTGGGAAGACTTGTCCGCGAGAGCTGTGACAAGATAGTCTCGATAGATATGTACGGGAAGATCAATTCGCTGAACGCCTCGGTGAGCGCGGCGATACTGATGTATGAGATAGTGCGTGTAAGAAACAGATGATAAAGAGAAAAAGCGGAAAGGAGAGATGCCTCAATGTCTGAGTTCTCACTTGACGATATACTCGACAAGTACGGAAAAAAGGACGGCAGCAGGACAGAAGATATAGATGCCGATGATATATTGAGTTCGATCCTCGGCGAAGAGTCAAAAGCGGACGATCGCATGAGGGGAAATCTGAAGCAGCGTAAGGAACGCACCGCCGAACTCAGCTCCGTGATCGGTACGCCCACAGATGAAGGCGGCAGCGAAGAAAAGCTGCGCATGGAGCGGCAGGAGCAGGAGAACCGCGAACGTGAAGAGAAGCTGCGCATGGAGCAGCAGGAGCGGGAAAACCGTGAACGTGAAGAAAAACTGCGGATGGAGCAGGCCGAACGGGAGCGCCGTGAGCAGGAGGAAAAGCGCCGCCGGGAGCAGGAAGCCAAAGAGCGCCGCGAACGCGAAGAAGCGGAACGCAAGTTCCGGGAGGCCGAGGAAGAAAGAAAGCGTCGTGAAGCGGCAGCCTCCAGAGATACAGAAAAGGCTCAGGCGGAGCTGGCCGGGAAGCAGAAGCAGGACGAGAAGGAAGCCCGCCGACTGGAAGAAGAGAAGCGCCGTCAGGAGCGCGAAGAAAAACGCCGCTTTGACGCAGAGGAAGCCAGGCGCCAGAAAGCAAAGGACGATGCCGCGGCTGCCAGGACCGAGGAAGAACGCAGAAAAATAGAGGAGCGCGAGGAAAAGCGCCGCCGCAGAGCAGACGACGAAGCGGAAAGGCGGCTTGCGACCAAGAACATAATACTTACGGACGCTCCGATAGAGATGCCGGCAGCACCTGAGGACGCAGAAGAGGACGGCGAGGTCCCGCTCACCACCGTTCAGCTTGAGATAGAAAGATCGCTGAGGCAGCAGAAGATCGAGATAGATGCGCAGAAGCTGCTGATAAAGGAGACCGAGCTCGATGACCCGGACGATTTCCTTAACGCAATGAACCCCTATGAATTCGGGAAAAAGACGGGCATGACCGATCAGATCGAGACCATCTCTGCCGAACAGCTCGCCGGCGATACCAGACTTATGGACCCCGAGGCGCTCAAAACTCTGGCGGCACAGTCGGTGCCGGACGATACGCGCACGATTAATCGCATTGTGGACGGCTCGACCCGTGTGATGCCCGATTTCGACAAAGTGGGACAGACGCAGGGCTTCGACCCGGATAAGACCTTCGAGCTGGCAGACGATATAAAGGAATTCATACCCAAGACCCACGACACCAAGGAGGTGCGCAAACGCACCGAGGAGGAAGAGCGGGTAATACAGTCGATAAACCGTACTCTTGAACAGAACCGGCTGGCCGAAAAGCAGGATACCAACCCGCTTTCGGATATGAATACCGGGCCTTTTGACAAGATCGTCATACCGACAAGGACGATAAAGTTCGAGTCGGAGGGCGGCACGGTGCTGCGCACGAGCGAGATACCGAAGAACGACCCCGCCGTCGCGGAGCAGAAGGTCAAGGAGCTGGCGGCCAAGCGCAAACGCCGCATCTCGAACTTCGTGCTTGAAGACATTTCGGACGAGGACGTGGACTTTGACTCGGATACCGACGAACTGCCTGCGGACGAGGATTTCACGGGGATATGGACAGATCTTGTCGAGACTCACAAGAGTCTTCGCATAAGATTCGCGCTGCTGCTGACAGTCACTCTCGGACTTATCGGCGCGGACATAATGCAGCGCATATTCATAAAGCAGAAGCTGGGATTTTTCGGCAACGAGCTGGGCTTCCTCAGCAATGACGGCGTTGTTTATATGAACCTGATCTGCGGAGTTATCGGTATGATAATCTGCTCCGCGGTGATACGGACAGGCCTTGCGAAGCTGTTCAGAAATCGCTCGGACTGCGACAGTGTGTGTGCTGTGAGCTGTGTGATATCACTGCTGGCGGCAGTGCTCCAGCTTGTGGATACCAACGACCTTCAGCAGGGACGCTCGTTCATTTATATACCCGTAGCGCTGCTGGGACTGTTGTTCAATTCCTTCGGGAAACTGAGCATGATATCCCGGGCGAAGAAGAACTACCGTTTCATCTCCGTAGACGCGGCAAAATACTACGCCGAGGTGATAGACGGGCAGAGCGAGGCTTCGGCCTTCGCCAAGGGAGTTGTCTCCGAGCTGCCGTACCTTGTGACACTGCGCAAGACAGAGCTTCTGACGGACTTCCTGAAAAAGAGCTACTGCGAGGATATGGCGGACAGAGTGGCAAGAAGGCTCGTCCCGATATCCGCGATAATCGCCGCTGTTATGGGCGTGCTGGTTTACTTCATACCTACGGGCATGACGATAAACGGCGTCAACGTATTCGACAACAATATGTACTGGGCAAGCTCGGTGCTGACAGGCATTCTCTGTATTATGGCCCCGTTCTCTATGATGTTCATGGTCAATACACCGTTCAGCCGCGCTACGAAGAAAATGCTTCACAATGGCTGCACACTGCTGGGCTACACATCGGCGGAGGAATTTGCCGGAACAAACTCGGTACTCATGGATGCGAGCACACTGTTCCCGAAGTCTGCAGTGGAGATAACGAACATAAAGCCCTGCAAACAGCAGAATTCAATAAACAGCATCTCCCTCGACACTGCAATAATCCTTGCGGCGTCGCTGGCGATAAAGAGCGGCTCGGTGCTTTCGGGACTGTTCTTCGATATGATAGGCGGCAACAAGGATATGCTGGCTGACATCGACGGCTGCGTATACGAGGACAATATGGGCGTCATGGGCTGGTACGGCAACAAGCGCGTATTCATGGGCAGCCGCGAACACATGAAACACCACAGCATAAAGATACCTGAACTGGGTGCGATCGCCAAATACTCACGCAACGGTTCGGACAGCGTATATCTGGCAGTAGGCGGAGAGCTGGCGGTGATATTCTTCATCAGACTGACCGCAAACCCCGTTGTCAAGGCGAACATCAAGGAGCTTACCGGCCGCGGCGTATCGGTGATACTAAAGACTACCGACTCGCTGATGACGATTGGCAGGATAACAGACCTGTTTGATGTGGACCCCGAAAAGGTCAAGATGATAGGTTCGAGCCTGCATGACCTGTACGGTGAATGTACAAAATACACCACAAGCGGCTGCGGCGCGATGTCCTGCTCCGGCAGCTTCGTATCGCTGGCAAAGGGCGTAAACTCCGCAAAGAAGCTGATAAAGGACGTGGCAGTCTCCCGCAACATTACGATAGCAGGAATCATACTCGGCGTACTTCTCATGATCTACATGGCGTTCACCGCGAACACCGTGGCTTTCATACCCGAAGTCATCATGGTATGGCAGACGGCGTGGCTGCTTATAATGAGGTTTATCCAGAGTTTCCGAAAATACTGACAGACCAAACGATCCGCGCAGCCGGCAGAATGCCGCACAGGAAAATATCAAAGTTTATATCCGATAACCATTAAAGGCTCTGTATTGCTGAAAATGCAATACGGAGCCTTTAACTATTGTGTTGCAAAAATATATCTGCACTCCGGACAGCGAGGCAGAAAAATACCGCCTGTCACTAAAGTAACAGACGGAATGGGTGCAGCGACACGCTGCTTAGGATTGCGTTACAAAAATAGATCTGCACTCCGAACAGCGAGGCAGAAAAATACCGCCTGTCACAAAAGTAACAGACGGATTGGGTGCAGCGACACGCTGCCTGGTGGACCCGGGGAGGATCGAACTCCTGACCTCCGCGTTGCGAACGCGGCGCTCTCCCAGCTGAGCTACGAGCCCATATTGCGAAATATATTATATCATACATTCGTGAAAAAATCAATAGAAAAACCGAAAAATTTTCACAAAAATGGTTTCTGACACAAAAACAGCCCCCGTTTCTAAGAACAGGGGCTTGGGGTTCATATAAACGATCTTATCGGTCCTTCGTATTCGTCACTGCCGAATCCGAGGATCAGCGTGCAGATGTTGGGGAAGAACAGCGTCAGTATCGCAAAGCCCATTCCCTTGCCGAACGCCTGTGCAAGCCTGATCCACATCGCAATGCCTACCACAATATTAAGGACCGGAACAAGCAGGAGCAGGAACTTGAGCCCGCTGCCGTAGATCACCCTGAACATGACATAAACATTATATATCGGTATCAGGCAGGCCCAGCCATGCTCTCCCGCTTTGGTGAATATCTTCCACTCTGCTATGACGAGAAGCACATAAAATACGATCGCGATGACCGACAGAGTTGTGCCGTAACCGACGGCTAAACTTTTATATAAATCATTTACCGGCATAAAGAAACCCTCCCTTTATTATTGAACACTGAACAGGATATCGCCATAGGTAGGCACAGGCCAGAAGTCGTCACCGACACAGGTCTGAAGCTCGTCAACTGTGGCGCGCAGTTCATTCATTTTCGCAAGTACTTTGTCGTGGAAGAAAACGGCGGTGTCACGGACATCGGCTATCGAACCCACTTCCTCCAGCAGAGCCGAAAGCTCGCGGAGCTTCGCGTCCATATCGACAGCAAGCCCCGATACTTTTGCAGCCGCATCAAGCTCTATCTTCGCGTCGATCCCGACATTCTTCTTCGCGAGAGCCGTATCACAGAGGAACTTCTCGAATGCCATAACTGCCGGAGCATACTGGTGCTGCACCATATCGACAGCCGTGTGCGCTTCGATATTGACAGTCTTATAGTAGTTCTCAAGAAGTATCTCCGTGCGCGCGTGTATCTCGCGCTCGCTGAATACCTTATGGCGGGTAAATACGTCGATGCTCTTCTCGTCTTCAAAGTGCGGTATTGCATCCACGGAAGACACAAGATTCGGCAGACCGCGGCGCTCCGCTTCTTCCAGCCATGCTTCATCGTAAGCGTTGCCGTTGAAGATTATGCGCCTGTGTTCGCGGAATGTGCGTACCAACAGTTCGTGCAGCGCCATGTCGAAAGCGTTTCTGCTGAAAGCTTCGCCGTCAGCGGCAGCCTTGAATTCCAGCTCATCCGAGAACTGACGGAGCTCCTCCGCCACGATAGTGTTGAGGATTATATTTGCGGTGGCGACATTCTGGGACGAGCCCACCATTCTGAATTCGAACTTGTTGCCCGTGAAAGCAAAGGGCGACGTTCTGTTGCGGTCTGTGGAATCCTTCTTGAAGCGCGGCAGAGCCATTACTCCGAGGTCAAACTCT
>JAEEJW010000139.1 GCA_016282095.1 Ruminiclostridium sp. | reverse complement strand
TACATCATCAAGAAAGACGCGCCCGACGTGCTGTACAAGGGTTGGTGGAATTTGGCATCATACGGCGGCGGTTCCGATGAAAAGGACGTTTTTATAATAAATACCGCTTCCGACAAATACGTTATTGCAAACAGATTTGAGAACGACCGCGAGCTGCACCCCGACGACGAGATAGGCGTATGGGGACTTTACAAGCTCATGGGCAACAGCGCACAAAGTGCGATATTCAGCCAATTCTGCCTTGAAACCGGCTTTGTGAAAACCGGAGGCTTTGACGGCTCCGGCAGCTTCACCGACAAGGACGGTGTCGTGTGGGAGATTGCGGGTACAAAGTCGCTGCCGCCAACTAATATTTACTACATCGGCGGCGACGGCAGACGCGACCTGAAGCTCGCTGTGAGATACTACAAACAGACGGAATTTGACGCGTTCGTTGAGCGGGATTTTGCTTACCCCGAACCTACGGAGCATTACTTCATTCTATCGTTTGAAACGGAAGAAATGTTGGACGGAACGCTTGTCTGCAATGTCACACGCTCGGAGTACTCTTTGCCGGATCGTGATGACGCGGCGGTCATCGACGAGGATGAGTATATTGAGGAAGAGGTTTCAAGCGATGTAGAAGCTATAATCGAAGATGAGGAGAATTGAATAATAATTAAAAAAAGTGTTACCCAAGCGCGGCACCGATAGTGCGGAATAATATTGAATAACAGGAGCCCCGGCATTCGGACGAGTGCCGGGGTTGCTTTTTATGTTGAAAAAGTCGTTATTTTGTGGTATTATAACTGTGGATATATTTTTGCAGTTTGTATAAACCGCACAAATGAAATTGTGCAACTATACGAAAATGAAAATTTTTCCAAAAAAAGCGTTACATTTTACGGGTTCGTTCGTTTTATATAGTAGAGACTATTATCGTGAGGGCGAAGCAATGAAAAAAGCTATAAAATGGATAATTATTGTTGTGTCGGTTATAGCGGCAGCAATACTGGGACTGTATTGTTATGTATATGAAACAGGAAGCACCCAAGAGTATACAAATGATTTTAGGAGAATCGTGTTTGACAGCACATACATGAATGCACCGGGAAATAATGAAATGTGTGTTATAGAGATTGTGGACTATAATATGCTCGCGGCAAAGTACAGGCGAATAGTTTCAGAGGAAGAATTTGAAAGTGCAAAGACAGAGGATCAGATATTTGACATATATCGAAGAATAGCTGCCGAAAATAACAATCAGATAAGTGAAGCCGCTATAGATATGTTTGTATCCACTACATACGGATATAAAATGGCGGAAGGTATGGACTGCTTTATTATTGGCGGCAAAGCGTACAGGGTTTATCACTATTTTGACTTTATGCCTCAGTTGTTCTCGGACAAGCCGTATATCAGCAAGTGGATGATAGAAATAACTGAGATTAAAAATGATGAAACCGGAGGAAATAACGATGAAAAGAAATAAGATATTTGCATTGACACTTTGTGCGGCTATGTTGATATCCGGCTGTAATGCGAATACATCTGCGCCGGCAGTGTTGGAGAGTGAGACTACAACAAGCGCAGCAGAAACGACAAAAAAAGAAGAAACAACAACGGGAGCAGCTACAAGTGTCGAAATGACCGCTGAACCTGAGAAAGAGTCCGTCAAAGCGTGTATAACACCGACCGGGTCGCAGACCGATGAACGCGACCTGATGAGCGGTATAATGTACGATACAGAGCAGATATGGATGAACGCCTATTCCGAAAATTCCGACGAAATGTATAACTACTACTTTTCGCCGAGCGGTAAGAAGTGGCAGGCAGGTTCGGGTATGATGACCGAGCTTGTGGATATAAGCAGTGAACCCGATTATCCCACGGAGGAGATATTTATGAAGCTGTCCGCGGACGACGACGGAAACATACCCGTTATTACGCACCGCGGAGCGTCGTTCTATTCTGTCAGGGAGTCGTCGGGTGTTTTTTCAGTCGATGTGACCCAAGAAGCCGAAAATCGTATAAAAGCCATGCCCATGACTGATTACAGAGGCTTTCATTCAGAATATGAAATATGGTGGTGCGACGCGATAGCAACTGCAACAAAGCCGGACGAAGAAAGCAGAGAGTTCGGAAAGCTTGTCGATCTCAGCCTCGGCTGTACGGTGCCCGATGTTATGACCGTGAACGCCTTTGTGTGCAGGGCTGATGACGAAAGACTCGCTATACTTATAGACCCTGCGTATATGCATGGGATACCGCTTTTCTCAAAGGGCTGCTACAGGTTCAAATTCGGTGATAAGGTCGTGTTAGCCGATTCCGTTCTCGTGTATTCGTATATCAACGACGTGTACGGATACGGCTCCGAGATTGACAAGATACCCGAAAACGGGTACGGCTACGCGGAAGTAACGCTTATGGAGCAGAGTATCTGCTGGGATCACAACAACGGCTACGAGAGCGGTCGTAATGTCGGTCAGCTTACCAATCTCCGGGTGCTTGACACATTCACGGATATCAGAGATTTTGAGTATCATGAAAGCGGCAATGCCGTCGATACCGTCAAGGAGGACGCACAGATGTCGCTGTATTACGGCGCTCTCGATAGGGCTTACGGCGATATCTACACCGAAAACACCGTCGGCTTGAAACTTGTCGATCTCAATTTCGACAGCACGCCCGAAGTCATTGTGACACGGCTTAACAAGACCGGTGATATCTGGTGGGAGTGGGAGCTTGATGCGGACATTTACCGCTTCACCGATACGAGCTTAAAGAAACTCGGCACGCTCCCCCTGAATATAGCGACCGCCGACAGCTGCGGCGGGTATTATATCGGAAAGTGCTCCATTCCCGAGGGCATCGAGGCGTGGTTTGCTTCATTCAGAAAATCTCCGAGCACCGACGCGGACTTCGGAGAGGGCGAATATATGTTTGGCATTTCCGGCGACAGCATAAGCTTTTCGCCCTTGTTCACAAGCATGCCCGCCGGCGATGACGCACTTACTATAAACGGGCAGAAGCAGGACGCAGATTACTTCTTCATGGGGAAGCGCATTGAGCCGACAGCCGATGAAAGCGGTACACTGCTGACATGGGAGGGCATTACTGTCGATTGGGGCGGTATGCTTATGCTGTACGGTACTGCACGCGAGAAGTTCTGTAGGGAATATGTCCCCACGAGCGTGTGCCTTATCGACGGAGCTTTTTCAAATCTCATCGCTGAACATAGCGTCGATAAAACGGAGATATTTGTTCTTGATGAATTTGTTTACCGGAATGCGGCAGCCACCGAAGTGAGCAGTTGGTGTACATTCGGTGATGCACTCAAAGAGCACATATGGTCGTTTTTAATATGAAACGGGATAAGGATGATAAAAATAAAACCGGAGGAAATAACGATGAAAAGGAATAAGATACTTGCATTGACACTTTGCGCGGCTATACTGATATCCGGGTGTACCGAAACCCAAACTACTCCCGCAGTGGGTGAAACGTCGGAAACATCGGTGCCGACAATAACCACTGTCTCGACAGCGGAAACATCGGTGACAACGGAGAGCGAGACTACAGCTGATTCCACAACCACCGCCGCCGACCCGAAAAACTCCGAGGATATCGGTACAACTGAAACAACTGTCGAGACTACTACAACTGCTGCCGCTGCTCCCGAATTTGATACATTTTTCAGCGAGACAAAATCGGAGTTTATTGATGCAACAGGTTCCGACTCTGAGAAGAAACAGACT
>JAEEJW010000138.1 GCA_016282095.1 Ruminiclostridium sp. | reverse complement strand
TCTATCGCAACAGCCTTTTCTATCTCGTCTGCAAGTGCGGTAGATATGGAACTGGCGCTTGAGACCTGCTGCTTGAACCGCTCGGAGATAGCTGCCGTGACCTGATCGACATACTTGCGCTCGTCATCGGTGATCTTGATTATCTCCTTGTCAACGGTCTCAGCTATCGCTCGCTTCTCCTCATCAAGTGTTTTGAGGCGTTCTTTAAGGAGTGCGGAGGTAGCGGATTCCATAACATCTTTCCTGGATAACACAGTCTCCGGTTCTTCTTCATCTTTAAAATGTGCTTCCAGTCTCGGCGGACGGGTTTCCGACCTTCGTGACGGAGGCTCCCGCATATTTCTGCGGGAAGTTCCGTCATCGGTGCGCCTGAGGGATGAGCTTTTCGGTGATGAATGTTCGCGTTCTTTCTGTTTCTCACTGTTTACAGCGTTCTGAAGTCTTCTTTCTATAAGGCTCATTATCTTCTCACCCTTTTCTTTTCGGAACCACCGGCATTACGCTTGAAGAGCGAATGACCTTTCTTGCTGTCTGCGACTACCTCGCCGTCGTTGATAATAACCGAAATAATGTTCCGTATCTCCTTGGTGTATTCGTGAGAAGCCCTGAATACGAGCGGTACAGACTGGTTGTTCGCCTTGATAACATCCGAATGATGCCGTATTATAGCCGCAGTCGGGAAAGAAACAAACGATTCGATATCGTGTACCGATATAGCCGTCTCTTTTGAAGGCAGCACATTGTTTATTACAACGCGGATCCTCGATTCATCGTACTTCATCCTGCGGATAGTGGTAAGGAAGCTGTCGTTGCAGTTTATCGTGGAAATATCCTGTGTCAGCACCATAAAGACATAATCCGCAAAATCGAGAGCGATGATCGACGAGTCGCGTGTGTTGTTGCCGGTATCACAGATAACATAATCGAAGCCGCCGTTCCTTACGATATTGTCGAGCATAATAAACAGCTCTTCTTCGTGTATATCCATAGAATCCTCGTGCGTAGGAGGAGCGATAAGACCGAAGATCTCTGTCTTATCATCGAAGACCTTGCGTTGTAAGTAGTTTTCCTGTATTTCCTTGGCGGTGTACTCGGTGGACTTGCCTTGTGTTCTGCGCTCTTCGATCTCAGAAGCCCACATCGCCATATTAACGCCTTCCGCGTCAAAGCCGAGTGTTGTGGTGACATCACCAAAGTCTATGTTATAATCTATTACGCAGCATCTGAGCCTTCCGCGTTTCTTGCAGGTGAGAGCAAGATATGCGCCTATCTCGGACGCGAGCGTGGTCTTCCCGACTCCGCCCTTTGCCGAATATACCGTTATTACCTTTGCTTTTTCGGGAATATCATCAGAAAAGTCCGATATAGCAGGCTCCGTCGGTTTTTTGGATGCCTGCCGGGACTTTTGGGGAGATTTGCTGTCCATTGTATTTCTTCGGGCAGTTTCTTCCGCGGCTTCATCATACTCATCGTCATCCTCATAGCAGTCTTCCTCATATTCTTCCTCGTATCTGCGGGGATTGCGGGAAGACGACATCTGTTTTCTGGCTGACCGCGGAGTGTTGCTGCGAATAACACCTTTGCTGTTATCATGACTATCGGGACGGTAAGGTCTTTCAGGCTTTGACGGTTTCTCCTTTACCGGTTTCGGCTGTTCTTCATAGGAGCCGTCATCTTCAAGCTTGTAAATAAAATCGACCATATCCCGAGGTTTTACGATCCGTCCGACATTCTCCATATCCGCCTGATAGAGAGCTTCACTGTATTCGTCCGATGTCTCATACCCGTAAACATCCATAGAAGGGTATTTAAAATCGGGGTCTGCCGCTATGTTATCTGCTATCAGGGCGAGATCAGCCTTGCCGAGATAATCATCTATCGTGCTCATATCCGCGAGATAGCCTATGACCTCGACATCAAGGTCATCGCATACCGAGAGCCTGTTCTTGACATAGTTAAGAAAATCTGTGCGTTCGTCGATTATAATTACTTTCATATTTTCCTCCATTTATTTGCCGGTATATGTTCCGTAAGTGATTTCACTTCCAATGGGCTCATACTCTGAAGCATTGACAAGACCGAGATGTACCGAGGTGTATTCTGTCGCATAGATCATCTTGAGAGCCTCTTCCTGAGTACACTCAATTGTGACCGACGATAAAGAACCGTCCGACTTGTTGACCTTGATAATTCTCATGTTCTCAAGCAGCAGAGATGTGATACCGTCAACGGACGAGTAAACATTCACTCTGGAACCGATACGCAGCCCGCTCGTAACACCGGTAGTGTTATTGAGATTGATACTTACGGCGATAGCGTCTGTTCTCATGTTCTTTTCGATAGCTGTTCCGCTTGCTACGTTAAGATCCGATAATGTAAGCGCCTGTCCCTTGTAAACATTGGTCAGCAGCGAATCACCGGAGCTTATTACCGAACTGATGGTCTGTGCGGTCACGAACTGCTCATTGACGCCGGCATCTCTTCCGTTTATCACGATACTGCTGTCCACAACGATAGGTGTAAGCATGTCGCCGGATATGGTCTTTCCGGCATCATAATTGTTGTTGTACACATAGATCGTTGTTTTGAGCGGTGTGAGATAAACATACAGCCCATAGCCCGCGATAGCTGCGAATATTGCGGCTATCAAGATCACTATCAGTATTTTCTTTCCCTTTGACATATAATGTCCTCCTGTGATGTAAAAATTTGAAGTTTTCACTTCTGCACTAATTATGATAACGGAAACAGCTATTCGCGGAATTTTCACGACGCTCGATTTGCGTCCTTCTCGGCCAAGAAACTGTTAAGCTCCTCATTATCGGGAGAATTGTCGTTAAGACGCGCTATTTTCACCAATACAGGCTCCGCGCTTTTATAATCATAACCTCTTGCTGACTGACATACGAGCCAGCCTATCGGGGCGCGAGGGAACCACTTTGTCATATCGCGATCTTCGTACCTTTCCTCACGAGCTATCTTTCGGATAACTATTGCCGAATCGTCCGGTCGTACCTGTCTTCCTGCGAACATCATACCGGAGTTTGCGATAACAGAAGACGGCATATCCGCAATTTTCTGAGTTATCGCAAAGATAAACAAGCCGTAGCCCGCAGCCTGATCGAGTATT
>JAEEJW010000137.1 GCA_016282095.1 Ruminiclostridium sp. | reverse complement strand
GCCGACAGCGAGGGCAACCACTGGTTCGCGTCCTCACGTCAGGGAATAATGAAGATATGCGAGACCATTTTCGTCGATGTCAACTTTGCCGCGGGACTCGGTGAAAATGTAGTAAACTCCACCTGCGTACACGGCAAAGAGCTGTATATAGGCACCGACGAAGGTCTTTATGTACTGTCCCTGCCGGATTACACCCCGGTTTACTCGGAGCTGACAGAAAGGCTCACCGGACAGCGCATACGCTGCATCAAGGAGGATTCAAAAGGCAGGCTCTGGCTCTCGACATACGCCGGGCTCTACTGCCTCAACACGGACGGCAGCATCTCGATCTTCGGTGCAGCCAACGGTTTTTCGACCAACAAGATCCGTGTGTCCGAAGAGCTTTCGGACGGCAGCATAGCCGTTTCCACCGCTATGGGCATTTACTTCATAAAAGACGGCAAGGTGCTCGACAACGTTTCCGCGGAGAACGGCCTCTCTGACCGCGATATCCTCTGTATCTGCGAGGGTGACGACGGGAAGCTCTATCTCGGCAGCGACGGCAACGGCATCTACATCATGCAGAACAACAGCGTGACCCGCATCAGCAAGGCCGACGGCCTGC
Source organism: Ruminiclostridium sp. (assembly GCA_016282095.1). Classification (GTDB taxonomy): domain Bacteria; phylum Bacillota; class Clostridia; order Oscillospirales; family Ruminococcaceae; genus Ruminiclostridium_E. Next base: position 3,562 of record JAEEJW010000137.1, on the reverse strand, counting down.
TTTCCGAAGTCATACTGCGCATAAAGAAGGACGAATTATCCGGCGCGTACTGGATAGTCACCAGCAACTCGATCGCTTATATGATAAACGACGAGATACACAATGTCAAAGGCTTCCCCTATTCCAACAACTTCGACATAATGTTCGACAGATCTGGGAACGCGTGGGTATTAAGCTCCAATGGCGTCTACATCGTGCGCACCGAAGACCTTATGAGCGGCGGGGATAATCTCGAATACATCTTTCTCGGCACCGACAGCGGGCTCCCCTCCGTTGCGACGGCGAATTCCCGCAGCTGCATGACCGGCAGCGGCGACCTCTTCATCGCCGGAGCGGCAGGTGTCAGCCTCATAAACGTAAACGAGCTGAGCCATGAGAACGACGATATATTCCTCACCATACCATTCATAGAAGTCGAAAACGCGGACAGCACCGCTCCGCAGCTCATTTATCTGCGCGGCAGGAACAAGGTTACCCTGCCCTCCACGAACAAGAGGATAACAATATACGGCTACGGTCTGACCTACGCGCTGCACAATCCGCGCATGGAGTACAGGCTGTTCGGATTCGATACAAAATCTACAAGCACTACCCGCAAGGCCCTCCAGCCCGTCACATACACGAACCTCTACGGCGGCAGCTACCGCTTTGAACTCGCTGTGCTGAATCCCCAGACCGGCTTTGTAGACAAGACCATATCTCTTGTCATATCCAAGGAGCTGGCATTCTATGAGCAGCTCTGGTTCAAAGTAGCGCTTGCGGTCATAGCAGGCATGATAATCTTCCTGATCTTCGAGTTCATTTTCAAAAGACGTGAGAAAGCCATGATGAAAGAGCAGGAAAAAAAGCAGCTCCTCATCGACGAGATGATCGAAGTATTCGCGAAGTGCGTCGATATGAAGGACGAGTACACAAACGGTCACTCCCGCCGCGTCGCGGAGTATTCGGAGCTTCTTGCCCGGAAGCTGGGAATGTCGGAACAGCGGGCCCATGACATATACAATATGGGTATGCTGCACGACATCGGAAAGATAAGCATACCCGATGAAATCCTCAATAAGAAGGGACGCCCCACCGACGAAGAATATGCTATACTGAAATCCCACACCACAAGAGGTCATGAAGTTCTTGAGGGCATAAAGATCGCTCCTGAGATAGCCCAGGGCGCATGGTATCACCATGAGCGTCCCGACGGCCGCGGCTACCCGCAGGGCCTTAAGGGTGACGAGATACCTATGACCGCGCAGATAATCGCGGTGGCGGATACCTTCGATGCCATGTATTCGACGCGTTCGTACCGCAGGCAGATGGATATACAGGACGTGCTCGGTGAGCTGAAGCGCGTTTCCGGAACACAGCTCAACGGCGAGATCGTCGCGAAGCTCGTGGAACTTGTAGACGAAGGCAAAATAGGACAGCGTGCGCTCTGACGGATATATCCGAAGCGCTATGAACCGCCCTGCTGCCCCACAACGGGAAGCAGGGCGGTTTCATGATATACGGAGACGCGGAAAACACGCTTTATCACGGTAACATAATGATACCGGTAGTTCGGTAAATTAACCAAAAGAAACTCACCTTTTTACAATTATTTATAGAAAATTCAAATTGTTATTGCAATAAGTGTTAATAAGGTGTATAATATTACTGTGTACACATATCATCTGTGCGCAGGAGGAAAGAAATGTTAGAAGAACTTAAGGAACGCGTTTGCAAAGCGAATAAGCAGCTGCGCGACAGCGGACTTGTCATACTCACATGGGGCAATGTTTCCGCGATAGACAGAGAAAAAGGCCTGATAGTCATAAAGCCGTCGGGCGTTTCATACGATGACCTCACACCGGATAAAATGGTAGTCGTCAATATGGAAGGAAAGGTAGTGGAGGGCAATCTCAACCCGTCGTCCGATACACCGACACACCTTGTACTGTATCAGGCATTCCCGGAGATAGGCGCGGTGGTACATACACATTCCCGCTACGCGACTATATGGGCGCAGGCAGGTCTTGACATCGTTGCTTACGGCACCACTCACGCCGATTACTTCTTCGGAGATATCCCCTGCACCATGCAGATGACCGAAGAGCAGATAGCCGAAGACTACGAACGCAATACAGGTATCGCCATAACGGATACGTTCCAGAAGCGCAGACTCGGCTGCATGGAGATGCAGGCGTGCCTTGTGGCGCAGCACGGACCCTTCGTATGGGGCAAGGACCCAGAGGCTGCTGTGGAGAACGCAGTCGTTCTCGAAGAGATCGCCCACATGGCAGTTTATAACTCACAGTTCCAGTTCGGTCTCACCCGCATAAGCGAGGCGCTGCTCAACAAGCACTATCTGCGCAAGCACGGCGAAAACGCATACTACGGCCAGACCTACGGACTTGTGACCGATATGCTCCAGCCCACCGACAATAAGGAAGAAGACCCCAACTCGATACAGATCGAACCCAGCAAGAATACGGTAGCTCTCAAGAGCATCAATCAGATAGCCGAGGTAGAGCGGCCTGTTATAAACAGGATACCCAAGAAGGAAGAGGACGTCTTCAAAATACCGGAGAACGTGGTAGGCGCTGACGAGGAAATGGATATCCTGCCTTCCGAGCCTGACGGTGCCGGAGAGCCTCTTGTGGCGGAAGATCCGGAGATATCGCTGACCATGATTGCATCGGCAAAATCCGGCATCCCGGAGGAATCCTACACAGGCAAGGAGCCTGCCAAGCCTTACGTTCCGCCGAAGGCAGAGCTGAAGCAAGAAGCGGGCGGCCTTGATTTCAAGCCTGTGGAGAACGAAAATCACGAAGACCGCAACAAGGACTACAAGGAGTCCGCAAGAGCAGTTCCGTACTCGCCGCCGAAGCCCGAGTTCCACAGCGAAGATGCCGAATTCGACCTGAAACCTATCAAGAACAAGCGCACCTATGAGGCCGAGAATTATACCGAACCGGAGACCCCCGCGATATATTCGCCGCCGAAACCCGAGTTCAAGCCGGAAGAGGGCGGTCTGGAGCTTACTCCGATAAAGGAGAAGAATTACGAATCGCAGTTCGGCTTTACGATAGCGGACGATCCGATATCCTATTCAAAGCCGCTGGCCGAATCCGCCAAATCCACGCCCGAGCCCAAACCGGAGCCGAAGCCGGAGCCGGAGCCCAAGCCGGAAAAAGGCGGCCTGAAATTCCCGTTCAAGTTCAGAAGAGATAACAAGGCGGCCGATGCGGCACCCGATGACACGCCCGATCTGAATACTGCGATAAAGTCCGAGCCTGTTCCCGCACCCAAGCCGGAGCCCGTTCCCGAGCCGAAGCCGGAGCCCGTTCCTGCACCGAAGCCGGAGCCCGTTCCCGCACCGACGCCGGAGCCTGTTCCCGCACCGAAGCCGGAGCCCGTTCCCGCACCGAAGCCTGAGCATGTTCCCGCACCGAAGCCGGAAGAGGAAGATATGGGCGAACCGCTCGATTTCACATTCTGATACATACAAAAACTGCCCTTTCAGTCGAAAGGGCAGTTTTTCTGATGTTTTGTCTGTGTGTTTATGCTCTCTTTGCCTTGTGGAATATCT
>JAEEJW010000136.1 GCA_016282095.1 Ruminiclostridium sp. | reverse complement strand
TGTATCTTCAGCGGAATGTCCGGCTATTTCTATGTCGGGGACGTTTATTTCAATCTTTTCCCGGTAGATGCCGGGAGCCAGCACCACGCGGGTACCCGGCGATACTCCGTCAAGTATCTCCGCGAGATTTTCCTGCGGTGTTACATTCAGCTGCTTCATATATATTGCTTTCCTTTCATCGCTGTATTATGCGCCCTCACATGACCGGGCGCTTTTATTATACCATATATCCGCCGTTCACTCAACACTTTTTTACCGCTCGGGCGAAATACATCCCGCAGCCCTGTCTGCGCGGTAATATCCGATGTTCTCTGCAGCCGCAGGGCGGGCAAAGCGGGCTGACAATTGCTGCGGATAAGCAGAACACAGAAAAAACTGCGCGATGACGAAAAGTCATCGTGCAGGCATTTTTCTGCGCATCTCGCTCAGACGGTCAAGGGCTTTGAGCAGGGTCTCGTTCTTCTTCGCAAAGTGCAGACGGATATAACGGTTTTCAGGCTCCCGGAAGAAACTGGAGCCCGGCACCGCGCCGACACCCACATACTGCGCCAGCTTTTCGCAGAAGTCAAGATCGCTTTCATATCCGTACTCCGACACATCGAGCATTATGTAATACGCACCTTCGGGCACGGTATGGGAGATCCCGATGTCGTCAAGGCCATTAAGGAACAGATCACGCTTTTCCGTATATCCGTCCTGAAGGCCGCGGTAATAATCGTCACCGAATTTAAGGCCGGTGACCGCTGCCTCCTGCAAAGGCGCTGCCGCGCCAACAGTCAGGAAGTCGTGGACTTTCTTCACGGTATCGATGATGTCCGGCGGTGCGATAACGTAGCCTAACCGCCAGCCTGTTACCGAGTAAGTCTTGGAAAGCGACGAGCAGCATATCGTGCGCTCCCGCATACCCGGCAGCGATGCTATGTATGTATGGATGTGCGGTGCGTAAACGATGTGCTCGTAGACCTCGTCGGTGATAACGAAGGCGTCGTACTTCTTCGCAAACTCCGCTATGATAAGCAGTTCGTCCCTTGTGAACACCTTTCCGCAGGGGTTTGACGGGTTGCAGAGTATCAGGGCTTTCGGGTGCTGTCTGAACGCCGCCTCCAGCACGTCCGCGTCAAAGGTGAATGACGGCGGCACCAGCGGGACATATATGGGCTCGGCACCCGAGAGAATGGTATCCGCGCCGTAATTTTCATAGAACGGCGAGAACACGATGACCTTATCCCCGGGGTTTGTGACGCTCATCATCGCGGCCATCATGGCTTCGGTGCTGCCGCAGGTCACAACTATCTCCCCGTTGGGATCTATATCGAACCCCATGAAGCGCGACTGCTTCTCCGCAAGAGCTTCACGGAAATTCTGCGCTCCCCAGGTTATGGAATACTGGTGAAAATCCTCGTGTGCCACCTGCGCGAGCCGGTCGAGTATGGGCTTCGGCGGCTCAAAATCCGGGAACCCCTGCGAAAGGTTCACCGCGCCGTACTGATTTGAGATGCGCGTCATACGGCGGATCACCGAATCCGTAAAGCCGGCTGTTCTGGCTGATAATGCGGGCATATTTTCCTCCTTGAAGACCGGCGTACCGGAGTTTTCTTATAAAGATGCAGCACCTGACAATGTATCTTCATCAACCGGCAATCCGGCAGCTGCTTTGCAGCGGACACATTTCCCGATGTTGCTTTCTTTCTGTTTTACTCATAGCATTTTAACATAAAAGCCCGGATTTGTAAAGATGTCCGGGCAAAAAATCAGAAAGAACGGCAGACTATCTGCGGCTTCGATATGTCAGAATGATTTTCCTATATCCTTGAGGCTGCCGATAACAAGTATGGTGTAGTTCGTAGTCAGCACCATATCCGGCATGGGTACGACGAGCTGATCCGATGTGCGTATCGCTATGATGTTCAGGTGATACTTACGGCGCACATCAAGCTCGGCTATGGTCTTGTTATGCCATGAGCCTGGAACCCGGACTTCGTAGATATTGATATCGCTGTCAAGCTGGAACACATCGAGGATATCGTCCGAAGCCTCCTTGGTCGCAAGCCTTACCGCGGTCTGCTTTTCGGGATATACGGTCTCGTCGGCTCCGTTGCGCAGGAGAAATTTCTCCTGTACATCGTTCTTTGCACGGGCGATCACCTTTTTTGCGCCCAGCTCCTTAAGCAAAGCCGTTGTCTCAAGAAGATCCTGAAAGCTGTCGCTTATGGTGACTATGCAGACATCAAAGTCCGGTATGCCGAGCGCGCTCATGAAATCTTCATTCGTGCTGTCGCCTATCTGAGAATTGGTCACCAGCGGCAGTATCGCGTTGACACGCTCCTCATCGCTGTCCACGACCATTATCTCACAGTTGAGCTCCGACATACGCTTTGCTATATGTATGCCGAAAGGACCTGCTCCTATTATCAGGACTGATTTCATAGATTTTCCTCCTTAGTTTCATTCAGCCTACCGTTATCTTTTCCTGCGGCAGCCTCGAAGCCTCGGCGGGCGAGGCGAACGCCGCGTAGATCAGCGTCAGTCCTCCGACTCTGCCGGCGAACATAAGTATCATAAGTATTATACGCGAGGGCAGCGACAGCGAAGTCGTTATGCCCAATGTGACTCCTGCCGTACCCAGTGCGGAGCCCGTCTCGAACAGGCAGCTCATAAGCGGGCGCGCGTCTATGAGACTTATCGCTATGCCCGTTGAGAGGAACAGGGCCACATACATGAACAGTATCGCCCCCGCGGTGCGCACGGTGTCTGCGGGGATACGGCGGTTGAAGGCTTCAACATCGTTCCTGCGGCGGAAAACGCTGAGTGCCGCAAGAAACAGCACCGCTACCGTGGATATCTTCATTCCTCCGGCAGTGGAACCCGAGCAGCCGCCTATGAGCATCAGGACGGTCATTACCATAGCCCCCGGCTCGCTCATTTCCGAAAGATCGGCGGTATTGAAGCCTGCCGTGCGCGCGGTCACCGACTGGAACAGCGAATGGAGCACCCGCTCGGTCGCAGGCTCACCCGCGTATTCGGCAAAGAAGAAGAACAGCGCGGGAAGAAGTATCATTATTCCCGAAGTCACAAGAACGATTCTGGTCTGGAGGCGGTATTTCCGGAAATGATGCCTGTACTTCACCACATCGTCCCATGTCAGGAAGCCTATGCCGCCCAGAATGATCAGCAGCATCAGCACCACATTCACATATATATTGCCGCCGTAGCTCGTCATGGAAGAGAACGGCTCCTTGACGCCCATAAGGTCGAAACCCGCGTTGCAGAACGCGGAGACCGAGTGGAACACCGAATACCAGATACCTTTCAGGAACCCGAATTCGCCGATGAACACCGGAGCAAGCAGGACTGCTCCTGTCAGCTCGATGATGCCTGTCATTTTAAGAATGAATTTGGTGAGCTGAAGTATCCCGCCCACATTCGGCGCGGAGATCGAGTCCTGCATCATGCCTCTGAACCACAGGCCGATCTTCTTTCCGGCGAGCTTTGTCACCGTAACGCCTATGGTTATAACACCCATACCGCCTATCTGTATCATTACCAGTATCACGGCCTGTCCGAACAGTGACCAGTGCGTTGCCGTGTCGCGGACCACCAGCCCCGTAACGCATGAAGCGGATATTGCGGTGAAAAGTGTATCGGCAAACGGAGTGAAAGAACCGTCCGCCGACGATATGGGGAGCATCAGCAGAAACGCTCCGGTAAGTACAAGCACAAGAAATCCCAGACTTATCACGCGGAACGAATTCCGGTTATGTATCCCGGTCTGGGTCCGGGGCTTTTTCATCTTCATAGATTGTCTCCAGAACTTGTCCGATCAGGGGCGGTCCGGCCGGACCCTGCCGCTGATCATTGATATACTGCATATTATACCATAGATCCGCACAAAATTCAATATATAAGTATCAAAATTAAATTTCCGGCAGGAAGACGATTTTTGAAATTAACTATTGACAAATCGGCACGGACGTTGTATAATATTATAGCATAGTAATTCTATATGTAATATAGAGATAAACAGGAGATCAATATGTCCGAATTACTGAAAATAACCGGCCTGTGCGTCGGAGCGGAAGACAAAGAGATACTGCACGGTGTTGACCTCGGGATAAATGCGGGTGAAACGCACGTCATAATGGGGCCCAACGGCGCGGGCAAGTCCACATTGGGCTCTGCGGTAATGGGCAGTCCGGAATATACCGTGACCGGCGGCAGCATCGTATTTGACGGCGCGGATATCACCGGAGAGACACCCGACAAGCGCGCCCGCCGCGGGATATTCCTGTCATTCCAGAATCCCGTGGAGATACCGGGAATAACGCTTTCGTCATTTCTGCGCAGCGCTTATGAGCAGGTCACCGGCGAACGGATAAAGCTGTTTGCGTTTAAGAAGATGCTTTCGGAAGCCATGGAAGTTCTGAATATGGATCCCGCCTACGCTGACCGCGGGCTGAATGTGGGCTTCTCCGGCGGTGAAAAGAAGAAAGCCGAGATATTACAGCTTCTGGTTCTGCGCCCGAAGCTGGCCATACTGGATGAAACGGACAGCGGCCTCGATGTTGACGCCGTAAAGACCGTCTCGGCAGGCATAAAGGCATATAAAGAGCAGACCGGCGGTTCGCTGCTGATAATCACTCACAACACGAAGATACTTGAAGCCCTGACTGTCGACAGAACTCATATCATCGCTGACGGACGCATCGTCGCGGAGGGCGGCCCGGAGCTTATAGACGAAGTTACCTCCGGCGGCTTTGACAAATACGTTTCGGGGAGTGCGCTATGAAGGAAAAAACACAGGTTGCGGACATTGACCGCGCCTTTTATGACTTCCGCTATGAGGAGAACGAGGACAACTTCCTCGACAGCGGCATAACCCCGGAGATAATACGGGAGATATCCGCCGAGAAAGGCGACCCCGACTGGATGACCGCGTTCCGGCTCCATTCCCTGGAAGTGTTTGAACATCTGAAAATGCCGGAATGGGGACCCGACATAAGCGGTCTGGATATGGACAACATCGTCGCCTATATCCGACCGCAGAAGCGTATGCAGAGTGACTGGAATGCCGTACCCGACGATATAAAGGAGACCTTCGAGAAGCTGGGCATACCGCAGGCGGAGCGCGAAAGCCTCGCCGGAGTGGGTGCGCAGTATGACAGCGAGCTGGTCTACCACAATGTAAGAAAAGAAGTCGCCGAGTCGGGAGTAGTCTATACCGATCTGGAAAGCGCCATGCACGACGAACGGTACGCGGAGCTGATACGTTCGCATTTTATGAAACTCGTGCCGCCCACCGACCACAAGTTCGCGGCTCTGCACGGGGCGGTCTGGTCAGGAGGCTCATTCGTGTATGTACCGGCCGGAGTGCGGCTGGAGATCCCGCTCCAGTCCTACTTCCGCCTGAATGCACGCGGAGCCGGACAGTTTGAACACACGCTGATAATCGTCGAAGAGGGCGCCTATCTGCATTTCATTGAGGGCTGTTCCGCGCCGAAATACTACGAAGCCGGCCTGCACGCGGGCTGCGTGGAGCTGTATGTCGGAAAGAACGCCACACTGCGCTATTCGACGATAGAGAACTGGTCGAAGAATATGTACAACCTCAACACCAAGCGCGCCGTCGTGGCAGAGGGCGGCAAGGTCGAGTGGGTGTCGGGCTCCTTCGGCTCTCACGTTTCGTATCTGTACCCCATGTCGGTACTCAACGGGCGCGGAGCCCGGGCGGAGTTCACGGGCATCACCTTCGCGGGTGAAGGCCAGGATCTCGACACCGGCGCAAAGATAGTCCACAACGCGCCGGACACATCGTCCTATATGAATACCCGCTCGATATCCAAGAGCGGCGGCAAAAGCACATTCCGCAGCTCCGTGGTGGTCAACGAAAATGCGGAAGGCAGCAGATCCTCGGTGTCATGCGAATCTCTGATGCTTGACAGCATTTCACGTTCCGACACGATCCCGGCCATGGTGATAAAGACCGATAAGGCCGATGTCGGGCACGAAGCGCGCATAGGCCGCATAAGCGACGAGGCGGTGTTCTACCTTATGTCCCGCGGCCTTGACGAAAACAGTGCCAAAGCACTGATAGTCAGCGGCTTCGCAGAGAACGTTTCAAAGGAGCTGCCGCTGGAATACGCCGCCGAGATGAACAATCTCATAAACATCGAAATGAAAGGGAGCATAGGATGATGAACAGTGAATGATGAATAATGAATAGTGAACAGTGAATAATTGTGGTGTCCGCTTCGCGGACTTATACTGATCGTGACAAAAAACAATACTTCTGATCCTTTGAAAAGGAACCTATATATATGACAACAACCAGACTGAATATTCTCCCCGCGCCGACCTTCGCACGGCTCGGCGTGAATTATGCTTTGCGTGAGGCCGTGGCTTCCGGGCAGGAAGAGATAATAATTTCCGAGGGCGAAGAACGGCAGATAATACAATTCATAGAAACAGATGTCAGAACTGCGATAACTGTGGGAAAGGGCGCGAAGCTGAAGCTCGTTCAGATATTTGCGGGCAGCCGCGTTCCGGGACTTGCGGCAGTGCTTGAGGACAACGCGGCAATGGAGCTGATACAGATTTACCACGGCGGTGATACCGTCAGCGAGGTGATCGCGGAACTGCGCGGCTATAGGGCCTCGTTTACAGCGGATATCGGCTATGACCTCGGAGCCGGGGACGCACTTGACCTGAATCTTGTTGCGAACCATTACGGCAGAAAAAGCACATCGGATATCACCGTGAACGGTGTCCTGCGCGACAATGCGCAAAAGACCTTCAAGGG
>JAEEJW010000135.1 GCA_016282095.1 Ruminiclostridium sp. | reverse complement strand
GTGTACAGCGATATACGGATCTCTCCGTTCGTGTCGTATGTCTCTGCCGCATGGAGATTATCGTACACCTTATCGGCGGCGTGTGAAGTGAACAGGTTTTCGATATAATCATAGCCTATCTTTGCGCCGCTGAGATCAGTATCGTAGATGCCACTGACTCCGGCCCATGCCTGCGCGATATTGGCTGCGTTTATTTTCAGCGCTCCGGCTATATCTCCCACTGTTTTTACGGTATCCGGGATATAGAGCGCGGCAAGCCTGTCGAACAGCTCCGCGCATTTCTGCGCATCATATTTGAAATATGTGTTCGACGGCCTGTACAGTATCGTTTTCCCGGTCTCCGGATCTTTTTCGATGCGGTTTATTTGTAATGTCACAACACCGTTGGCGTATATTTTCAGCTGGCAGAGATCGTCGTCCGAAATAAAATAATCATCTTCGCTGTCATCGTCTATCCATTCTTCAACATTATCTATATCGTAATAACGCGGATAGTGAAGCCATGCGGAGTTATTGAAAAAATTCCTCGTTGCGTCATGAGGGGTTATATGTGTCTTATTGAGCCACAGGGACAGCACAGGCACACCGTCGGTCTGGATATCTTCACTTGCTGCCGTGGCATCACCGAGACTGTGCAGAAAGTCCTGAATAAACGTGTAATCGGCAAGGAAGAAACTCAGTGTTTCAGATGAAACAGTCTGATTTCCGTCCGGTGAGTATACCGCGGAGGAAGCGTAAAGTTCCTCATACGAACCGATATCATAATAATTCTCCGCGAACTGTTCCACAACATCACCGAGCCTGTCGCCGTCGTTTACGTTGATGACCTCTTCTTCATCGACCTGATTATCGGTGGGGGCTGCAATAACTACATCATCATTGTCGGAGTCTGGCGTTATATCTGCGTCGTCATCGCCGTCTTCAATTTCGCATTCCTCGTCCTCTTCGTTCTCCGCGTCGCCTTCATCTTTCGGGTTCTCTTCCGCGGTCACTTCTTTGCCGTCCCCTCCTGTAACGACTGTCGCGGTATCATCGTCCTGGATGAGCACGGCACTCTGATCCGGAGTGGCGGCGGGCGCGGTCTCATCGGAAGATGCCGCAGAATCCGGCGCAGGGTCAGACACAGTGTCCGTGCCGCTGCTTATATCCGCCGTTGTGTCCGACGTGTCGGGAGTAGTGACGGATTTTTCCGTCGGTGTCGTCACCGTGATATCCGGTGCAGTTACTGTGATATCCGGTGTCGTCACGGTGATATCTGTTTCCGGAGGCTCCGCGGTGACAGCGGAGACGGAAGAGACAGAGGTATCGGCAGGCGGCTGTGTATCTATCCTGTTGTTCATAAGCGCAGGTACCAGTATCGCGCTGCTTATGCCTATAACCGCGCAGGCCGCTGCCGCGATAACTCCGGGCCGCAGCCATAACGGGCGCTCTGTCCTGCGGATAAGCTCGCGCATTCTGTTTTCAAATTCCGGCGAAAACTTATAGCCCGTATCATAGGAATCACGGAGCTCCTCCGAATAGAGCGGAGTCAATGCTTCCGTCAATGCCCTGGCAAGTATATTTTCCATGTTCAGTCCTTCTTTCGTTCATTCACATCAGACCGTTATGCCCTGCTCTCCGAGTATCCCGCGGAGTTTTGCCCGGGCGCGTTCAAGGCGTTTTCTGACTCCCCCGTCGGTGTCACCCGTTATCCGCGCGATCTCCCTTGTTGACAGACCGCTGACGCCGTGCATATAAAGCACCTGCGCATACTGTTCGGGCAGCGAGCGTATCGCTTCGACTATACGGTCGTAACCTATCTCCGACAGCACTTCATCGGACACGTCAGTATTTACGTCTTCCGGTATGTTGTCATCATCCAGCGGGATCTCATTCCGACGGCCTTTCTGCCGTACAAGATCGTATGAGCAGTTCTTCGTCACCACACAGTAGAATGCTGCACGCTCCTGCGGCGAGCGCTCCCGCAGTTTTGCAAAGTTCCGCGCTATAGCGAAAAACGCGCTGCTGACTGCCTCCTCGGCATCATGATAATTACCTGTGATCTTGTAAGCGATCGCCAGCATTCTGCCGCGGTAACGGTTGTAAGCATCTTCGAACCGCGCTTTATCCTCGGGCTCGTCCAGCATTGCCATATAAATCGATAACATAATTATGCCGCACCTTTCAGTTATTATCTATCTCATTACGCCATTTCCGGCCTTCTGTTATATATAACGAGTAAAACGTACATTTTGTGACGCTTTTTTTCAAATTTTTTCCGATTTGTAATTTGTTACAAATTATTATCATCCAAATTGCCATATATTACAAAACAGGCAAACGATCTTTACGACTGTTTGCCTGGTGTTTTTATTAATATTTCTTTTCGAGTTCCGCGGTCTCTGCCCATATACGGGCGTAGCTGTCATACCGTGAACGTGCTATCAGACCTGCATTCACAGCTTCGGTCACTGCGCAGCCGCTCTCTTTGAGATGTGCGCAGTCCGCGAACCGGCATTTGCCGAAATAAGGCGTAAACTCCGTGAAACACCCGGCAAGTTCCTCCTTCGGTATCCTGCCGTAGCGCTCGATATCCACTGTGGAGAAACCGGGTGTGTCAGCGATATAGCCGCCATGCAGCGGATACATACGGACTTCGCGGGTCGTATGCCTGCCGCGCCCCAGCTTCTTGCTGATCTCGCCGGTCTCGGTGTTCAGCTCCGGGAATATGCGGTTCATCAGACTCGATTTGCCCACGCCCGAATTCCCTATCATAGCAGCGGTCTTGCCTTCGGCGTAAGCGCGGATATCATCTGCTCCGCGTTCCGGATCGGTGAAGAAGCACCGGTAGCCTGCCTTTTCGTAGATATGCGCAAGTTCCCCGACTTCACGCATATCCGTCTTTGTGAATATCAGCGCAGTCTCGATATCCTTGCTTTCGAATATGGATATCAGCTTGTCGATAATGTAAGCATTCGGTGCGGGCTCACAGGACGATACCACAAGCAGCACCAGGTCAAGGTTGGCCAGCGGCGGTCTTATAAGCAGATTCTTGCGTTCCGCTATGCTTTCTATCTGCGGTTCGGCATTGTCGTCAGCCGATACCGTTACGTTGTCGCCGGCGGCGGGAGATACGGAACGGTTCCGAAATATTCCTCTCGCACGGCAGGCAAGTACGCCTTCGGCGGTCTCGGTATAGTAGATACCGCCGACAGCGCGTATTATCTTTCCTTCCAGTGTTTTCATCAGCCTTCGGCGACTATCTGTTCATCGCCCGATTCGGGAAGCGGAGCATTCTCGACGTGCTGTTCACCGCTGTCCTCGTTTTCACTGTTTTCACTGTTCTCATTCTCACCGGAGCCTTCTGTGTTCTCGCCGCCCTCTCCGGAATCGGCAGGAGAAGCGCTCAGCAGCTGCTTGAATACCTTCGGATTGAAGGTATCACCGTAATCCTTTGCAGGCGGATCGGTAGTGAAGTCGACCGTACAGTTGAACAGTGTGCCTTCAGCGCCTGTATCAAGGGAGCGCACTCTGATAGCGTATTCATGTACACCGCTGTTGGTGAACGTCCACACGAACGTATCAAGCAGGCTCAGGTTCTTGGTTTCGGTCTTGTCTGTCTGGAGCGTTCCGTCGATATAGTATTTGAAATCGAACTCGCCGGAAGCGCTGCCGTTGAAGGACAGCTTGATCGTGGCCTCGCGCTCCTGCGCACCGCCGGAGCTTACTACGATCTCAACAAGAGTGTTTTTCTGTACTATAGTAGTAGGCTCGATATTCTGACGTATAACGTGACCTTCTTCCACTTCGTCACTGGGCTCCTCGATAACGGTGAGCAGTATCTCATATTCTTTTGCGCGGAGCTGGGCGCTGGCAAGCGAAAGGTTCACGAGCTGCGGCACCGCAGTGCTTTCATCGCTGGGTCCGGTGCTTACAAGGCAGGTAACGGTAGAGCCGACCTGTACGAACTCACGCGCCGCAGGAGTAGTTCTGATGACGCAGTCCTTCGGAACTGTCTCATCCTCGGTCCATGTCAGCGAATACTTGAGTTCCTGCTTGCCGAGCATCATAATGACATCATCTATCTGCTTGTTCGTGAAATCCTCGATCTCCACAAGCTTCGGTCCGTTGCTGACCGTGACTTCGATGTTCTGGTTCTTTCTTATCGTTCTGCCTGGCATGACGCTCTGATTCATGACTACGTTCTTCGGATAATCGGAATCATATTTCAGAACAGGTGTGAAGTTGAAGTCGCTGTATTCTTCAAGCACCTCGTCCCAGGTCATATTCAGCAGGCTGGGCATCTTTATCTCCTCGCCCGCGGCTACCTCGTTCTTGTCTACCGTAGTTGTAACAACGTTATATATCAGCCAAGCGGTCATTATAACGAAGGCAGTCGCAAGAGCGAAGAGTATCGGCAGCACCGGAGAACGTCTTCTGCGCTCATAATAGAACTCATCGTCGAAGTAATCTTCGTCGTCCTCGTCCTCGTCGAAGCTGTCGTCTCCGTCATTCTCGTTCGCGATCTCGGCGGAATGCTTTTTCGGCTTGTGACCGCTCTGAGCCTCAACTGTCTCGGGAGTTATCTTGTCAAAATACTTGGTGGAACCGTCGGTCGAGAAATACTTATACTCAAAGACTATGCTCGGGTTCTTCTTGAACTCCTCGATGTCCTTTATCATCTCGCCTGCGGTCTGATAACGCTTGGAAGGCTCCTTCTGCATGGCCTTCATCGTTATCTCCTCAAGCCCCTCGGGTATCGAGCTGTTTATCTCGGTCATGGGCTTGGGCTGGGTCTGCATATGTTTGAGTGCTATGGAAACGGGGTTATCGCCGTCAAAGGGCTTCACACCCGTGAGCATTTCATAGAGCATTACGCCGACGGAATAGATATCGCTCTTTTCGTCGGTCATTTCTCCCCTTGCCTGTTCGGGGCTGATATAATGCACGGAGCCTATGGCTTTTTCGGATATGGTCTTGTCGGTCTCACGGTTGAAATGCGCGATGCCGAAGTCCATGACCTTGATGGTTCCGTCTGCCATGAGCATTACATTCTGGGATTTGATATCACGGTGTACAATGCCTCTGTCGTGGGCGTGCTGGAGCGCACGGAGTATTTGGGTCGTGAAATGCACGGCATCGCGCCATTTCAGGACTCCCTGCCGCTCAATGTACTCCGTGAGGGTTATTCCGTCTATATATTCCATTACGATGTACTGGATCTTCTCGGTAAATCCCACATCGTAGATCTTTACTATATTTTTGTGCGAAAGAAGGGCTATCGCTTTGGACTCGTTGCGGAAACGGCGCTGAAAATCCTCGCTCTTGGCGAATTCGTTCTTCAGTATCTTGACGGCGACAGTGCGGTTCTCGGTAATGTCGGTCGCTTTATATATATCCGCCATTCCGCCGACGCCGATGAGCTCCGTGAGTTCGTAACGGTTGTCGAGCTTCTTTCCTATGTTTTTGTCCATTCGGCTCATTTCCTTTCCAAGGACTGTCATATATTTATCTTTTAATGTGACCTTTGTTCCCTGTTGTCTACACTTCTACTACCGCAACGGATACATTGTCACGCCCGCCGTTGCCGAGGGCATAATCTATGAGAAGGTCGCAGGCGCGGTTTATCGGGTTGTTCACGATTATTTCCGCGATCTCCGCGTCATCGCCGTAGGAATGAAGTCCGTCAGACGAAAAGAGGAGGATATTGCCTTCTTCAAGATCAATTTCAAAGTAATCCGGAGTAATGTTGCGCTCGGCACCTACCGCTCTTGTGATGCGGTTTCTGTCGGGGTGAGTCCTGCCTTCTTCTTCGGTGATCTCGCCTCGCTCTATAAGTGTGCGTATATATGTATGATCTTTAGTGATCTGCTGTATGCTGTCATCGAAGATGTGATAGGCACGACTGTCACCAACGTTGATTATATAGGCTCTTCCTGCGTAGATTATACCCGCAACGCAGGTGGTTCCCATTCCGAACTTGTCGGCCTCGCGTGATGCGCGGTCGAATACGAGACTGTTCGCCGCTGTCACCGATGTGATGAGCAGATTTCTGATGAAATTGCGGTTAATGTTGCCGCGAAAGCCTTTTCTTATCCTGTCGGACATGAATTCGACCGTCATCTCGCTTGCCACACTGCCGGCGTTTTCGCCGCCCATACCGTCACACAGTATTACTGCCACAGCGTCCTCTTCCAGCATATCTGTCCAGACTCTGTCCTGATTTTCGCTTCTTTTCAGACCGATATCGGTCTTTGAAAAGCACTTCATTGATATCCCCTCTTTCCTGCGCGGAGCTCTCGCTCCC
>JAEEJW010000134.1 GCA_016282095.1 Ruminiclostridium sp. | reverse complement strand
CGGGACGTTATACATTCTCTCTACATGAGTCTTTCCGGGAATGCCGTTGTCCGCAAGCGTTTTTTCAAGTCTTCCGAGAGTATCCTTTATTTTGGCATCGGTGTTGTACGGGTCACCCATAGCTTCCATTGCGTCATTTGTGAGGGTTATGTATATGTCGCTCTTTGTCGTTCCCAGAAGAAACAGGAGCTTGTCGCTGCTCAACGTGTTCGCTGTGTTCGCAAGTATCATCACAAGCAGTGTGAGTATTGTGAATACAATGGTTATTACGCCGTACTGCTTCGGGCTGCTGACAACGTCATTGAGCGCGAGAAACTGTACTGCTCCGAGGCGGCTCTTTCCGAGGTGCATTATGCTCTTTTTCCGGAAACGTTCACCCGTCTGACCGCTGCGGACAGCGTCTATCGGCGAGAGTTTCTTTACTTTGCGTGTACTGCTCCAGCAGAACAGGATTATTATACATACCACAGCAGCACAACAGAGAAGTGCAACAAGTACCGAGTTCTCTGTTCCAAGCACCATTGTTTCCGAAACACTTGCAAGCAGCATATCGCCGAACGGGAGACTGCATATAAACCCTATCAGCGCACCGGCTATGGAAATTCCGAGGTATTTTACAAGATAAAGTACGCGTATCCGGCTGTTCTTTATGCCGATAGCCTTCATTACACCGATCTCGCGGAGCTCCTCCTCCAATGTGAAACCTATAGTGAATTTCAGGACCACAAAAGCCACAAGTATCAGACAGACACTTACTATCAGCAGCAATGCAGCCACGATCATCGACATTACATAGGTCAGCCGCATCGTATCTTTGCTCCCGCTGAAAAGACCGCCGCCGACGTCAGAGAGCTCATTTTCGGTGGATCTGATATCGGAAGAGTTTATGTAGTATATGCTGCCCTCGCTCATTTTAGCGCGCTCATCGGCGGCTATGACTTCATAGTCCGCCTTGTTCAGAATAAAGCGCGAGTTTCCCATAAACTCTGAGCCGAGAAAGGCGTCCTTGGCATAACCTGCATATTCAAATTCCCTCTCGATCCCGCCGAGCTTTACCGTAAATCTGTCACCCTCGGCGATACCGCTTACAGCCGGAACTTTTCCCGATATATATGCCTTTCCCGGCTCGACCTCTTTTATGATCTCATTGTTTTTGTCAAAAAAGTTGAGCTTGGCGTTTTCCGCAGGCATTAAAAACATAGCTCTGTTATAATCAGCAAGTAATTTGCCGTTCCGTGTGAAATTTGTTCTGTCGGCGAATATCGAACGTTCTCTTCTGAAGCCGGTCACCGAAGGCACGCTGTTAAGAAGATCTTCCATTCCTTTGTTGCTGCTGTCAAGCGTGATGATGAAGTAATCGCTCATACCCGCTTTGTCATAAAAATAGTCAATGCCCGATGATACCGCAATGATATTGTTCACGCTGCTTGCCGCGAACATCGCGGAGAGTATCACGAACAGCAGAACTATTATATTCATCGTCTTTTTGCGTTTCAGGTCTTTTTTAAGTATGTTGAGATACATTCTTTTTCCTCCCTGTACTGATCCGGGCTATAGCTTTTCCTTTACTGTGGCTTCATTATATCACGGAAATTATTAAAAAATCATTAACTTTTTTCATAATCCGGAAAAGGACGGGCCCCGTCGATTGACAGGAGCTTCGGGCTGTGGTATAATCACAATGAAAAGCATAAATGCGAAAGGAGCGGCAGAATGCCTGTTTTACTGACAAGATACACCGGCAACTCCGATGTCGGAGCCCGGATAGACAATGTGGAAGAGCTTTCCGGCCTGCTTTGCGGGGACAGGGAACGCATAAGGGTACGGCTGGGGAGCGCGGCGCTGCTGCACGGGGCGATGCAGGCGGCTGCCGGTACAGATAAGACTGTGGAGCTGGCAGTGCCGTCTGTCGGAGACCCTGCCGTGCGCTATCCGGAGCTGTACGGGAGGCTGGCAGAGCTTACGGTTCGGCCTTCCCGCGCGGAAAACAGACATGGCCGGGGACTGTTTGGTATCCTTAGGAAGGAAAAAAGCGCCGAAAAGGGCGCTTCCCGGGTCAGTGAAGTCTGCGAGGACATGGAGGAGCCCATGCTCTACTGCGAGAGAACAGCTGTGCCGCCGGAGCTCGATTCGGCGCTGAACAGCATAGACGAGAGCTTCACGCAGATGCTTCTCCGCAAGATAGACGAGAGCGGTATGACAGATGCTCAGTGCTACAAAAAGGCGAACATAGACCGCAAGCTGTTCTCGAAAATACGCAGTGACGTACACTACCGCCCGAAGAAAGTCACGGTGATAGCCTTTGCGCTGGCGCTGGAGCTGGGGCTTTCCGAGACCGAGGAAATGCTGAGGAAGGCGGGCTTTGCCCTCTCCCGGAGCAATAAATTTGATATAATCGTAGAGTATTATATAGAGAAGGGCATTTATGACGTCTTTGAAATAAACGAAGCCCTCTTCGCCTTCGATCAGTCCCTCATCGGCGCATGAGACCGGGGGAACCCTTTTGTGAACAAAAGTTTTCTGTCGGTCAGCCCCTCTGGCTCCTGCGTCGCCACCTCCCCGCTTACCGGGGAGACCACCCCCGGACCCCCTCCCAAAAAACTTAAACCACT
>JAEEJW010000014.1 GCA_016282095.1 Ruminiclostridium sp. | reverse complement strand
GATAACAAAGCCATAGGCGCACTCGTTGAGCCTACCGAGCCGAACATAGAGCATATAAGGAAAATAAGGACGATTATGATAACGATAATGAGAATAACGATCAGGGCAATAGGATTGGACAGCACATTTATAACGCCCTGAACGACCTTTGCCGTAGCTTCCTCGACTTTCTTTGCGGTCTCCGCAGCCGTTTTCTTTGCGGCTTTCTGTGCCTTTTTCCGAGCCTGTCGCTGTTGAGCCTTTTTGATAGCCTTGCGCTGTGCCTTTTTCTTTGCGGCTTCGGCTACCTGCTGCTGATTACGATGCATATTCAGCTTTTTATTCACCTTGTCGGCTTCATATTGCAGCTTTGTAGCCCGCTTATAAGAACTCTGTCTCAGGCGTTCAGCACCTTTCTGAAACTCCTTACGGGTAAAACGCAGAGCCGACTCTCCAACCTGGATACTTCCGTCAAGAGCCTTTAGAGCGGGATTTTCTTCCTCATACTTACGGAACTCGTTCTTGACAGTATTTACTCCACAGGAGACCGCACCGGATACGATACCTTTTGTCTTGCTGACAACGGGATTTGCTGCTTTATCCGAAGGTTTTGTCTGTTTCTCGAATTTCAGACGGCGTTTCGGCTTGCCCGATTTGCTGTTTACAGTCTTTTCAGACTTGATAACGCGCTCATGAGGAAGCCTGCTTTCGGCTTTCTCGGCTCTTGACTGAGCCTTTTCGAGCTTTTGTTCCGTTCGCGCCACGCGCTTTTCATAGCGTTCAACACGCCTGCCGGCACGCTCTTCCTGGCTGGTAAGCGGTAACTCGGCTGTTGACGGACGCTCAAAAGGCTCGGCATCAGCTTCATCCCGTTTCCTGCGCTGTTTCAGTTTTTTCGCCTTATCCTTCACAGGTGACGAACGCTTATCTGACAACTTTTCAACAGCAGACGAACGCATTTGTAAGGATTTTCGCGTCTTTTCTTCCTTGAAAACAGGCTCGTCGCTCTGTAAATCAGTATCCTCGGCGGCGTTATCGGTCTGATCTTCATCGTCCTCGGCTTTGAATTTCGGTTTACTATGCCGTTTAGCTCCTTCTGGGCTTTCAGTCTGTTCAGACTCGTCCGCTGTTTCTCGGAAGTTGAAATCATCAGGATTATGGCGCGAGAAATGCTTATCGTCAGCTTTACCGCCGCTTTCTACCGTTTCATCGGTATCAGTCTCATTCTCGATACGGAACTTTTTGTGTTTGCCTGATTTACCGTCCGTATCAGCGACAACTCCGGCACGAAAGTCGAAATTCGTGGCTTTATCCGCTGTGGGAGCATCATCGCCACCTGCGTCCGACCTCCAATCCTCATAGAGTTCGGAACTATATTCAGGCTCCGGCTCGACTTGCTCGGCGCTTTCGCTGCGATCATCACAGGGAGTCGGCTTTTCCGGTACCACCGCTTCAGTATTCTCAACGGGCGGTGTGGGCGCGGGAGCGTTATTCTCGAAAGTCAGCGGCGTTTCTTCTCTATGCGTAGCATAATCAGCCTGCAATTTCGAGCCGGTGTCCTGCTGCTCGTCTATAAAGCGAGGCTTGTGGTGTTTCGGCTGTTCTGCCAGCTCCTGCGGCTTGTGGTCTTTTCCGAAAAGCTCGTCGGCGGGAGCCTCGGCTTTCAGAACGGCATCTTCCGTCCTTTGGCTTATTCGCGTTTCTGTGTCCTGGACGAGATTACGCTCCATAGCTCCGTCACGCGAAATCTTCAAGACCTTCTTTCCGCTTGCTTGTAACTGTTTTCCTGCCATATATGCACCCCCTTTCTCGGCAGAGTATGTATTGACTTATGGATTTATAGGTGCTATAATTATAGAAACGCTTACTGCGATAAATCGGAATTTAGAGGTGAAAATATGATCAAGGAAATCGATAGAAGTGATATATCGGAATGTGTTTCTGTTATTAAAGACAGTTTTATGACTGTTGCTGATGACTTTGGATTCACCTCCGAAAATGCACCTCGATTTACAGCATTCGCTATATCGGACGATAGACTGCATTACCAATTGGATAATGAACATAGAATAATGGTTGCATACTATCTTGATAACAATATGATAGTTGGATATTATTCCTTGCTTTTGCAGGGAGATAATCAATGTGAGCTGAACAATCTAAGCGTTCTTCCTAATTATAGACATAATAATATCGGTACTGCATTGTTAGATGATGCTTTCATTCGAGCTGAAAAACTGGGGTGCGTTAAAATCAATATCGGAATCGTTGAAGAGAATAAGATATTACGAAAATGGTATGAGGATAAGGGCTTTACTCATATCGGCACAAGGAAATTCGATTTTTTCCCATTTACTTGCGGCTATATGGTAAAGACATTATAATCTAAATTCAGATTTATCTATGTAAACAGCCGTGTACGGAAACTCCGCACACGGCTTTTTCTTACAGCATAGCCGCCTTGTTAGCCTTGACCTTGCGGATAATAGCGATAGTGCCGAATGCCGCCGCTGCTGCTGTTGCCGAGATAACGATGATTCTTATTGCCTTCTTCATTCTGTTATTCCTCCGTGATTCTTAGTTTGTTGATGTTTCCTCGAGCTTCGTGGTCATTATGCGGTAGAGCTGCGTATCCTTCGGGAACTTGTCCACGAACGGGATTATACAGTTGCCATAGAAGATAAGACCTTCACCCGCGCCGCTGTTAGTAACATAGGAAAGCTGATGAGGGGAGATGTTGAGCTGTTTTGCGAGTATCTGACGGTCGCCGCCTGCCTGGTTGAGCATATAGATGAAGTCGCTGTTCTCAAAGATATTCTCTATCTCGCGGGAGGCAAGCAAGTCTTTGACATTTTGGGTCAACCCCGTCGGTATTCCGCCCCATTTTCTGAAACGCTTCCATATCTCGACGCTGTATGCCGCGGTCTGTTCCTCTTTCAGCAGCAAATGGAACTCGTCGATATAGTAGCGGGTGCTTTTGTGTTCGGCACGATTGACCGTTACTCTGTTCCATACGCAATCCTGCACTACAAGCATACCGAGCTTTTTGAGCTGCTTGCCTAACTCCTTGATGTCAAAGCAGATCAGACGGTTATTCATATCAACATTCGTCCGGTGATTAAAGACATTCAGAGATCCGGTAACATACATTTCAAGAGCAGTCGCTATGCGCTGCGCCTCCGGCTCGTTCTGCTTCATTATCAGGTCGTATAAGTCCTGTAATATCGGCATTTCAGCCGTATCGGGATTAGCCAGGTAATCGCGGTAAACAAGCCTTACGCAGCGGTCTATGATAGTCTTTTCTATCGGCTCTAAGCCGTTCTTGCCGCCGACGATAAGCTCACAAAGCGAGAGGATAAAGTCCGACTTTAACGCAAGCGGGTTTTCGTCCTCGCTGTAATTGACATTGATGTCAAGGGGATTGATATACTGCGTCGATGTCGGTGAAATCTTTATTACCTGACCGTGAAGCCTGTCAACAAGCGGGAAATACT
>JAEEJW010000133.1 GCA_016282095.1 Ruminiclostridium sp. | reverse complement strand
CGAATCGCCGTTGACCGCTTAGTTGCGCGCATCGTGCGCGCTTCTGGGCGGTCACTCACTGCATCGTGCAGTGACCCGCACCTCCTTCGGGGTGCGCCTTTTGGTAGTTTTCCAAAAGGGGTACACATTGACGAATCTGCAAGGCGGCGGGGTACCCCCGCGGTCAAACCGTCTGTTACATTCTGCTATGGGCGGCTTTCTGCCTCGCAGTCCGGAGTAGGCGTACTCATGTACGAATCTGCAAGGCGAAGCGATTAGTTTAGGGATCCAAACCCTTTTTAAAGGGGTTGGCCGCCGGAGGCACTCGAGCGCAAGCGATTTTCTGCACACTCAAGCGTCAGCGACTCTCTTCGACTCTCTTACTTTTCTTTCAGCACGAACTCTTCCTCATGGCCGACAGCGAGTTTCAGCGCTGCTTCGGAGCGGGCGGGAATGACGACGGGCGGCAGCTCTGAAGCTCCGGCGGGGACATCGCGGGTCACGGGGTATTCGATGCCGGGCGGAGTCACCCGGTAGGCCAGCACTTCGGCGGGAACGGCGCAGTCCGCGTTCACGGAGAAGGTGACTTTCTTGTATGTTTTGCCGCACTTCTTTTCGGCGGACCTGTATGTTATATTCAGAGTTATGCCTGTGATATGCACAGTGTCGCTGCACTTCTCAAAATCCGTATGTGCGGGGTCATCACAGCAGCAGATACGGAATTTCAGCAGCCCCGTATCTTCGGCTCCTATGGGGTATATGTACTTTCCGCCGGATATCTGGAACTCGTCGGGGAAGCAGAGATCGGAGACTGCCGAAAGCTCATCGGAAGTCAGCTTTGTTACGTCCCTGCCGCCGAGCCGGTGCAAGAATATCACGCGCACGCAGTTACAGCCTGCCGGCCAGTTCCACGAAACCGCTATACTGCCGTCGGAAGTGCGTGCGGCTGCCGCGTTTGTTATAAAATAGCTCATGGCTGCGCTCCTTCCGCCTGCGCACGGTCAACATAAACGCAGTCGCCGTGCTCGGAAACGTACTTTTCATAGACCCTGTCACATTCTCCGGCACAGACTATGCAGTCCGACGACGGTACGCCGTAAACGGCAAGCTGTCCGTAGGAGGCGCAGCCTATGCCGCATTCCCTGACAGCGGCAAAAGCCGGGTCTTCATATCCGAGCATCTTCTTCACGAAGCCCGACTCGCGGTTTCCGGCGAAGAAAAGACAGTTTGTGGGCTGAAAAACATTGTAGCGCAGATTGGCGCGGCAGGTCTCACGAAGCCGCTCCACAAGACGGGCATCTACCCAGCCCGGATCCTTGCCGCCCTCGAAATTCCTGTACCGTTCGTACAGCTCGGTATCAAAGGGCTGTGAGAAAATCTCCCTGACAGCGGGATCCGATACCATGCGGCGGAATATGCCGAAGGCAGTGTCGGTAAGTCCGGCAGTGTCTCCGCCTGCGCAGTTCATAAGAATACCGTAAAGGCTCTTACCCCCGGAAATATCCGTGTAAGCAGCCGCGGCACGTTCGGTCACCGCGGAATAGTGCGCCACAAACGGCTCCGCGTCGATAAGCGTTCCCTCATTTTCATAGAGTTCGCGCAGTATGATCTCGGTCAGCTCGCCGGAGAGAGCCTTGATCCTGCCCGCTGCCGCGCTAACCTTTGCCGACAGCTCCCCGAGCTGTCCGAGTATATTGGTCACAAGGCGCTTTGCTGTGCGCACCTTGAGTATTTCAAGCATCTTGCCGTATTTCAGCGAGACCGCCGAAGCAAGCATATCGCAGCCCGAAGGCCTGGAAAACAGCCCGTGGGGCAGCTCCGGACAGGGCTGAGCAAGTATCTCGTCAAGCTGCGTTTTCAGCGCGGCTTCCTCGGAGTTCAGCCTGTCGGTGACTTCGTTCAGGCAGTCCGCCGCAATTCCGTTGTGTCCGGTGCAGCGTATCACGTCGTTCAGACGCAGAGTGCCTTTGTCAACATAGCCGCTGAAAATTCCGGTCACGTCTATGCCGCTGCTGTTGTCGGCCATGCGGCCGCAGGCATCCGCGAACCGTTCCTTGAAGTACGCCTCATCAGCGCCTCCGTAATATTCAAGGATATTGCGGACATTTGTGTTTTTCACGGCTTCGGGATCCTTGCCCGTGCCGGCTGGCATAACGGAAACAATAGCGCTTATATCCGGCAGAGTGCGCATTATCGTTTCGCAGACTTCCGATACGGCATCGTAACCGAAAAGCCTTTCGGCAGGTATCTGCGGGGTCTCGTCCCCGTCCCTCCCCGCAAGTATATCTATCACGGCCTTATACATCATGTGGGATATCGCTTCGGCCGGCATGGTCACTACGGAGATACCCGCCGTAAGGAACGGCGTCTGCGGGAATCTGACGGGCTCCGCGGAATCAAGCAGCGCCGCGGTCACGGCGGCTATGCGTGCGTTGTTTTCCTCGTTGCGGGCGCAGAACTTCATATCGCTGCGGTACATCTCGAGGAAAAATACCTCGTCAAATACCGCACCGTCCCTGCGGACACCTATATGCTGACCTTCACGGAGCATTACGGGACATTCATATACGAAGTTGTCCCTGCGGCACACTTCAAGCTCCCGGAAAAAAGCAGCCGAGCTTACAAGCCCGTCGGAGCCGTCTCCCGGCAGCACAAAAAGGCAGGTATGCACGCGGATATGCGCACTTTCGGAGAACAGCATCACAAATTCGGGCAGCAGCGCGTTTATATCGCTGTCCGGGTCGGATATTATGAACAGATAGCATCTGTTGGTCTGCGGAAATCCAGGCGACATCATAAGTCTGTCGGCCGCCGTTTTCGCACCGGCATTGAACGCCGCAAGAAGCGCGTCGTTCCCGGTGATGTACTCGACGGCTTTGCCGCGCACCGGCGGTACGGGTATATCCACGGTGAAGTCGGCACCGGGGACGTCACCGCCGGAGACCGCCGCGTGCAGTATCCCGCGGCTGTTAAGCAGCAGCCGTTTCAGGTGCTTTTTCACCGCGCCGGAGCTTTTCACCGCCCTGTCCCCGATATACAGGAACATGGCCGGGTACTCCGCAGTCACCGAGGGTTTGCCCTCCGTTTCGCCGGTAAGACCGGTTATCTCGTCGATCCTGTCCAGTAATTCTTTCATCATTCAAGAAGCTCAAGAGAGCTGTCAGCCATTTCGCGGAGTTTTCTGTACTTTTTGAGGATATCCTGCTCGCGCTCCTCGTCCTCGCCGGAGAACTCGGCATCGTAATCGTCAATGGCCTTTATGGAAGCCGTTATGTGCTTTTTCAGGCCGCGCAGGAACTCGATATGCTCATCGGGGATATCGTCGGCATGAGCAGCCTGCGCCTTCTTGCTTATATAGGCTCGCTTCGTCTCGTCGAGAGCGCAGTACTTCTCGAACAATACATAATAGAAGAAGTACCTCTGCTCGGTGGTATCTCCGATAGACAGCGTATTGAGGATATTGACGCTGTCACCCGAAGAATCGGTGTATCTGAAGAAAGTCTTTTCCTTGAATATGACACCCGCGAACAGCGCGTCAAACATACCTTTCAGGAGCTTGTTCGCGCCCTTCTCCTTGTTCAGCACGCCGTCGCACTCCTCAAGAGCCGCCATAGCCGCGTCATAGGCGGCGATCATGCTCTCGGTGTACTTCCACGCGCCGTAGGTGCGGACATAGGCTTCGCGCAGCTTGTCGGTATCGGTTGCGTTCATATAGTTCACGGGATTGAGGGTGAACAGCACAGGCGCGTTTTTCAGGCTCTCCGCAAAAGCAGTGTACTTCTGCTTCGCTTCCTTTATGGTCGAGGGCTTCGACGGGTCAAAGGTGATAGCCTTCACTGCCTCTGCTGTAAGCTTTTCGTCGTAGTGTACGGCACCCACCTCGTCGATGATGCCTGTTTCCTGCGCCTTGTTGAATACTTCACGGTTTGCTTCGTTCTGCTTATGCACCTTTTCGGTATTCTCGGTGACAAACTCCTTGGGACGCAGAGTATCGTGTATCGGGCTGGGAAGCCTGAACCAGTCCGTGTCGCGCAGTCCGCTGAACGTGGAATACAGATGCTGACCGATCATATTCACGTCCTTTGCGCCGCCCTTTTCGGAGAAGAACGAATAATAGTCCGATTCGAAAAGATGCACAGTGTTGTGGTGCGCCACGGCAAGACCCGCGCCGAACGTGAATATGGAGATTCTGTTGTTGTAGGGGCTTATGATCTTGTGCTTGCAGAGCACTTCATCTTCGTCGGCCGCGGCTTCGATAGGCCCGGACTGGGACGGAATGGAGGCATAAAGTATCTCCGAAGTGTCCGCCGAGGTGGAGCAGGGATACATGATATTTGAACGTGCCCGCAGCTCGTTGAGGAGCTGTCTTGCCGCATCCGCACGGGATGCCGCGCTGGGATAGCGGGCTTCGAAGAATTCGCTCATGGACTGGCTCAGGGTCTCTGAGAAGTGAGCCGCTATGCTGTCGCTGATGAACGATGATACATCGAAGTCGTCCTTCGAGCGGGTATTCTTGAACGCGTCAAGGAAACGGCGCAGGATATCAGACACCGCGTTGTCGAGATCCACCGCGCTGAGCTCCTCGTTGAGCTTTTCAAGCACGTTCTGCTCGCTCTTGATGTCGTACATCTTCCACTCGTAGGTCTTGCTGAGCACGCCAGAAGTGGCATTTTCCTGTCCGGTGACGATATTGAGGTTCTTCTCGCAGACATAGCGCAGGTAATCGAGTATGCCGACAAGGTTCTCGATCAGGTCGCTGTAATAGTTGCTGATGCGCGCCGTGAGGTCGCTGTACAGCTTTATCGTGTAGTCACAGCGTATGGAGTCAGCCTTGCTCTGATAGTACTGCGAGATAAGATTGAAGTAATCCTTTCTGGTATTCGAGGTAAGATCGAGCGCCTTGTTGCAGAACGCACGGTAAGCGAGATCCGCGGCATTCTTGCGCTCCATGAGCTTCTGGGAGCTGTATTCGGCCTGTAAACCCAGCTCTTCATTTATGCAGGTGCGCAGCTTCTTGATAAGGCAGTATCTGTCTTCGGAGCTTATAAGGCTTGCAATGTAGAACGGCCCTTCCGCGGTGTTGCAGAAGCTGAGCTCCGCCGCCTGAACGAACTTGTTGAAGAACATTTCGGTAGCGTCGGGGAGCATCGCCCTGTATTCCTTTTCCACGCGCAGCAGCCATTCCTCGCCCATATCCTCAACACTGCGCTTGTTGTTTTTCAGCGCCTGACGCTGGAACACGGGGTTCTCTATGCCGCCTTCGAATAAGCCGGGGCGGTGCGCGTCAAAGTAGGACTGCACAGAGATATTGTCGAGTCCTATCGTTCCGAGGAACACCATTCTCTGCTCATTGGACGGGGCGTTGTTATGAAGCGTGTTCATGTGGCTGAACACCTTGCCCGTGAGGTATTCGAGGACTTCGGACTTAGGCAGTATCGCCGCCGAAGCGCCCACGGACGAATATACGTTGAGCATCGGGTACCGGGGTATTATACCCGCCAGTGCCTGACCGAGGTTGACGCGGAATGAGTCTATGCTGAAATCGCCCTGACTGTCGGAGGAGGATATGAAGTTGCATATACCCTCGGCGGCGATGGAAAGGCTGAATTTATACTGCTCGGCGGGATTCTTGAGGACGAAGCCGTCCTTTCCGCTGGCGGAAACGAACAGGCAGGTGTCATACGGCCTCTCGGTGCTGATGACCTCAAAGCTCTCGGAATATCTCTGCCTGAAGGGGTCAAACATATGCGAATGCATATCCATGAGATATTCAAGCTCCTGCAAAGCCGCGAAGCCGTTGCGTCTGATGTATCTCTGGATATTCAGGTCGTCCACCCGGGACAGATTCACGTCGGGAGTGAACAGAAATCCCATTATGTCGAAGTTCGTCTTGCCCTGACGGCTGATGATCTCACGGACTATGTAGGGGATATCTATGAATGTTCCGCTTCCGGTGCCGCCGCTGATACCGGACAGGATAAATACCTGAAGCCTCTGGTCGGGCATCATTCCCGTCAGCAGCTTCTGAACATTGGCAGTGATAGCTTTCACCACAGCGTTTATCGAGTTGAAAAGCAGTATGCGGCCTGACTGACGGATACCGTTGGCTCCGTCATCGCCGCTGCCCTTGACCTTGGCATAGATGCGCTTCGGGTCATCGAGCCATTCACGCACATACGGCGGGATAAGATGCTCATTTGCGAGGAACCGCTCCACGGACGCAGAAATGGACACATACTCGCCTACGGAGAAGCGCATCTCGCCGTCCTTCTTGTCGGTCTTCTTGCGGAAATAGGTGTTGTCCGAATCAATGCCGAGCACGCGGATATTGTTCGGTATCGCCAGTGCCTTGTTCGGCGCGTCGTCCGGAAGCCTGAAACGCTTGTTTATCAGCTGCTTTGTATACAGCAGCGCGTCCATGCCCGTGCCGCCGAGGCCTATTATAAGCACGGGATTGCCCTTGGATTCAACTCTTATCTGCGCACTCGACATTGAACCGCCGAGATCCACGCTCATAAGCGATATGTTTTCCTTCTGTGATTCCGATATCCTTGCCATTTTTCCCTCCGATGAAGTAGCTTTTATATTCTTAAGTTCTGAAATACTGTATTACGACGCTGCTGCTGTCGCCGGACTTTGATGTGTAGCGGAGCGTTACCCTGTACGCGTTGGAGAGGATTATGTTCTTTCCGAGGGTCACGCCGCCGTTGTATTCGAGCTGACCGAGCTTCAGCACACGCAGGTCTCCGGTCTCGTTCATCGTGATCTTTTCCGCCGCGGCTATGCCGTGGGGCAGAGCATTCTCCGCGTCCGTGCCGGCGAACAGATCCTTCATCACCGCCGCAAGCGTCACAACGCGCTTGCCGGGTATCTTCTTCGCAAATTCGTAGTGCGCGGGCTCTGTCGGCATACCGTCGATCGTGACGGTGAGGACGATCTTGCCCGACCACATACGGTGGTTCTTCTTTATCGAATTTACAGTGACTACTATGATAATTATAAGCGCTATTACCGCTCCGGCGCATATAAGTATGATCTTCAGGGGGCCTTCGGGCTCCTTGAAGTCTTCATTGCCCGGTTCCAGGCGGAATATGTCACTGCGTATATCTATGTTGTCATTGAACAGACTGGCCTGTATCGTGTAAGGGCTTCCCGTGGGAAGGTGATACTCACCGCCGAACACGCCTTCTTCAAGTTTCAGCGCTACTTCCTCCGCCTGATCTGTGTCCGCATTCTTTACGGTGATCTTGCCCGTGAGCCTGCTGAATATGCTTTCATCGCTTATAGGCTCGCCGTCGAGGCTGTTGAGCACGGCGCTGAATTTTATTCTCGTTCCTTCACCTATCGCCTTGTCCGTGGAATACGTCAGGGAAAGAGTGTAGTCCATTGTGAGGATATAGTTCACATTGACTCTGGTGTCCTTGTCGCACTTTACCGAGAGCCGCCAGTCGCCCTTGTGCGGATAGTATATCTTTACAAGCGAGTAGTTCTCATTGCGGGATATAGCGGCGACCTTGCCGTCGTAGGGGGCTTCCGCGCCTGTTTCGTCGTAGAGCTTTATGTCTGCCACACCTCCGTTGTGCATTACAACGAAGTTCGCCTCAACAATAGTCGTATCGGCTATCGGGAAGATCACGTCATGCGCCTCGCCGTCTGAAACGAAGCTCTCCAGCTCTGCGGTCTGCGCGCCGGTATGACGGACATAGATGTTGCTGAGTATTTCGGACAGGCCGTCGGCGCTGTCGGTCATATAGGGCTCGTCGGCGTAGGTGTAGTACGATATACGTCCGAGTTCGTCCTCGTCAACGTCGCCGTTGGCGTTGAGGCCTATGGTGTATATCGGTATTTCGGCGTTCTGCGCCGCGAGAATGGCATCATCGAGGTCTTTCATCGAATCTTCGGTGGTTCTGCCCTCTTTGTTGCCGGTAACGTTTGTCTTACCGTCGGACAGGAAGATTATCAGCTTGCCCTTGCCGCTGAATTCGTCAGCCGCGAGCATTTCCACCGCGTATTTGATCGCCTTGCCCGTATCTGTGGCGCCGTGCATCTCCGTGAAGCCCGAGACAGCTTCTTTCACTTTGGCTCTGTCTTCTTCGGTGTTTATCGGCATGGGCACCTGCGTGTAGTTTATGTCACTGCCGAACAGTACGAACCCTATTTTAGTATTTCCGAGACTGCACAGATCCGAAAAGAGCTTGATGGCTTCAAGCCGGATAAATTCCGGGTCGCTCTTGGCCATGGACATACTGGAATCCACGAGGAAAACAACGTCTGCCTCGCCTGTCGTAGCGCCCACGGCTCCCGCTGTCACACCGAATAAGCCGAGCGCTATGATAACAACGGAAAGTAATATTGATATAATTTTTTTCATTTCGTATTCTCCGCCTTATAAAACAGCATTATCTACTATATTATACATCATTTAACGCCGATTGTAAAGTATTTTCTTGCATTTTGCCTATAAATTCGTCCGGATAAAGGAGGATTTCTCTCTACCGCGGGAAAGGCAGCCTGCTTCATCCTGTTAATTCCCGGGCAGTATTCTTTCAGCAAGCAAAAATATCTGCTCCTTTTGACCGACAAAAGAAGCAGATATTCTGATATTTTAAATGTCTTATTTTCTCTGTAACGGCGTACTGCCTGCCGGATCTGCAAGGCGAAGCGATCAGTTTTAGGGTCCAGCCCTTTTTCAAAAGGGCTGGCCGCCGGAGGCACCCGAGCGCAAGCGACTCTCTTCAGACTCGAGCGCAAGCGACTCTCTTAAGACCCGAGCGCAGCGACCATATCCCTGACGTACTCACCGACATACTGCGGGGCATCTTTGCCGTACTTTGCTATCTGTTTTACGATAGCGGAGCCGACGATAGCGCCGTCGGAGAGGGCTGCCATTTTTGCGGCCTGTTCGGGCGTGGAGATGCCGAAGCCTATTGCGCAGGGCGTGTCGGTGTACTTTCTGACCGCGGCAGTGATGGAGGCGATATCGGTCTTTATCTCACTGCGGACGCCGGTGACACCGAGGCTGGATACTATGTAGATGAAGCCCTCGGCTTCCTTGGCTATCATTTCTATGCGCTGTTCGGAGGTAGGCGCTATCATGGAGATCAGGTCGATGCCGTGAGCTTTGCAGGCGGGCGCGAAGTCCGCCTTTTCCTCAAACGGCACGTCGGGCAGGATAATGCCGTCGATACCGACGTTTTCGCAGTTCGCGAGAAATTTCTCTGTACCGTATGAGAACACCACATTCGCGTAGGTCATGAATACCAGCGGTATCGTTATGTCCTTGCGGAGATCCTTCACCAGCTCAAACACCTTGTCCGTAGTGGTTCCGGCCGCGAGAGCGCGGATATTGGCGTCCTGGATTACGGGACCTTCGGCTGTGGGATCGGAGAACGGGATACCGAGCTCTATCAGGCTCGCACCGCTTTTTGCCATTTCGCGGACTATCTTCCCCGTTGTTTCAAGATCGGGGTCTCCGCAGGTTATGAACGGGATAAATGCCTTGCCGTTCTCAAAGGCTTTTCTTATATTACTCATATATATTCTCCCCTCTGTATCTTGCTATGGCGGCGCAGTCCTTGTCGCCGCGCCCCGAGATAGTAATGACGATTATCTTGTCCCTGTCCATTTCCGGAGCGATCTTTATGGCGTGAGCAACCGCGTGGGCAGACTCTATGGCCGGGATTATGCCCTCGGTCTTTGCGAGATACTCAAACGCGTTGACTGCCTCGTCGTCGGTTACCGCTACATATTCGGCTCTGCCGGAGTCATGCAGATATGCGTGCTCGGGGCCTATGCCCGGATAGTCGAGTCCTGCCGATATAGAATAAACGGGAGCTATCTGGCCGTACTCGTCCTGGCAGAAGTAGGACTTCATACCGTGGAATATGCCGAGGCGTCCGGTATTGATAGTCGCCGCGGTCTCAAAGGTGTCAATGCCGCGCCCCGCCGCTTCGCAGCCGATAAGGCGCACGGATCTGTCCTCAATGAAGTGATAGAACGAGCCTATGGCGTTGGATCCGCCGCCTACACAGGCCATTACCGCATCGGGGAGCCTGCCTTCCTTTTCAAGCATCTGCTGCTTTATCTCCTTGGAGATCACCGCCTGAAAGTCGCGTACAATGGTGGGGAACGGGTGAGGACCCATTACCGAGCCGAGACAGTAATGTGTGTCGGCTATGCGGTTCGTCCACTCGCGGAACGTTGCCGAGACCGCGTCCTTGAGCGTTGCGGTGCCGTCCTTTACCGCAATTACGTCCGCGCCGAGGAGCTTCATGCGGTAGACGTTGAGCGCCTGCCGCTTCGTATCCTCCTCGCCCATGAAAACTACGCACTCCATACCCATGAGAGCCGCAGCCGTGGCCGTGGCCACGCCGTGCTGGCCGGCGCCGGTCTCAGCGATGAGACGGGTCTTGCCCATTTTCTTCGCAAGGAGCGCCTGCCCCAGCACGTTGTTGATCTTATGCGCTCCCGTGTGGTTCAGGTCTTCGCGCTTCAGATATATCTTCGCACCGCCGAGATCCTTTGTCATCTTCTCCGCGAAGTACAGCCTCGACGGTCTTCCCGCATAGTCGTTGAACAGAGCGGTCAGCTCCGCGTTGAACTGCGGGTCGTCCTTGTACCTGTTGTATGCTTCTTCAAGCTCCATTACAGCGTTCATCAGAGTTTCGGGGATATACTGTCCCCCGTGTATGCCGAATCTTCCGTTACTCATTTTCCGTTGTCCCCTTTCAAAATGTACCGGCTTTTCTAACCGCTTCTATAAATCGCTTTATCTTGTCATAGTCCTTATGTCCGTCCGTCTCGACGCCTGTGCTGACATCCACACCGTAAGGGCAGTAACGCTCCACTGCCGCGCCGACATTGTCCGGACCGAGGCCTCCCGCCAGAAAGAACAGCCTGTCGGCCTCCTCGATAAGCTCATGGTCAAACATTTCGCCCGTGCCGGCGCCGTTGTCCATAAGCAGCATATCCGCTGAGGAATGAAGCGCCGTGTTCACGTCCGCTATCCCGCGCACCGTGAAAGCCTTCATCACCGGCAGCCCCGTGCGTTCTTTCACTTTTGCGATGTATTCGTCGGTCTCCTGTCCGTGGAGCTGTATCATATCTATGATGCCCATATCCGCGATGCCGCCTATACGTTCAATGTCGTCGTCAAGGAACACGCCCACGGTCTTTATGCGCTTATCCAGCTTTTCCCTGAACTTTGCGGCAGTCTCCGGGCTTATGCAGCGGCGTCTGCCTTCGACGAAGATGAAACCCGCATAATCCGGCAGGAACTCATTCAGACAGTCACAGTCACATTCGCGCATGATGCCGCATATCTTTATCTTTGTCATATCGTCTTTCCTTTCAGAGCCGCCAGTGCAGCTTTCCTGTCCTGCGCTCTCATCAGAGTCTCGCCTACCAGCACCGCGTCAACGCCCGCCTCACGCAGCCGTGCGATGTCTGCGGAAGTCTTTATCCCGCTCTCCGCTACGAAGATCACTCCGTCGGGAACGTATTCCCGCAGCTTCACGGAATTGGCAGTGCTCACCGAAAAGTCTTTCAGATCGCGATTGTTCACTCCTATGATCCGCGCACCGGCTCCCAGCGCCATTGCGATCTCTTCTGCGTCATGAGTTTCCACAAGCGCCGAAAGTCCCAGCTCATCGCATATCCCGATATACTCCGCGAGCCTGTCCGGGCCGAGCAGCGAGCAGATAAGTAGCACCGCCGACGCTCCGAGTGTCCTCGCTTCGTATATCATGTAGCTGTCCACCGTGAAATCCTTGCGTATGCAGGGCGTTTTCACCGCCGCGGTTATCTCGCGCAGGTAGTCCGTGCTGCCGAGGAAGTAGTAAGGCTCGGTCAGCACGCTTATGCAGTCGGCACCTGCCGCCTCATATTCCCGCGCTATGTCGAGATAGGGAAAATCCTCCGCTATCACGCCTTTTGAAGGCGACGCTTTCTTGCACTCGCAGATGAACGCGATATCGTCGGTTTTCAGTGCCTTTTCAAACTCAAAGCTCCGCTTCGGCAGCGCCAGAGCCCGTTCTTTCATCTCTTCCGCGGAAACCGACTGCTTTGCCTTCTCAACGCGCCGCAGAGTGCTTTCCGCTATCTTTTCCAGTATATTTTCCATATTACTGCTCATTTG
>JAEEJW010000132.1 GCA_016282095.1 Ruminiclostridium sp. | reverse complement strand
CATCGTACAGCACATATCTCTCAAAGGTCTCCGATTCGGAGGAGCGTGAGGTGCAGACCCGCAGCTATGTCTCCCCGATGACGACAAACCGTAATGCGACCCGCTACAAGAACTTCATCAAGGCAAAGACAAAACTGGTGCAGGACAGTGATTATTACTGGTCGGCAGGCATAAGCTGGCAGCCGGTCAAGGATGCGCTGCTCTATTACATTTACAGCAATAAGAGCGGAAAATACAAGCTGACAGGCAAGACAACGGACACGTTTTTCTCCTGCGATGCCGGCGGGACCTATTTCGTCCGCCCCGTGACATACGACTACAACGACAAGCGCATACTCGGACAGATCTCCAACAAGATCGAGGTCAGATATAACGATTACCGCTGGTATGATGACTACGAATATGAAGAGGCCGAAGAAGAATACAAGTGCATCACAACCGGAGGCGCCGCGTCGTTCACCAACATCGCCGCAGAAGCCGAGGCCGCTCCCGCTGCCGACTCCGGCAGCTATTCCGAAGAAGCCGTATACAGCGAAGTGGCAATCGATGACGGCTGGTACGGAATGCCCGTGTATGACAATGAAGAATACAGCAAGTATGCTGTGGACGGCTTCAAGAGCGCAGCCCAGACTCCGCTGTCCACTTTCTCCGCCGATGTTGACACGGCATCTTACGCAAACGTGCGCAGAATGGTGCTGAACGGCAATCGTGTAACGCCTGACGCCGTGCGCATCGAGGAATTCCTCAACTATTTCGATTATGATTACCTCCAGCCGAAGAACGGCAGATTCTCCGTGACCTACGAATACACGGACTGCCCGTGGAACGATGAAGCCAAGCTCCTTATGCTGGGCGTTCAGGCGAAGGACGTGGAGACCGAGCCCAACTCGAACCTCGTGTTCCTCGTGGACGTGAGCGGCTCGATGTATTCGCAGGATAAGCTCCCGCTGGTAGTCGAGTCCCTCAAGAAGCTCACCGCCGAAATGACGAAGAAGGACCGCATCTCGATAGTCACATACTCCGGTCAGGAGAAAGTCGTGATCTCCGGAGCCCGCGGCAATATGCGCAACTGCATCGGCGAGCTTGCCGATACCCTTGTGGCTTCCGGCTGCACCAACGGCGAGGCAGGCATCAATATGGCCTACGACATCGCGGCGCGCAACTACATAACGGACGGCAGCAACCGCGTTATACTCGCCACCGACGGCGACCTCAACGTGGGCATATCCGACAAGGACGAGCTTTCCGAGTTCATATCGAGGAAGCGCGGCTCCGGCATTTATCTGACAGTTCTCGGCTTCGGCACGGGCAACCTGAAGGACGACCGCATGGAGGCTCTCGCAAAGGACGGCAACGGCAACTATCACTACATCGACTGCGCGGAAGAGGCTTCCAAGGTGCTGGTAGACGAGCGCAAAGCTACTCTCATCACCGTGGCTGACGACGTGAAGCTGCAGGTCGAGTTCAATCCTGCCCTTGTAGACAGCTACCGCCTTATCGGCTATGACGGACGCAGACTCGCGAACGAGGACTTCACCAACGACGCGAAGGACGCGGCAGACATCGGCGCAGGCCAGAGCATTACCGTTATGTATGAGATAATCCCCGCCAAGAACGGCACGGACAATCTCCGCTATCAGACACAGACCGGCAACAAGACCGATATCTGCACACTCAAATGCCGCTACAAGAAGCCCGGCACAGAAAAGTCGAAGGAATTCTCCGTTACGGTCAAGGCAAAGGACTACTGCAAATATTCGGAGACCGGCATAAGATTCAGGTTCGCGGCCTGCGTCACCGAAGTTGCTATGGCTCTGCGCGGCGAAAAGTCTTACGGCGATGTGTCGGTAAAGGCTGCAAAGGCACGCTTTGACAAGCTCTCCGGAGATGAGCTCGCGAAGATAGGCTGGAGCGAGGACTTCGGAATGCTTCTTGAAAATCTCAGATACTGATAAACACAATGACCCGCCGTTCCGGAAGGAGCGGCGGGCTTTTGTTTACTGTCCGTTTTCCATGTTTCTCTTCTTGGTGAGGTAAGCGACGCCTGCCGCGGTCACGGCGACAAGTCCTGCCGTCATGAACGGGACACCGCCCGTAGAAGGGT
Source organism: Ruminiclostridium sp. (assembly GCA_016282095.1). GTDB lineage: Bacteria > Bacillota > Clostridia > Oscillospirales > Ruminococcaceae > Ruminiclostridium_E. The sequence goes on along the minus strand of JAEEJW010000132.1, from coordinate 6,506 downwards.
TCCCGTCGCCGGAATTGTCCTTGTAAAGCTCGGCTTCGGCTATCTTGCCCTTGTCGTTGAGATATTCGTCGTCTTCTTCGATGTCGGCGGCATCGTCGTCCCCGGTGACTTCGACAAGATCTCCGTCATCGGTCACGATATCCTTGCTGTCGGCATTGTTTCCGGCAGGGTCATCGGCAGTACCGGCATCGCCGCCGGTGATCTCATCGACTGCGTCCCCCGCACCGTCGAGGACATCGTTTGCGGCATCGCCTATACCGTCGGCCGCTTCGCTTATGCCGTCACCGACGTTCTCTATCACATCGCCGGCGCCGTCGGCAATCTGCTCCGCGGGAGACTGCGCGTATGCGGGCGCTCCTGCCAGAGCGGCTATGCAGACCGCTGCCGCCGCTGCGGTAATCTTTCTTTTCATAATGATCCTCCGTTCGATCACGCTTGCTTTTGTTCGTTCTTGCGAACAATCCTATTTTCTGCGGTTCACGACGGAATATTATATGAAATTTCTTACAAAACGACAGCACCGCGGAGTCTCATACAGCAGAAAAGCGGGGTGCAGAACGGACTGCATCCCGCTTCAGTTGTGTCTGTGATCCGGATCATTCCTTATCCGTTCCCGCTCCTCCGACGAGCATATCATATGTCACGCCGTACTTTTCGGCAATGTCCTTTGCGTAGGACGAGCCCTCCGGCTGCGCCAGAGCGACCCTGAACGAACGCTTGCCGTCCTCGGTGCGCATTATCAGCGAAGCCGCACCGGCACCGGCGCTTTCGCGTGTGAGCTCTCCGGCGTCCTCTCCGAGTTTGTGCATATGGGTATTATATATCGTCCGCACTCCTTTGGTGAGAAGCGCTTTTACGGAATCCCTCGCGATGTAGTAGCCCTCCTCGAACGATGTCGTGGAGAAGGTCTCGTTAAGCAGCAGGAGACTTCTGTCTGTGGACAGGGAGAATATCTCCCTGAAACGTACACATTCCTCTCCCAGTCTGCCGAGGTCCATGGTCTTGTCCTCGTCCGCAGGGAAGTGGGTATAGATGCAGTCGCAGGGGATATAGCGGAAGCTCTCCGCCGGAACGAAAAGTCCTCCCTGCGCCAGGACGAACAGCTGGCCGGCAGCCTGTGTGACCGTGGTCTTTCCGCCGCGGTTCGCGCCGGTGAGGATATAGACGGTATGCTCCCGGTCGAAGGTGAGGTCGTTCGGCACGATGTCGCCGACATTCTCCATGTTCATCGCAAGCTTCAGATTGTAGAAGCCCTTTGCCGACATGGAAGTACCGCTGCCGGTTTCCGGCTGTGCTTCGCAGAACACACAGCCCTTCTTCATCAGGCCGCCGATAAGCTCCGCGCATCTGATGTAATATATGAACTCCGGCACCAGCCCGGAAACATTCACGATCGCCACGTTCGCGTACCTGGTGAGCGTGTCTCTCAGCTTCTTCACCAGTGAACCGAGCATTTTGTTCACCGCGGTGTCCAGATAGGAGGTCGAGCCTGCCGCCGCGCTGTCTGCCGCGGTATTCATCATGGTGGACATGGCGCCGGCTTTTGCCGCGAAGGAAGACTGCACCACGAATTTTCCCGTGTCGTTGATATGGTCGGTGACGCCGCGCTTTTCCTCGCTGTCGATGAGCTGATAGTGCATATCGCCGTCCCAGTCCGCGGTATCGCGGAGCTTGTCCCTGGCCGCGAGTGCATCGGCAAAATTGCTGACGATGCCCGATTTCCTGAACGGCTTCCTGTTGACGGAGACCAGCCCTATGCTTACGGCTTCAAAACGCTCGTTGACGTTGATGCCGAGAGTGACGCTCTGCACTTCCGACGCCTTGACCTTCAGTGCGGCGATGTCCTCTTTCATTTCGGCAAAGTACGCTTCGCTGTAAAGGCTGTCGATGTAGCTGCGGAGGTCTTTCAGCCCCTGCGACTGTATGCGCTCATCGGAAAGGCAGTCCCGCATGGTCTCAACTGTCCCGATATAGTCTGACAGCTCGTCCAGGCGGTGGAACAGATGCCACAGTCCGAGCTCCTCGTCGGAGGTCTTGTGCATGGTGGAGAAATCCTTCATGAACTGTATCCTGCCGAACAGCTCCGTCATGGTCTTCCGCAGTTCCGGCAGCCGGATGATATCCGCGAAGATCTGTCTGCGGTATGCGGCGACATCTGCGTCGTCTGTTATCTGCGATAGTATATTTGCTGTAAGCCGGCGCTCTCCGGCATCGTCCGATACTGCTTCACAGAACGTCTCCAGGCCGAGATCATGCATCACATGATCCGGAAGCCTGCGGTACACGGGGTCTGTTCCGGCTGGCTGCAGCAGGCTGAATCCGGTATTCCGTTCCATACTGACACCTCTTACACTTTATTCAGGGGAATGCAGATATAGCTGACCGTATCGGCGGGATCTTTTGCCGGCGGCAGATAGAATTCCAGCGAATAATTGCCTGCCAGAGTATATCCCTGCAAAGCCGGGAGCCATTCGGACCATATCTGCGTATTGACTTTCTGCATACTGTCCGGCAGAGCGCCCTTGCACGGAAACAGAGCCCACAGTCCGCCCGGGATCTGATAAGTTTCGCAGCCGGCCGGGATATCGTTCCACGGCATATACAGGTCTGCGATCCAATAGTCGAAGGTTTTCCCGTCCATGTCCGCGCAGACGCCGAACATTCCTTTCAGACCCTTCATGTCGGACATCCACTCGCTCCAGAATAACGGTATCTCTTTGTAGCTTGTTTCGGCATCAAATCTCTTTCTGATGCCAACGACCGTAAACGGTGCTTTTTCCACGATTTTGTAATCCAGCATATTACCGCCCTCCAATATGATTTTAATATGAAACGGAGCGAATGACCGCAGGCTGGCGCCTGCCTCCCTTGCCTGTGACGGGGTGATGCCGTGAAAGCGCTGAAAGGCTTTTGCAAAGCTGTCGGGGGAATCGTAGCCGTACTTCGCGGCTGTGTCGATCACCTTGCACCCGGAGCCGGCGAGTTCCTGCGCCGCCAGCGTCATGCGGCGTGCGCGGATGTATTCTCCTACGGTCATACCGCACATGGCACCGAAGATACGCTGATAGTAGAACGAAGACAGCGCGGCTTTCTGTGCGATCTTTTCGATGTTCAGCTCATTCGGCAGGTTCTGCTCAATATAATCGATGGAAGCCTGGAATCCTTCGACCCAGTCTTTCATAACGGTCACCTCGTTCCGTCTGATTTTATTATATCATATCGGGGCTTTCCTGTCCCGACTTTTTCTGCACTCTTTGTCGGGCCCGGGAACTGCCGCGGTGTCTGCTGACCCGGCACCGGGCGCAGGCGGCTTTCTACAGCTTCTTGCTGACCTCGACGACGAGCCCGACGACGCGCACGTTGGCGGCTTCTTCGCCCTCGAAGCGGCGCACGGGGTAGTAGGGATTGAACGAATGCAGCTCGATCCAGTTTTTGCCGTATTTTATTTTTTTCACAAACGCCTCGTCATCGATCATCACCACGGCTACGGTGCCGCTGGCTACGCTGTCCAGACGCCGGACGAGTATGCGGTCGCCGTCGTCGATCTTCGGAGACATACTGTCACCCCTGACGTTTATCCACAGGAAGCCGCTGCTGTCGCCGTCGTGGTCTATGAATGTGGGGATATAGCGCACGATATTGCTGTCGGCGTAGGCTCCGAAGCCTGCGCTCACGCTGTCGAACACCGGGACGTCGCATATTCCGCTGCGCACTATCTCGGCGTTGGGAGCCTCGTCCTTGCCGAGTATATAGAGCGCCGTGGTCTCCAGCCCTGCCGCGAGTATGTCGAGCTTGTCGAGGGGTATGCTGCCTATACTGCCGGTCTCATAGCGCTGGAGGGTCGATTTGCTCAGACCCGTCCTCGAGGCCAGCTCCTGATAGGAGAGTCCCAGCTCGCGGCGGCGCCTTGCTATTCTTTCTGCGGCTGTAACGGTCATAATATCAGTCCTTTTTGTTTTTGTAAGCTCATTATATCACAAATATCCTGAAAATGCAACATATTTTCATAATTTTATTTTTCCGTTGCATAAATGGGTTGACAAACGGGACAATTCGTGTTATTATTTAGTTGTCCCAGAAATGCAACGACGCTGTCAGTACCGTTCGCCGGCTTTATCCGCACGGTAGTGATCCCCGACAGCAGCGGAAAGGAGGAATATGTACAGATGTAATGTGTGCGGAAACACGGGAGACAGACCCGGAAGGCTGCATGAGCCGGACTGCGTGTCCGCCGATATCTGCCGTTCCTGCGGCAGCGACGATATATCGGTGAGCCCTGTGTCCTGCGGAATATGCGGAAGACCATTGTTTGAGGGAGACGACGCTTACCGGACGAAAGATATGATAATATGTCCGGAATGTGTCATGGAAATTACGGTATAATGGAGGAATAAAATGGACATCAAGAGATTGCTGGAATCACACAGAGAAATAGATCACGGCATCGACCTGAAGCTCGAGGAGATCGCCCAGCTCCGCAGTCTTGCGGAGCGCTGCACCATACGCATAACCGGCGAGACCCGTTCGGCCTGCCCCGCTTCGGACAAGGTGGGCAGGAACGCTGCGAAGATAGCCGATCTTGAAAATAAGATAGATGCCGACATAGACCGGCTGGTAGACCTGAAAGAGAAGCTGCTGGATATCGCCGCCGCACTTGGCGACGAAAACGAGCGCGTTATAATTGAACGGCACTATATACTGCATGAGAGCTTTGAAGCCATAGCGGAGAAATTGGGCTACACGCCGCGTCATGTGCATCGTTTGCACCGTTCGGCGCTGGCGCATCTTGAGGAACTTTTCGGCGGACAGGATATACCCGCGTAAGACCGGGGGAGGGCAGATGCCCTCCCTTTTTTGATTAAAGCTATTTACAAATGACGCCGGAAGTGCTATAATATGCGTAATAAAACGTTTACGGAGGCAGGCATGATAAGAACGGCACCCATATTCAGCGACAGAATGGTATTACAGAAAGGCAAAGTAATAAATGTATTCGGCACCGGCTCTGACGGAGAGCGCGTCAGCGTTGAGTTCCGGGGCTTCACGGCAAACTCGGCGGTGAAGGACGGCAGGTGGGAGGCCAAGCTCCCGCCGCAGGACAGCTACGCGGACGGCCTGGAAATGACCGTAACGGGCGGCGGCTCCGTCATAAGATTCACCGGTATAGCCATAGGCGAAGTGTGGCTGGCAGGCGGTCAGTCCAATATGGAGTACGAATTGCAGAACTGCACGACAGGCAGACAGCACCTTGAAAACGACAAACCCGAAGTGCGCTATTACTATACTCCGAAAATAAACAGCCTCGACCCGGCATACGAAGAGACCATGACGAACACCTGCTGGAACAGGTTCGACAGCGAGACCGCGAAATGCTGGTCGGCGGTGGGTTACATATTTGCGAAGGAGCTTTCCGAAAGGCTCGGCTGCACGGTGGGCATCGTAGGCTGCAACTGGGGCGGCACGAAGGCGAGCTACTGGATGAGCGAAGAGAGCCTGACGCCCGACACGGATATGCGCAGGGATCTCGATAAGATGCTGGTGCTCTGCGAGGGCAAATCGGAGCAGGAGCAGGCGGAACTCTACCGTACTTATGTTGAAGAGAACGCCGCGTGGGAGAAACGCAGAGACCAATACTATGCCACCGCGCAGAATCCCGACTGGGGCGAATGCCTGAAAGTCTGCGGCGAATGTCAGTATCCCGGACCGATGGTGCCGCATAATCCCATGAGCCCGACGGCGCTGTACAGAAGTATGATAAAACGGGTCTGCCCCTACACTCTGGCGGGATTCCTGTACTATCAGGGCGAGAGCGATGATGACAACCCGGGAGCCTACTACAAGCTGCTCCGCGGGCTTATCGACCTGTGGCGCACCGACTGGGGGGACAGCGGACTGCCGTTTCTTATCGTCCAGCTTCCCATGCACCGGTATCATGCCGATCCGGACTATAAGAACTGGTGCATTATCCGCGAGGCGCAGGACAAAGCGTACCGGACGATCAGCAATACCGGGCTTGCAGTAGCGATAGACTGCGGCGAGTTTGACGAGATACACCCCCACGACAAGGAGCAGGTGGCACACCGTCTCTGCCTTCAGGCGCTCTATACGGCCTACGGCGACAGAAACGAGGAATACAACGCCCCGATGCCTGCATACGTTATCCCGGAGAACGGCGGCATAACGGTCAGGGTGCGCACATCGACGCTGCTTGAAAAGCGCACGGAAGCCTCCGGCTTCGAGCTTGCCGGAGCTGACGGAGAATTTCATCCTGCCTCCTGCGAAGTAAGCGGAGACACGATCACCGTCACCTCCGCAGAAGTCCCCGAACCCGTCAGCGTCCGCTATCTCTGGACTAACTACTCCGCCGATATCCCGATCTATAATAAGTCCGGTCTCCCCCTCGCTCCGTTCCGCGCTTGAGGCGGCGCTGACGCGCTAAAGTCGCTGGCGCTCGAGTTTAGTCGCTGACGCTCGAGCCCGGGGGAAAACTTTTTTGAAAAAAAGTT
>JAEEJW010000131.1 GCA_016282095.1 Ruminiclostridium sp. | reverse complement strand
AGCTGCCGCCCGTCGTCATTCCCGCCCGCTCCGAAGCAGCGCTGAAACTCGCTGTCGGCCATGAGGAAGAGTTCGTGCTGAAAGAAAAGTAAGAGAGTCGAAGAGAGTCGCTGACGCTTGAGTGTGCAGAGAGTCGCTTGCGCTCGAGTGCCTCCGGCGGCCAACCCCTTTAAAAAGGGTTTGGATCCCTAAACAAATCGCTTCGCCTTGCAGATTCGTCCATGAGTACCACTTTTGAAATACTCCGGACTGCGAGGCAGAAAGTCGCCCATAGCAGAATGTAACAGACGGTTTGACCGCGGGGGTACCCCGCCGCCTTGCAGATTCGGTAATGTGTACCACTTTTGCAAACTACCAAAAGAGGCAGTGCCGAAGGGGTCAAGGGGGCGAACGGAAAGCCCCCTTGGAGAAAGCAGAATATAACGGCTGCGAGGCAGAGACTAAATAAATAAGAATTTAACAGACGGTTTGACCGCGCGGGTACCGCGCCGCCGCAGCAGAAAGGTTGAGTATGTCAGATCGCAGATGCATTTTCTGCGGCAGGCTCATAGAGCTCGAAAACGAAGCTCTCTTCCGCCTGCCGCCCGATCACCCGCGTACCAATGACGCGATATACGCCGATTTCCGGAAAGCCCGCGGTTCGTTCGATATCCGCAGCGACCTGCCCGGAGTCTGCGGCAGCCGCTCGCCCGAATGCCTGAAACTCGACTGGGAAAACGGTAAGCCCGTTCTGATAACAAAAACAGGCCGCAGTACCGATACCCTGATCTGCCCCTCCTGCCATTCCGAGCTCTTCCGCGATACGGACAGCGCTTCCGTGCGCTCCGCAGTATTCTTCGGCGCTAAGGACAGCGGAAAAACTTCGCTCATACTCGCGCTTGTCAATAACTGCATCAAAAGCCAGTTCTCTCCGGACGGGCGATACAGATATATATTCAATGAAAAACTTTACAAAACCGAATACATAGCTTCCGAGGCCGAAAAAGCAGCCTCCGGCGGGAAGCCCGCCGACCTGCGCAGCCCCGCCGCGGTCTACCGCGTACCGCGCGCCGCCGACGGAGGAAAAGCAGTCTGCGACGTCCTTCATGATGTGTCGTTCAACGATACCATAGATGAAGAGACTGTGCTCACGGCTCTGCCTTTCGCGGAGTCTGCCGAACATTTCGTTTACTGCATTCCCGCCGATAAGCTCGCGGAGGCTCTTGCTGCGGACAACGAGCGTGCCGATATCATAATGCGCAGAGAGCTTTTCATGATGATGAGCGCGTGCAGATACGCGGAGACCCCTCCGGAGCTCGACATAGCGGTGACAAAGTCCGATCTTGCGGAATCGCCGTCCGGCGGCTTCGGGGAGCAGGTATATTCCGCTTTCCCGTCTGTACGGGAGCTTTCTATGTACTTCTCCAGAACGAAAGTCTACGAAGCCGGTGCCGGATCGGCCGGGCAGTTATATGCCGGGCTTTTCGGCTGATAATATAAAGAAACAGGTCACAGAAAATGGCTAACAACAACCAGGATACGACTTATGATATAATGTGTCCGTTCTGTTTCAAGCGCTATACGAATTTCAACGCGCTTTTCGCGGATCACAGGCATTTCTCGGACGAGATATATCCGGGTCAGGTCGAATATATGCGGCACTTCTTAGGCACCGAGCCTTTCGGAGGCAGGGAAGGGCCGGTGTATTTCCGCAGGAACCCGAACGACCCGGCCGGGAATGTTTTCGCCGCCACCACCGAGAACGGCGATGTTACCCGGACACGGGTCTGCCCCTACTGCTACAATATGCTGCCCGCAGCCGCCGGCAGAGTGAAGCCCTTTTCCATAGCGGTCATGGGCTCGGACGATGCGGAACGCAGCTTCTATATAGGCGCGGCTCTGCACAGAATGAATTCCACGATGCTTGCCAACTATGGCGCGGCTTTCATACCCGCGGATTACAGGACGGCCTCGTTTTTCTGCGAGCAGTACGAGGAGCCGCTCTACGCCGACCGCACTGTACCGGAGGCCTTAACGACCATAACGCCGCTGGTATATGAGTTTGCGCGCACAGGTGCCGCCGCTCCCGAGGAATGGAAGGGGAGCACCGTCACCTACAACAACGCGCTGTTCTATATCTACAACATAGACCGGGAGCTGGTTGACCGCTACCCGATGATAGCATACAACGCCATAGCGCAGGCAGGCGCACTTATACTGATATCCGACGCCGCTGCGCAGGCCGTATCCGATGATCCGCTCTGCGACCCGTGGCTCGGCTATCTGACCGAGACCATGCGCAGAATATTCGGGCCTATGTCCTGTGACAAGCCCGCAGCGATAGTTCTGAGCAAGTCAGATAAAGCGGAGATACCCGACAAGAAGTGGGCTGCCGCTCTGAAGTCTGTAGTCTCGCAGAAGCTGGTGATCTCGGAGAGCCTGAAGAAGGTGTTCCCCACAACGGCATTCGCAAAGTTCAGCGATCAGGCCGCAGGGGTGCTGCGCGCAAGACTGCCGGGGTTCAGCTCGGTCATTGAAAGTCTCTTCTCAAAGGAAAACACCATGTTCTTCCCCGTACCGGAGTTCTTTGAGTCCCACGGGGACGGGACTGCGGATATAAAGGAGCCTGCTGCCGCGGAGGCTTCGTTCTTATGGCTGCTGGCGAAGCTGGGGCTTCTGCCGAACAGCAGCGCGGTGATCTTGTAAGGAAAAGGAAAACTGAAAGTGCTTATCAATAACAAGAAGAAAGAAACGGGCTCCGTCAGCGTATACCCGATAAAGTGCCCATACTGCTTCAAGCAGTTCGGGGCGGAAGAAGTTCACTTCCGCGCCGCCTCGTCAAAGCACTGGGCGACGAACCAGCAGACGAAGGAGCGCATGATACGCGAGGACAGCGTCATAGACCGCAATCTCGCGGATTACTACCGTCAGTTCGGACGTCAGGCTCCGAGAAGGTTTCCAGTCATAGCTCCGCATGGCGGGGTCACGGGCGACGAGTACATAAACCCTGCCGCGGGCGGTGACCCGTTGGGCTACAAGGACGGGGTGCTGTACTCTGTCAGGGACGAATTCGGCAATGAGTCGGAAAAGCGGCTCTGTCCCTACTGCCACAATGACCTGCCTCGTTCGTCGGGATTTTACAGGAGCTACACCATAGCTTTCGCCGGGGACACCGCTGTCGGCAAGACAGTCTATATGACGACGCTGATAAACAGGCTCCAGTTCCTTGACGACGGCTTCAGGTCCATGCTCATGCCGCTGACCGGAGCGGTCTCGGAGAAGTATGACACCTACTATTTCACGCCGATGTACAAGGAAGGTCTTCTCCCGGAGCATACCCACGTCAATGAGGTCGTGGAGCCGCTGATCTATGAGCTCCGCGTCGGGATAAACAAGATAAACGGCGATAATGTCGCCGACCAGACCGTGACCCTCACATTCTACGACGTGGCGGGTGACGGCATAAAGAACGCAGATTATGTCAATACACGCGCACGGCACCTGAAATACGCCGACGCGTTCATATACATGGTGGATCCCATGCAGACCGGAGCCGCGCAGCGCCTCGCCGCGCTGAACAGCAACGCCTGCGGGGACTATATCGTCGGCAGAGGCGATGCCGTGAAGATACTTGAATCCTTCTTCACGCAGGATATCGACTTCAAGGATAAGCCCACCGCGATAGTGCTCACGAAGAGCGACCTGCTGAAATCCACCGAGACATCGCAGCGCTATTTCAGCAAGGACAGCAGCATCTACCGCCAGTGCGAGCACAAGGGTTTCCTCGACATGGAACAGGTGGAGACAGTCAATGGGGAAGTGCATAACTTCTTCGGCATCACAGCGCCGCTGTTCCGCAAGAACGTGGATTTCATGTTCAACGATGTGAAATATTTCGCGGTCTCGGCTCTTGGCGGCCCTACAGAGACCGTGAATATCAACGGCACCGACCGTAAGAAGATAATGAACGGCATACCGCAGGAGATACGCGTGGAAGAGCCGTTCCTGTGGATACTCTCACGGCTCGGCATCATTTCCGACACACCGCCGGTACCCGAAAAGCAGGGCGGCGGGTTCTTCAAAAAGCTTTTCTCAAAATAAACTCGGTATCAGTCTGAGATCCGGAAAGGAAGATGATAATGGCTTATCAGCATTTGTTCGGAAGCGCTTCCGGCGGTTCGTCGGGAGCAGGTTACAAAACACTCGCCGCTACGGAGGAATTCTATAATGTAATGTCCGACGACGAGCTGAGCAATATAAACAACTACTCCTTCACTGCCGGGAACGAACACCCGGTAAAGTTCTGCTGCTATTACAGGGAATACAAACAGTGCTTTATCCAGTCCGCAGTATCATTTGAGCATGACTATGTGGGCAGAAACTCTTCGATAGCCCACTCACTCGTCCTCACCGAAGCGGAGAGCAGGCGCATACTCGACGAGCATATCTGCCCGTTCAGTCCCGCCATGTTTGCCAACGGCACCGGCGCCGAAGTGCCGCGGCCTTCTTCCGACAGGCTTCCCGCGGCGGATTACCGCTTCCTTAACTGCAAAGACCGCGAGTACAACACCTCGGTCATCAGCAAATTCTTCACCAGCGAGCAGTTCGCCGAGCTTGTACTTGCGATACTGCTGTCCGCGGAGAACGGCTGCTCGATATTCATACGGCTGCCTGGAACCCCGCGCGAAGCCTCATTCAATGCCATCAGGCTGATGAACATACTGATACCGGCATTCCCGTCCGAGTACAAGAAGAAAATGGGATTCATGACTCATGTTACCGATACTTATATGTATGAGGACATCAGCATATACTTCGTCACGGACATAGACCTTTCCAGGCAGTTCATAAACAGCGCCTACTGCTTTGACCTGTCCGTAGGCACACACTATGTCGGCGGCTTCGATACCTCGGCGGTGAGGGAATATTCCGACCTTATCCGCACGATAATGGGGAATATACTCAGCTATAACGAGCCCTCCTTCAACGACTACTGCAACGCCATACTCCCCAAGACCGATCCGGCGGACAGATACAGTATCGACAGGCTGAACGAGATATACTTCATGTGGAAGTTCCTTTCCGACAGTTCCGAGGAAGATGTGGACACCGAGACCGCGTGCAGTATAATCTCCTCGTTCTATGATTTCTGTGATATCGTAGAGAACAAGGCAGCGTTCATCAACCGTATAAACGGCTACTGGGAGCATGAACTCGCCAAGTGCAGAGCGGGCGGCTACGCACCGAGCATTGAGGTCTTCGATATTATCGACGGCAGATATCCGTCATTCTCCCGAGAAGAGAAACGCAATGCCCAGCGCATCTGGTCGTTCTTCCTGATATACACCGTCACCGAGGGTACGGACACGCTTTTTGAGCGCATATTTTCGCCGGACCATGCCGGTTCGGAGCTTGTCGCGTCGATATCCCGCTATATCGCGCGTACTTATGTGAATTTTGTTTACCGCAAGGACAATAACCCGAAGTCCGCGGCAGCCTATGATAAGATCGTCGGCGGCTTTGTCCGTTCTGCTGCGGAATCGTCCGACGGGAACAGAATATTCGACGCGCTCAATCTTCTTATTTCAGAGACCGACGGCTTCTTCAACGAAATGGGTATAGACAAGAATGAGCAGTACCGCCTCTTTGCTTCGACATTTCTCGTTTACTTTGAGGACAGCATAGCGCAGAAGTTTGCAGGTACGGGGCTTGCGGAGAAGTTTTCGCTGCTTGCCGGACTCCGCGGTCAGATATGCTCCGATGACAGCACTCTCTCCCGCATGGTATTCGATCATTTCAAGAGGAGATGCTTCCTTCCCGTGGTCATTGAGGCTTTTACGGATGAAAACATCAGGAAAATGGCTGGAGACAGAAAGACCGTCACCGAGCTTGCCAACGCACTTGAAGATTACCCCGAGCTTACAAGCGTGGATACGATATCGCTGTTCAGGCGCTTCAACGATGTTATCTGCGGCAAGCGGGAACTCACGCTGATCTACGCGCTGGATGAACTTGTCAACAAACCCGAAAGTCAGGAAATGATAGCGGAGTGGATACGCATTTATGACCGCAGCGAGCCCGAGCTGCTCATAGCTCTTGTCGCCTATACCCGCTGCAAGATAGGCAGCGGCGGCAGCATCCTCTACCGTACCTACTACACAGAAGCGTACAAGGAATTCTACGAGGCGATCAACAGGGACAATGACCGTATGATGCGCGAGCTCAACCGCTTCATCGCCGATGCCGAGCAGCTCTGCCTGCGTCCCGAATATCAGGCCCTCGGCCTTATGTCTTTCCGTGAACCTACCGCCGAGTTCATCAGCGAGTATCTTTTCGATAAGAGCCTCAACAGAAAAACGCTCAAAGAAAATGAATCGCTCCTGAAACGCTATGATAAGATAAAAGCCCTCCGCGCCGAGGCCGAAGCCGCCGCCAAGAGCAAGAAGAAACTTTTCGGTAAGAAGTGAGAAGCCGCTTACGCTCGAATGTGAAGAGAGTCGCTGACGCTCGAGAACGAGGGTAAGAAGTCGCTGACGCTCGAGTATGACGCCCTTTAAAAAGGGCTTGGCCTAAACTTAAATCGCTTCGCCTTGCTACCCGGTATGTAGTACCCCTTTACCAAGAAAAAGCAACAGGAAATAAAAAATATCTGCTCCTATTAATTACAATAGGAGCAGATTTCTTTTAATTTAATAACGAAGTGGTTTAAGTTTTTTGAAAGGGGGTCCGGGGGAAAACTTTTTTT
>JAEEJW010000130.1 GCA_016282095.1 Ruminiclostridium sp. | reverse complement strand
TTCTCGATACTGCTGAAATGTACCGGCGTGCTCTTTTTTCCGAGAACACAGTGACCTTCGCACTGATTATCATGGTTGCAGATAAGAGAGCATATCATGCTGAGCGGATTGTTTTCGAAGAGCATGAATCCCGCTTTGTCTATATCGCCGTCCAGGAATGTTTTTATCACGCTCGGGATCTGTGTACTTATCGGGCAGCCCTTCACGCACATCGGGTTCTTACAGTTAAGGCATCTTCGCGCCTCGGTTATTATATTGAACGACATCTGAATACCCTGCTTTCATGTACCTGATATCTGACCCGGTACATCCGTTTTGTAAAAGCTGTGTTAACGATAACACCACATGAAATCGTTTTACCGACTAATGCCGCATTTATCAGCGAGATCCGATATTATAGCAGCGATCGGAGTTCATTTAGTCATTATTTACTATAAATCCAATTTATCTATTAAAAGAGTATAAAAGCTTTTCCTTTTCATCGTCGGTCATCGTGCGAGCCCATTCAACCCTGCCGGACGGTATATTTCCGTACTCCGCAAAACGGGCGGTCTTGTCACGTTCGGTATCGTTCCACTTGTCAAAACCTTCCCGCGTGATATGTCTTCCGTATTCACAGTCAATAAAACTGCATTTTCCGAAGTCACGCCACGGGCGGGCAAGAAATATCGACTCGTCCGCAACAGTCTCCTCGCAGGTGAAGCGGCAGGCGCTGAACACAAATCCTATATCCTGCTCCTTTGTGTGCGCCGGAGCTGCAGTATAGCCGTGTCCACGCACATCATATACCGAGCGTATCTCACACTTCTCAAACAGCGTGCTTCCGCAGCCGAATATGAAATCCACATTTCCGGATATAAGGCACTCTCTGAATATCTGTCGCATCTCACCGCCCGCACGAAGCGGGTCTTTCAGAAAGCCGTCGTATCTCTCGATAAGATCCGGTGGGAGAGGTCCGCAGAAAACGGTATCCTGTGTTGAAAGGAAACGGCAGCTCTCCGCCGTAAAACCGTCCGCACATACGGTAAGTGCGACTTCCTGACCTTTTGATTCAGGATTCATCGCATCATTTTCAACCGTTATATTCCGGAAAGTAACCTCCGGCGCAAGAACAGCAACCGTATATGTACGGAAAGTGTTATATTCAACACCGCTCTCGTCAAGCTTTCTTGCGTAATCACCCCAGACAATGCGCGTATCATGCGTAGGATCGCCCACGATCTCGATACCGGGAACATATATTTCTATCTTTTCGCGATAGCTCCCGGGAGCAAGCACTATGCGCGTGCCAGGATCAACGGTGCCGAGAACTCCGGCGAGACTGTCTGTCGGAGTTACATTTACTGTTTCAGTCATTTATTCTGTGTTATCCTTCCGCTCAAGTGCCTTCTTCAGCTTTTCCGCCATTTCGGCATATTCCGCTTCCGTAAGAGTCACTTTACCGGGATTCATCTCAAATACTCCGCCCCACTCAAATCCGTCCCGGTACTTCGGTACAAGGTGTACATGAAGGTGGCAGCCTGTATCACCATAAGCTCCGTAGTTCAGCTTATCGGGTCCGAACACCGCATGGATCGCTCTGGCAGCGCGGTTCACATCATCAAAGAAGGCATTGCGCTCATCATCGGAGATATCCACGATCTCGCTCACATGATCCTTGTACGCTACAATGCAGCGTCCAGGATGACTCTGTTCTCTGAACAGAACAAGCGTGCTGACACTCAGGTCACACACATAAATACCGAACTTGTCGAGAAGTTCTCCACGCATACAGTAAGCGCAATTATTGTCTTTCATATTATCGCCTCCCGTTATCGCTTTATATCGTAATCCATATTCATCAGGCTGCGTATAGCCTGTTCATCATCGGTAATATTTGCATCCCCGTGGATAGTATGTTTCAGAACGCTGCTTGCAACTGCGAAATTTACGGTATCCATAGGCTTGTAGCTGTGCATTATCGCGTATATCAATCCGGAGGCGAAAGCATCTCCGCCGCCCACACGGTCGAGAATGTTGAATGTAAACAGCTTGCTCTCAAACGTGTGATCCTGATACCACATAAACGCCTTCAGACTGTTTTCACTGCCGCTGTGCGCATAACGGACATGCCGTGCTATGCACTTTATGTTCGGGTATCTCTCCACAAAAGCCCGGAATATCTCGTCCTGCTGCTCATATGACGGCTGAAGCGGTATTCCGTCCTTTATATCGCCGAGTGTGTGGTCATTCTCGTTTCTCCACAGATGATACGGTTCTATTCCGAGAAGCACATCGACGTATGGAAGACAGGCCGTACAGAAGTCTCTTGCTTCCTCCCACGACCAGAGCGAACTCCTGAAATTGCCGTCAAAGCTCACCGTGAGCCCTTTTTCTTTCGCTTTTATAATAAGGTCATGTATCATCTTCCGACAATTATCTCCAAGTGCCGGTGTAATGCCGCTGAGATGCAGCCAGGTGAACCCGGAGAGCAGTCCGTCAAGATCTACCTTAGAAAAATCATATTCGT
>JAEEJW010000013.1 GCA_016282095.1 Ruminiclostridium sp. | reverse complement strand
TTTTGAATTATGATATTATCTTTGTCGGATATGTATAAAATTTGTAATCCGATTTGTGCAGTTTGTCGATTCCTGCACAAAATCTTCCGAAAAGCATATAATGATGAAAAACTATTGTTGCGGAGGTATTACTATGTGCGGGATAGCAGGCTGGACGGATTTCAGAAACGGGCTCGAAGAATATGAGACCGTGATCAGAAAAATGGGCGACGCGCTGGGGCACCGCGGTCCTGACGCTGCGGGGGAGTTCTTTGACCGCGGCTGCAGGCTGGCGCACCGGAGACTGAGCGTCATAGATCCGGAGAACGGCGCTCAGCCGATGACTTACGGCAGTTACACGATAGTATATAACGGCGAGCTTTACAACACCGCGGAGCTTCGCCGCTCCCTGAAAAACCTCGGTCACACTTTCGGCACCGGCAGCGATACCGAGGTGCTTCTCAAGGCTTACGCCGAGTGGGGAGAGAAGTGTCTCGAACTGCTCAACGGGATATACGCCTTCGCGGTGTGGAACAAAACGGAGCGTTCGCTGTTCATGGCGCGCGACCGCGCGGGTGTGAAACCGTTCTTTTACTCGCTTTATGACGGCGGCATTGTGTTTGCGTCAGAGATCAAGGCGCTGTTTCAGAACCCTCATGTCAGACCAGCGCTTTCCCGGGAGGGTGCACTGTCGCTGATGCTGCTGGGCCCTGCGCGCCGGGGCGGGAGCGGCGTATTCGACGGAGTCGAAGAACTGCGGCCGGGCGAGTGTGCGTTTTTTGATGAGCGCGGTTTCCGGAAGCACGTTTATTGGCGGCTTGAAGCCGAGCCGCATACAGAGTCTCTCGATGAGACCGCCGAACACCTCGGATTTCTTATACGGGACAGCGTTGAGCGCCAGCTTGTAAGTGATGTGCCGCTGTGTACGTTCCTGTCGGGCGGTCTTGATTCGAGCCTCATCAGCGCCATAGCTGCCGGGAAGTACCGCTCCGAGGGCAGACAGCTTTCAACATGGTCGATAGACTACAAGGACAATCGGAAGAATTTCGTACCTTCGGCATTCCAGCCGGACGAGGATGCCCCGTGGATAGTGAAGATGAGCGGTTTCATAGGCTCCGACCACACGAATGTGGTCATTGACTCGCCTGCTCTTGCCGACGCGCTTGTCCCTGCTATGAAAGCCCGGGACCTGCCCGGAATGGCAGATGTATGCAGCTCCCTGTACCTGTTCTGCGCCGAAGTGAAGAAGCGCTTCACCGTGGCGGTAAGCGGCGAGTGTGCGGACGAAGTGCTGGGCGGTTATCCGTGGTATCATAAACCCGAGCTTCTGTATGCCGACGGGTTCCCGTGGGCGCGCTCGACAAAGCAGCGCGCTGCCTTGCTGAGGCCGGATCTCCTTCGGGATATCTCCGCGGAAATCTTCGTGAAGGAGGCTGCCGACGAGACCGTGAAGGATATGTCCTGCCTTGACGGCGAGAGCCGTGAAGACACTGCCCGCCGCAGAATGTTCCTGTTGAATTTCTACTGGTTCATGCAGACGCTTCTTGACCGCAAGGACAGGTGCTCCATGGCGCACGGTCTTGAAGTGCGCGTGCCGTTCTGCGATCATCGCATTGCGCAGTACGCCTACAATATCCCATGGGAGATGAAAGCACTGAACGGCAGGGAAAAGGGGCTTGTGCGCCGCATAGCCGAGCGTTATATGCCGCGTGACGTGGCATGGCGCAGGAAGTCTCCGTATCCCAAGACCCACAATCCTGCCTATTCAAAGCTTGTATTTGATGAGTTCACCCGGCTCATGGGTGAGAAGGACTGCCGCCTGCCGGAACTGCTGGCGCGTCCTGCCATAGATGAACTTATTTCCACCGAAGGCAGGAGTTTCTCGGAAAACTGGTATGGCCAGCTCATGTGTACGCCTCAGATGTTCGCGTACCTCATTCAGCTGGAAATGTGGCTGCGTATCTATGACCCGGAGCTTTTGTTTTAGGCGATCGCGCCTGAGACCGGGGAAGACTTTTGCCAACAAAAGTTTTCCTCCGTTTCCCTTTCAAAAAACTTAAACCACTTCGTTATTATATTAAAAAGAAATCTGCTCCTTTTGTCAGTCAAAGGGAGCGGATATTTTTATGTTTGCAGCTACTTTACCTTGAAAAGTGGTACTCATGACCGAATCTGCAAGGCGAAGCGTTTTAAGTTTAGGCCAAGCCCTTTTTAAAGGGCGTCATACCCGAGCGTCAGCGACTCTTATTCTCGTTCTCTAGCGTCAGCGACTCTTTTCTCACCCGAGCGTCAGCGATTACTGAGCAGAACTTACGGATTGACAGTGCGTGTACCGCGCCGATGCTGCTCTACATATACGCAGGAAAAAACTTTCTGATACAAAATGTTGACAAAAGGTATATTTTATAGTATAATGTAAATTGATATGTTATGTGACTACTATTTCGCTTTTCATGCGGGATAAGAAAGTGGAGATCGGAATGAAAAAGCTCTTTGGCTCCGGATATATGAATAGGCTGCTGCCGAAGGCTGCGGCGGTGTTCGCGGCGTTTACGCTATGCGGCACGGCTCTGCCGTCGTATACGGCACCCGAAGCGGCGGCGGTGGATGTTTACCAGTTCAGCGAGAACGGCTTCTATTACACGATAAGCGCAGTCTCCGGTGTGATCGAGGCCTGCGTTGTGGGCTACAAAGCTCCGACCGGTGTAGCAGGAGCCGTGTCTATACCGGAAACTCTCGGCACCTATACGGTCACCTCAATAGGTGTTGACGCCTTCGCAGAACAGGTCACCATGACTTCCGTATCGATACCGAAGACCGTCCGCACCATTGGCACCGGAGCGTTCGAGAACTGTTCCGGCCTGAAAAGCGTAAATATTGCGGCAGGGCTTACGGATATAGCCGAGCGCAGCTTCAAGGGCTGCACCGAACTCACGGCGCTCAACCTGCCCGCAACTGTTGTTTCCATCGGGACAAGCGCTTTTGAGGACTGCTCGTCCCTGAAAAATATCAACCTTTCGGCGGGACTGAAAACTATCGGCAATTATGCGTTCAGAAGATGCCGCGCCATTGAGGCGGTAAACCTGCCGAACAATGTCACAAGCCTCGGCGAGGGAGCCTATGAGGAGTGTACCGGGCTCAAGACCCTGAATCTTTCGCCGGGCATCACAAAGCTGAATGACTTCACATTCTACAGATGCAGCCTGCTGTATCCGCTCAATCTTACGGAAAACATCACCTCTATCGGAAGATACACATTTTCCGAATGTACCGCACTCAGCTCGGTCACGATACCGAAGAGCGTGCAGTCGATCGGAGCCAGTGCTTTTGAGAACTGTCAGTATCTTGCGGTAGCGATAATTCCCAACACGACACAATACATATATTCTACGGCGTTCCGCAATGACCCGGTGGCGATATATGGCTACACAGGTACATACGCCGAGCAGTTCGCCCGTGAAAACGGCCTGTCCTTCACATCATACGGCAAAGTCTATAACCTGACCTTCTCCGCTGACATATATAACGCAAGCATAGACAATATCTCCATAAAGACTCCGAACGGTACCCTGGTTCCGCCCACAACAGTGCAGAACGATGAAGCGCTGACTATTTCGGCAACGGCGCCGGACGGATATGTGGTCGATCATATAACGATCAATGGTGAGGGCTTTACGAACGGTGCGGTTTACCGCGTGCATGACAGTGATGTCAGCATTTTCGTTTCGTACCGCCTGCGGGAGAGTACGACAGCCGCCCCGCTTCCGGACAGAACAGGGACAGATGCTCCTCCGCCTTCAACTGCGGCCGGCGGCGATACTACAATCGAGGACGACGAGCCCGAACAGACCGATGTTCCTTCCATACCTGCCGAGACCGAAGCAACAAAGCAGCAGACTCCCGGCAGCAGCGACAGCGAGTATGTCAAGGTAGACAGCGACCTTGAGGGTGTCGGCGGCTATAATGTGCGCATCATGACACAGCGCAGCAACTTCGTGGGTCCTGCCACGGTACGCCTTACCAATACTCCCGAAGCCAGTGAAGCGGCCGAAGATGCCGCGGAAGCTATCGCCGGCAGCGGCACAATGTATTACTACGCATTCGATATAAGCCTGTACAACAGCATCGGCAAGGAAGATCAGGGTGTAATGTCGAGCGGCTCCGTGATCTTTCAGGTGCCTGTGCCCGATATACTGGCACAGTATATGGACCGGATAAAGGTCTACCACATTTCCGACGGAACCCCGGAGCTCATACCCAGCTCCATAATCACCGACAACGCCGGTGTAAAGCGGGTGCAGTTCGAGGCAGACAGCTTCTCGCCCTATATGCTCGTCGCAGAGACCGATGATGAGGTCGTTAATATAGACGACGAAGACGGCGGCGATCCCGATGACGGAGAAGAACCCGGCTCGGTGATCACTGTTATCGATGATTCGGGCAATACCCCGGATGTGACTGTGGACGGCGGCGATACCACAAAACCGGCCTCGGTACCCGTTGCGGGCAAGACCGGGACCGGCGGTGACAGCAAGGGCGGCCCGACAAAGTTCAACCCCGGGACAGGAGCTCTCCTGCTGATAGGTATTCCCTCGGTGACACTGGGCTGTGCATTCCTCGTCCGCAGCAGGAAAGTAAAGCGCACCCGCACAAAAAATGATATAAAATGATAATTAAGGAGCGGCAAAAATGATCTATACAGTTACTTTTAATCCCGCGATTGATTATGTGATGAAATTCCCGCAGGTACGGCACGGCGGTGTTAACCGCTCGGTCGCGGAATGTGTGTTCTACGGCGGTAAGGGCATAAATGTGTCCGTGGTGCTGTCGGACCTGGGCGTGGCGAATACAGCTCTCGGCTTTATAGCGGGCTTTACCGGCGAAGAGCTTGAAAAGGGCGTCCGTGCTGTGGGAGTGAATACCGATTTTATTTGTCTGAAAAGCGGCATGACACGCATAAATGTCAAGGTCAGCGCCGAGCATGAGGTCACCGAACTCAATGCGGGCGGCCCGGACATCGACGACAATGCGCTTGCTCAACTGATAGCCCAGACTGACCGTATGAAGGACGGCGATACTATCGTACTGGCTGGCAGCATACCGAAGTGTCTGCCCGAGGATACCTACGAAAATCTGATAAAACGCCTCTCCGACAGGGATATCCGTGTCGTTGTGGACGCTGAGAAGAGCCTGCTCACCAATGTGCTGCCGTATCATCCGTTCCTGATAAAGCCGAATGTGGAGGAACTTTCCGCCATATTCGGAAAGCCGGTGTCCGGTATGGACGAGGTGCGGGAATGTGCGCTGAAACTCCGGGAAATGGGTGCACGCAACGTAATAGTCTCCATGGGCAGCAACGGCGCGTTCCTGCTGGACGAGAACGGCGAGAAGCACTTCCACACGGCCTTCACCTCCGGAAAGACTATAAACGCTGTTGGCGCCGGCGACTCAATGGTAGCCGGCTTCCTCGCAGGGTATGACAGAGGCTTTGACTATGCGCTTGTACTCGGACTTGCGGCAGGGGCCGCGACGGCCTTCTCCGAGGGTATTGCTACCCGTGAGGCCATTGACGAGCTGATGAAGCAGATCGAGTCATGAATTAAGTATGACCGCTCCCGAACCGTCTGTTATTGTACGGGAAAGGGAGTGTATGCTGCCTCGCAACTTCCATTAATTGCTGCAACACCGCTCTTTATGAAAGGAGCGGTTTTTGTTTTCCCGTCGGACGCGGAGTATCGGTTCCGCGCAGCAGCAGGCGGAACACCCATTTCAGAGGCTTCGGGCTTTTCATTACAAGGACTTTCATAGCAGCTTCCTCCTATTTGCAGTTTCGTTTGAGAATGATCCCTGCCGCGATGAGCAGCAGAGCCGTGAAGATCAGCAGAAAGCGGTACGACAGGCAGCAAAGCCACACTGCCCCCGCAATTATAAGTACCGCCGATACCGCGCACAGCACACAGTTGGGTCTGCGCCGTCTCATTGTGTTCACCTCCCGCTTTTGTTGACTATATCAGTTTATTCTGACGGCGGAATAATGTGACAGTCTGGATTTCGGTTCTTTTTCAGATTTTCAGGACTTTCCGGCTGCCCGCAATACAAAGCGGGCAGTTATTATTTTAAAATTAATAACTTGTAAAGAAAATTATATAAAACTATTGACAAATTATTTAATGTGTGCTACAATGTATTCAATGAAAGGAGGCAGACCGATGAATAAAAGTGTTTACAGCCTGGTGCTTTCCGACGATGTGGTGGCAGCAGTGGACAGAGAAGCATACCGGGCCGGAATGAGCCGGTCGGCGTATATAAATAAAGTGCTCGCGGAGGCCGTATCATACATCACCCCCGAAAAGCGCATGAACGATATCTTCGGGGAGATCGAGCAGCTGATGAACAGTGATATCTTCCGTATAATGCCGCGGCCGTCGGACACAGCGTTTGCAATGAGGTCAGCGCTCCAGTACAAGTATAAGCCTGTCATACGCTATGGCATCGAGCTTACCCGCAGTCTAGACAGCACTCTCGGCAAGCTCCGGGTTTCGCTGCGCACCCAGTCGGAAGCACTGATCGCCGATTTCGCGAAGTTCATAGAGCTCTGGGCGCGGCTTGAACAGGCGTATATCATCAGGTATTTTCCGGACGGTATCACATACAAGACCGAGGACGGAAAGTTCACCCGTATCTTCCGCCTTCCGCCCGACAAGCACAGCTTGTCAGACAACGAGATAGCCGCGGCCCTTTCGGAATATATCGGTGTATTCGATGAGATAATAAAGCTGTATTTCGCAAATGCCGATGATCCGGAAAAAGCCTCGGAGCTTGCGTCAAAGCGCTACCGGGAACACCTCACGGCCGGAATGCCGATCATATAAATACAGAAAGGGGATAGTTTTATGAATACGAACAAACTGACACAGAGATCAATGGAAGTGATACAGGAGGCACAGAATATAGCTGTCTCCAATTCCAATCAGCAGATAGACCAGCTTCACCTGCTGCTGGCTCTGCTTTCCAACGAGGACGGCCTGATACCCGGGCTGCTGGCGAAAATGGGTATAGACGCGGATGCGGTAAAGGAACAGACCGAGCGGTGTGTAAACGGCCTGCCTAAAGTCACCGGCAGCGGCCGCCGCGCTGATGAAGTGTACATCACACCGGATACCGACAAGGCTCTGAACGCTGCGGAAGAGACCGCAAAGCACATGGGTGACGAATACATCTCGGTGGAACACCTGTTCATCGGTCTTATCGAAAAGGGCAGGGAAAAAACGAAGGATATACTTGATTCCTTCGGCATCACGAAAAATAAATTCCTCGATGCACTCAAAACTGTCCGCGGCAATACACGCGTGACTACCGACAATCCCGAAAGCACTTACGACGCACTGAAAAAGTTCGGCCAGGATCTTGTGGAACTTGCGCGGCAGAACAAGCTGGATCCGGTCATAGGCCGTGACAGCGAGATACGCAACGTTATCCGTATACTTTCCCGGAAAAGCAAGAATAACCCGGTTCTGATCGGTGAGCCGGGCGTCGGCAAGACTGCAATAGCCGAAGGCCTCGCTATCCGTATCGTGCGCGGCGATGTGCCTACCGGACTCAAGGACCGCAGTATATTCTCGCTGGATATGGGCGCTCTTGTGGCGGGCGCGAAGTACCGCGGCGAATTCGAGGAGCGTCTGAAATCCGTTCTTCAGGAGATCAAGAAGTCCGACGGCAGGATAATACTCTTCATAGACGAACTGCACCTGATAGTCGGAGCAGGCAAGACCGACGGCGCCATGGACGCAGGCAACATCTTAAAGCCTATGCTGGCGCGCGGTGAACTGCACTGCATCGGTGCCACGACTCTCAATGAGTACAGGCAGTACATCGAGAAGGACGCTGCCCTCGAAAGACGATTCCAGCCCGTGCTTGTGGGCGAGCCTACAGTCGAGGATACCATATCGATACTGCGTGGCCTTAAAGAGCGCTATGAGGTTTTCCATGGAGTAAAGATACACGACAACGCCCTTATTGCGGCGGCTACGCTTTCCAACCGCTACATCTCCGACCGTTTCCTGCCGGATAAGGCAATAGACCTTGTGGATGAGGCCTGCGCCATGATAAAGACCGAAATGGAGTCCATGCCTTCGGAGCTCGACGAGCTTTCGAGAAAGATAATGCAGCACGAGATCGAGGAGGCCGCACTGAAGAAAGAGAGCGACAAGCTTTCCGCCGACCACCTTGCCGAGATACAGAAGGAGCTTTCCGATATGCGGGAGAAATTCCGTGAGATGAAGGCAAAGTGGGAAAACGAAAAAACTTCCATAAACAAGGTGCAGGATATCCGCAAGGAGATAGAGCAGGTCACCGCCGACATAGAGAAAGCCGAGAGGACCTATGACCTGAACAAGGCAGCCGAGCTGAAATACGGCAGACTTCCCGCTCTTCGCAAGCAGCTCGAAGAAGCAGAAAAGTCAGAGAACGGCCGTCAGACCGCGCTGCTGCGTGATGCAGTCACCGAGGAGGAGATCGCCCGTATAATCTGCCGCTGGACGGGAATACCCGTATCGAAGCTCATGGAAGGCGAGCGTGAAAAGCTGCTCAATATGGAGAATATCCTCCATAAACGCGTTATCGGACAGGACGAGGCTGTCGAGCGCGTCAGTGAAGCGATAATACGCTCCCGTGCGGGAATACAGGACCCGAACAGACCGTTGGGTTCGTTCCTGTTCCTCGGTCCTACCGGCGTCGGAAAGACCGAACTCGCAAAAGCGCTGTCAGAAGCGCTGTTCGATGACGAAAACGGCATCGTGCGTATAGATATGAGCGAATATATGGAGAAATTCAGCGTGTCGAGACTCATAGGAGCGCCTCCCGGATACGTCGGATATGACGAAGGCGGTCAGCTCACAGAAGCCGTACGCCGCAAGCCCTACGCGGTCGTACTGTTCGATGAGATCGAAAAGGCGCATCCAGATGTGTTCAATATACTGCTCCAGGTTCTCGATGACGGCCGTATAACCGACAGTCAGGGCAGAACGGTGGATTTCAAGAACACTATTATAATCCTGACCTCGAATCTCGGCTCACCCTATATCCTTGAGGGCATCAAGGAGAACGGTGAGATATCCGAAGAAGCAAGACAGCAGGTTGATGCACTGCTGAAGCAGTCATTCCGTCCGGAGTTCCTGAATCGTCTTGACGAGATTGTGTACTACAAACCTCTTACCAAGACCGAGATCGGCAGTATCGTGGATCTGATGACAGCAAAGCTTGCAAAGCGCCTTGAAGACAAGCAGCTCAGCCTTACTCTGACGCCCGCTGCGAAGGACTTCATAATAGAGAACGGCTACGATCCCGTTTACGGCGCACGTCCGCTGAAGCGCTTTATTCAGCACAAGCTGGAAACGCTCATCGCCCGTGCCATAATCTCCGACACTCTTGAAGCCGGAGACACCGTGACCGTGGATTCCGACGGAGAAAAGCTCATACTGAAATAACAGCTGCCCCGCAGAGTTCCTTGCTCTGTGGGGCAGTCCTTTTTATTCCGTTTTCGTTCCGGGGAGCGCAAGCTCCACCAGCGGCACCCAGTCGTCTTCGATGATCTTCCGGCCGGTAAGTTCAAATCCGTGCCTGCGGTAGAATGCTATGCCGCGTTTGTTGTATTCCAGCGCCCACAGGTGATCGGCGTGCTGCTCCGTTACCGCGAAGTCAAGCAGCTGCGCACCTATGCCGGAGCTCTGGAACTGCGGCTCCACGAACAGTTTTTTCAGTTCGCGTCCGTCCATGCGCATCACGCCTTTTACTACGCCGTCATCATACACGAAAGTGCAGCCGAGTATCTCCGGGTCGTTCGCGTATTCCGATGCCATTTTCACAACATTCAGCTCGCCGAAGTAGTACTCGTCATTGTGAAAGAACGGGTAGAAGTTCACACGATAGTTAGTTATGATGATCTCCGCGATACGGGAGGAGTCCGATGCCGCGGCGGGTCTTATAAAGCTCATTCCTGTTTTCCTTTCAGATGTCTGTTGTCAGTCTTATAGTATATAAAGCTTATCACTACGCCCAGCAGTGCGCCGACAGATATGTCGCTCAGGTAATGCGCTCCCATTACTATACGCGACAACATTACAATGAGCCCATATATCAGCCCGACAGCAAAAAGCAGTTTCTTCCTGCTCTCAAGTTTCGGGAAAACGAGTGACATAGCAGGGAAGATGAATATGCTTACGATGCCCATTATAGCGTGTCCGCTGGGGAATGACATGAAAGAGTTGCGGTCGAGACCGTACTTTTCCATGAGATCGGCGGAATTCCATACCGGTGAGTACCACGGGGTAAAAACTACATCATCATATCCCAGCAGTGTTGCGCGGAATCTCGGTCTTGCGAGGAAGTATTTTACGGCGCCGATGAACAGAGTTGTCCCGACTATGAAGATAAGCAGCTTTATAAGGCGTCTGACGAGCGTTTTGTCGTATTCTTTCTTTCCTGCCGCATACCCCGCGAAGAACAGCGGGAACATGAAAAGCATACCGCTTATCAGCGCGGCCGGGACAGATAAGCTCAGCTCCGGCAGCCACGCGCCAAGACATTCATAGTGCAGAACGGCAGCCATTCCTATCACCGATGCGGAGACCGCCAGATATCCGCAGAATATGCACAGGGCGCGCTTCTTTCCCTTGCTTACGGTGCCGCATACCGCAGCCTGGCGCGCCAACGCTCCGTCGAAGAATACGTATGCCGCGAAAATAACATACTGACCCAGAATAGTCATTATCCGGAGCGGTATGTTCTCCGGCGAATAAAGCGCCCTGGAAACATCGAGGTCACAGAAGCTCCCCGCCGCGGCCATGAGACAGAAAATCACTGCCAGCGCGGCGTGAGTGATGTACAGCGCCTTACCTGACATCGTAGTAGAAGCTGTCTGCGGCTTCTCTGTCCCTGCCGGTGAAGATGCGCTTCGTCAGCTGGCGGTTCTTTATCAGATACCAGTCCCCGAATTCGTCGAACTTACGGCTGGAGGTGAGGATATAAGAGCGTTTCAGGGTGCCGTATTTCTGTCCTCTGCTTACGCCGAGCCTGTTGAGGCGCACCGCGAAGTCCATGTCTTCAAGGCTTACGAGGCTCTCGTCGAAGCCGCCCACTTCATCGAAGTCACGTCTGTATACCCAGAACATACCGCCCGTGAGAGCAGCCTTGTTCTTTCTCATTATAGGTATCAGGTTCATAGCTACATACGCACCGGAGCAGAGTATCCCGAGTGACATTCTGTCGAATTTTGAGCGGGTGCCTCCGCCTACGTATTTACCGCTTGCCAGCATTTCCCGTATCTCGCAGAGCGAATATTTTGTCATAAGGCTGTCAGCATCTATTGTTACGACTATCTCGCCCGAAGAGGCTTTAACGCCCGTATTTCTTATTGCGCTGATACACTTGTCATCGTTACTGAGTACTTTTGCACCGTATTTTTTCGCGATCTTTGCGGTATTGTCGGTGCAGCGGTTTGCGACTACTATTATCTCCACAGTGTCGGGCCCGGCGTATTTCGCCGCGCTGACCACAGCCTGTAAGCACTTGCCGATGTACTTCTCCTCATTGTGGGCCGGTATGATCACCGAAAATTTAAATCCGTCCAAAATCTGCCTCCTATTGTATTTATCAGAATCCGTCATTTTTCAGAAATTCATCAAGCTCGTCGGTGAGCCTGCGTTCAAGCTGTTTTTCGGCATCAGAGCCCTGCTTCCAGTCATCTATGCCTGAGCGTGCCTGCCCGAGGAAAAAACGTGCCTTCGCAGGGTCGCGCTCGGTACCGTAGGCGTAGTATGCCAGTATACGGCGGGAATTCGGGTCATTGTCATTAGCTAAAGCGGAAGCCGCCTTTGCGTAGAATGCTGCTGCTTCCTGCGCGTTAAGCTCATAGCGTGAGTACCAGAATATCAGCATCGATATACCGGCCGCATCGTTGGGACTGTAGTCGCGGTAACGGTAAAACGCGGTCATCTCATGTATCGGAGGCGCCATTTCTTCCGTCCTGCCCAGCGCCAGGAGATATGTACAGTATATCGCGTAATAGAGCTGCCTTTCGGCCTCTGTATATTTTTTGAACGGGAGCTCATTCAACGGCTTCAGGCCGAGTTCTTCAAAGCTGCCGCCCCGGCGTAAGATGTTGAGCTTTTCGTCAACGTAACCCACAAGCCGTTCAGATGCTACCCCGTAAACGTATATCGTGATTCCGAGTGTTGTTATGCAATTGGCAATCATCATCACGGAATACATAAAAGCCAGGTTTGTGAGGAAATCCATTTTCCCGGCGAAGAACGCCGTCCATGCACCGAGGGAAAGGAAATTAATGCCCGTGGTCACAAGTATGAGTATGAACAGTGTCACCAGCGAGAAGTGCAGGCTGTTTTTGCTCGGATCGGCAGGAATGGGCTTTTTCATGTCAATGACGACCTGATAGCTGTTTGACAGTGTGAATTTGCCTGTGCTTGTTTTCCATTTTCCGCCGTTGTTTGTGAAAATACAGCCGAACAGCGTGAATTCACTGCAACGCAGTCCGAAGGCGGGGGAGATGAATATGGCACTCAGTATTTTTACGGCCTTGGTCGTCCATAGCGACAGCAGCAATGAGAGAATAAACGGTATGAGTGTTCTTATATAAAACATAGCGTTCTCCTTTTTGCCTGATGATATTATTATACATTCTTTCCGTCAATAAGTCAACAATCAAAATCGGTCATCAGAGCCGAAAACTCTGAAAAATCGTTTTCGCCGTTTATTCCGCAGACTTCGCGAAGTGAGCGGCTTAAAGTGTACAAAATTTAATGCGGTAGTTTGTGAAAAAAGCAGAATTTACGTAAAGCGACAAAAAACTCTTGATTTTAGCTTTTCACAAATCTATAATTATATTATGAAGATCAACCGACCGAAAGGAAGTATTGTATATGAAAAAGAATGTTGACCCGTTTGTACATTCCCGTGAGATAACCGAAGCGCTGCCTTCGGGCATATTGCTGACTGCGGCGGCAGAGGGCAGAGTCAATACGATGACTATAGGCTGGGGCGCTCTCGGTACAGACTGGGGAAAGCCCATGTTCATGGCGCTGGTGCGCGAGAGCCGCTTTACGAGGGAGCTTCTTGACAAGAATCCCGAATTCACTGTGAACGTACCTTACGGCGAGTTTGACAAGCGCATTTTAGGATTCTGCGGCAGCAAATCGGGCAGAGATGTGGACAAGATAAAGGAACTTGGACTTACTCTTGTAGATTCTGAGATTGTATCAGTTCCCGGCATAAAGGAGCTGCCTCTCACGCTTGAATGCAGGGTAGCTGCAAGGCAGCGGCAGGAACCGGCTCTGATATGCGAGCAATTCAGGAAAGCATATTATCCTGCTCCCGAGGACGCTCACATTATGTATTTCGGTGAGATCGTAAATACATATATCATTTCATAATCAATATTAACAGAAAAACTGCTCCTGTAAAAAGGAGCAGTTTTTTTACTCTGTATAGGTGTACTTATTACCGGATCTGCAAGGCGAAGCGATTTGTTTAGGGATCCAAACCCTTTTTAAAGGGGTTGGCCGCCGGAGGCACTCGAGCGTCAGCGACATTCTTCGCACTCGAGCGTCAGCGACACTCTTCGCACTCGAGTGTCAGCGGCTCTTGTTCTCGTTCTCAGGCCTTCATATCGACGTTTACGGAGTCGAACTCGTCGGTGATAGCTTTTTCGGGTGCTTTTGTAGCGAGGGAAACGCACACATTGACGATAAGGGCGATGACGAAAGCGGGCAGTAGCTCATAGATAGCGAAAGCACCGCCGATAGGAGCAAGAAGGAACTTCCAGACGAACACCATTGTTCCGCCGACTGCCATACCGGCAACGGCACCCCATTTGGTGGAGCGCTTCCAGAACAGAGCGAGCAGCATAACGGGGCCGAATGTGGCGCCAAAACCACCCCATGCGAAGGAAACGATCTCGAATATGGAGCTGTCTTTATCCCACGCGATAATGACAGCGACTATCGCTATTACGAGCAATATGCCGCGGGCTGTGAGCATTGACTGCTTTTCCGAGAGCTTGATTTTGAATACGCCTTTGAGTAAATTCTCAGAAGCACTGGAGGAAGCGGCAAGGAGCTGCGAGTCTGCGGTGGACATTGTGCAGGCGAGTATGCCGGCAAAGATGAGACCCGCGAATATTGCCAGCAGGACACCGTGCTCACTCATGAAGAAGGCTATCTTAATGATCGCTGTCTCGGATTCCGAGCTCTTGGTGAAGGTGTCTATAAGGCCGATCTTGCTGAGGTCGTTTGCGATGATTCCGATGAATATCGCGACACCCATGGATATAACTACCCAGATCGAAGCAATGCGGCGGGACATCTTTATCTTGTGATGATCCTTGATCGCCATGAATCTGAGCAGGATATGCGGCATACCAAAGTAGCCGAGACCCCATGCCATTGTGGAAACGATCGACAGGAAGCTGTAAGGTGATGCAGTGCCGTCGGCATTGTGGTTCTCAAACAGTGTGAGATAGCCGGGCAGGGCTTTCGCGTTCTCAATGACGTGGTCAAGACCGCCGGCATTGGAAACGCCGAAGATAACGACGATAACGAGAGCCGCGGTCATAACGATGCTCTGGATAAGGTCGGTGGTGCTCGCCGCGAGGAAACCGCCGATACTTGTGTAGAGAATGATGATAGCTGCACTTATGATCATGGCAACGTGGTAATCCCAGCCGAAGAGCTGTTCAAACAGCTTGCCGCAGGCAGAGAAGCCCGAAGCGGTGTAGGGAATGAAGAAAATCAGGATTATAAGCGCCGATATGCCGAGGAGTATGTTTTTGTCCTCGCGGTATCTTTTCGCAAAGAAATCGGGTATGGTGATAGCACCGCATTTCTGGGAATACAGGCGCAGTCTCTTGGCAACAAACAGCCAGTTGAGGTATGTGCCGACAGCAAGGCCTATCGCTGTCCAGCCGGCTTCCGCGCCGCCGCAGAGGTAAGCGACTCCGGGGAGACCCATAAGCAGCCAGCTGCTCATATCCGAAGCCTCAGCGCTCATTGCCGCTACAATGGGACCGAGCTTTCTGCCGCCGAGATAGAAGTCACCGACGTCCTTGTTCTTTCGCGAGAACGCAACGCCGATGCCTACCATGAGCGCCAGATAACAGATGATCGTGACGATGATAATGGTCATGGTTTTCTCCTTTGATGTATTAATACATAAAATCATGCGGGCGTAACAGCCCGTTTCACAATTAAATATTATAACATATATTTGCAGTCAGGTCAAGACTTGGCCATTGTTTTCTACAAAGAAAAATATCTTCATAAATATCTCAATTCTAAAAAAATTTTATTGATTATCGTCGGAAAATATGTTAAGATATAGATATCAAAAAAAACGCCGCCTGCCCGGCGGCAGAACTACCGGAAAACGATACGGAAAAGGAGTATTGTATGGCTATCGACCTGACAAAAATGCCGAAGCTCGGATTCGGGCTGATGAGGCTCCCACAGAAAAACGATGAAATAGACCTTGATGCAGTGTGTAAAATGGTGGATATGTATATGGCAGCGGGGCTTACATATTTCGATACAGCCTATGTTTATCACGGCGGCAAGTCCGAGGTAGCGGCGCGCGAGTGCATCGTGAAGCGCTATCCCCGCGACAGCTTCACGTTGGCGACAAAGCTGCCCGGCTGGAGCATAAAATGCGCAGAAGACAGAGACAGGATATTCGACGAGCAGCGTGCACGCGCCGGCGTTGAATACTTTGATTTCTACCTGCTGCACTCGATAGAGGAGGGTTATAATTACGAAGTCTACGAAAAATACGACTGCTTCGGCTGGGGAATGAAAAAGAAAGAGCTCGGGCAGATAAAGCATCTCGGCTTTTCGTTCCACGGTACTCCTGCGCTGTTGGAAAAACTGCTGGACGATCACCCCGAAGTGGAATTCGTGCAGATACAGCTCAATTATGTCGACTGGGACAATCCGGTGGTTGCCTCAGGGAAGCTCTACAACATACTGCATGAGCGGGGGATCCCTATGGTCATAATGGAACCGGTCAAGGGCGGTACTCTCGCGAATCCTGTGCCGGAGATACTTGAAAAGTTCAATGCCGTGAGACCCGGGGCTTCGGCAGCATCGTGGGCTCTGCGCTTCGTCGGTTCTCTGCCTGGTGTGATGACCATACTTTCCGGTATGTCCAACGAGGAGCAGATGGCTGACAATGTGAATACCTTCACGAACTTCGAGCCTCTGTCCGACAATGAGCGCGAGGTCATAAAGGAAGCCACCGAAATATTGCTTGGTACGCCGACTATAGGCTGTACGGGCTGCCGCTACTGTACGGACGGCTGTCCCATGGGGATAAAGATACCCGACATATTCTCGCTGGTCAATACCATACGGCAGTATAAGGAGGACTGGAGAGCAAAGAATTACTATAATGCCAATATAGTACCTGCCGCCCGTGCCGCCGACTGTCTCGGCTGCGGTCAGTGTGAGGGTGTATGTCCCCAGCATCTGCCGATTATTGATCTGCTGAAAGAAGCGTCAGGAATGTTTGATAACTGATTGAAACGGGGCAGCAAGGCGCGGTTTCCGCGCTTTCCTGCACTATAATAAGCAGAAAAAAGCGGCTGCGAGGCAGATATCATTAAATTATAGAAAAATAACAGACGGATTGGGTGCGCGGGCTCCGCGCATTGACCGTTTTTTGTCATTTTATGCCGAAATTCCGGAAAGCCTTGCATTCATGTATATATTGTGATATAATAAAAATGAAGTAAAACATTCGGCACATGGACGTATTTATCGTTCTGGTATTCGTAACATCACGGAGAGTACAGACATGGAAAAGGGTGTTGAAATTAAGCAGGCGGGACTGTCCGCAAAACAGAATCTGATAGTTGCGGTCCTGATAGTGGTGTTCTTTGTGGGCATCATAGTCGTTTATTATGTCATGCTTTATTCCGAGACCCGTAATAATATCATAAATAAGGGTGAGCTTGCCGCTGTCAATGCTTCGGCACAGATCGACAAATACCTTAATAACGGTGTGGGCGTTATAACGCTTACAGCTTATACACTTGACAATATGATCGCCGCAGGGCGCTCACAGGGTGAGATGCTTGACTACCTCGAAAACCAGTCTTCTGCCGTATCGAATATCCTGACCGGCAATTCCACGGGCATATACGGTTATATAAACGATGAATACCTTGACGGTTCGGGCTGGATACCCGACGAGGATTATGTCCCCACCGAAAGGCCCTGGTATATCGACGCTATGCACAGTGCAGGAAAGATTGTGGTCGTGGACCCGTACCTCGACGCACAGACCGGCACTGTTCTTATAACCCTTGCCAAAACGCTGTACGACGGTAAAAGCGTAGTTGCGTTGGATTTCTCGCTGGAGCAGCTCCAGGCCATGACTGAGGAGATCGCCGCTGAGGGTGATTCCGACTTTGAGATCGTGCTCGACCACAATTATAAGGTCATTGCCCATTCAGACAGGAATGAAGTCGGTAAGAACTACATGAACGAAAAAGGAACCCTCGGTTACACCATAGCCGAACAGCTTATGATGTCGCAGGGCAACTTCTTTGAAATGGTTTACGGAAAAGGAAAATACTTTGTTTATAAGATGTCTATTGAGAACGACTGGGTATGCCTGTCGGTTATAGACACAAGACCTGCATTTACGCGGCTCAGCCTGCCGCTGCTGTTGATGATGATTGCTG
This sequence comes from Ruminiclostridium sp., assembly GCA_016282095.1. GTDB lineage: Bacteria > Bacillota > Clostridia > Oscillospirales > Ruminococcaceae > Ruminiclostridium_E. The sequence continues at coordinate 83,749 of JAEEJW010000013.1, read as the reverse complement.
CGGTGTTCATCATAATGACACTGATAGTTATTATGATACGCTTCAACAACAAGAGCGCGCTTGCGGACAGAATGAAGGAGCTGGCGGATATACAGACCCGCTACGCATATTATGACCAGATGACAGGTCTTAAGAACCGCCGTGCTTATTCCGAGATGCTGAACAAGTTCGAGGAGAATATGCCGGAGGATTGCAATGTCATAATGTTCGATGTGAACGGCCTGAAAAACGTGAACGACACCAACGGCCACGAAGCCGGCGACGAACTGATAATCGCAGCTGCTGAGTGCATACGTTCGGCGTTTGAAGGAACAGAGGACATATTCCGTCTTGGCGGTGATGAGTTCTGTGTGATACTTTGCGGCGATGTCAGCATCATATCCGCGTGTATCAGAAAGCTCGAACGTTCGGCCGCCGAATACAAAGGCAAGTACATAAACGGCTTCTCGATATCCTACGGAACGGGATCCGCTGCAGGGAGCAGCGGTATCGAAGCGGTGCTGAAAGAGGCTGACAGCAGAATGTATGAGTTCAAGAACAGTTACTACGTTTCCACAGGCAGGGACAGACGGGGCCGGCGGAGTGAATAAAAAAATATGAGGACGGAGTATGGGCAAAGAGCTGATTTCTGTTATTATTCCAATATATAAGGTCGAAAAATATCTCAGACGGTGTGTGGAGAGCGTACTTGCTCAAACATATACAGAACTTGAGATCATACTAGTGGATGATGGGTCACCCGATCGCTGCGGAGAGATTTGTGATGAGTATGCTCTGAAAGACATTCGTGTAAGGGTAATACATAAGCATAACGGAGGTTTGTCTGATGCCCGCAATGCCGGACTTGCAGAAGTTCACGGCGAATACATCACGTTTATCGACAGTGACGACTATGTCGCAAAAGATTATATTAGTGTGCTTTACAGGCTGCTTGTTGAGGAGAACTGTGACATTTCTGTATGTGATTATTATTATGCGTATGAGGAAGAAACCGGTGATAGGATAGAGCCATCACCTTACAGGAAGATAAATAAACGTATCATAATGAGCGCGAGAGACGCATTGAAGAACTATATTTATCAGGATCTTTTCGATTCTGCCAGTGTTGCGAAGCTCTTCAAAGCTTCGGTGTTTGAGGGCATAACATTTCCGAATGGTAAGGTGCATGAGGATGTTATGACGATTTACAAAGCCTTTCTTCGGAGTCAACGGGTTGTTTTTTCACCGCATGCCACGTATTATTACGTTCAACGTGGTGACAGTATACTGCACAATAAACATAAACCTCGTAAATACTACAATGACGCAGTTGAAGCGGTTGATGCATTGAAAGAAAACGTTTGTCCCATCATGCCCGATCTGCACAGAGCCGTGGACTGCCGGAGATACAGTATGTATGCGCATATATTCATCAACAACTACGCCGTACCGGAAAACAAGGATCTTGCGGACAATGCGTGGCGAAAAATGAAGCAGGTGCGCTTCACGGTAATGACAGACCCGCACGGACGCAAAAAGGCCAGAATGGCCGCTCTTGTCTCATATTTCGGCAAGCGGCTCTATTACAGGCTTGGAACCCGGCATACCAACGCTAACAGCGTAAAGACATAAAAACTGCTCCTTCCGAAGGTGGAAGGAGCAGTTTTATTATCGGTTCAGCAGTGAAGCGGTCTGCATCACGGTATAACTCAATGCCTGGGGTTTGTCTTTATAAGCATGACGGCCTTGGTAATAACGCGTATTGATTCGCTGCGCATCCCGGCTGCGGCACGGTCGGCGGCTTCGGCATCTGAAACACGTTTGACGCGGACAATGCGTGTCGGCAGATTTTTCAGTGCCTCTTCTGTGACTGCGGCAATGCATTCGTCACAGGTGCAGCACCGGAAACGCTCCATTATGCTGCCGAGCTGTTCGTTTATAAGCAGGAAGGCGATATTTACGAACTGTGTGCCGGTATCCGATTTCACGAAGACCTGCGGTACAGCTTCGCGCTCCGGGGCTTTGAGAACGGGATTCGCAGCCGGAGTTGGGGGAGCTTTTTCCGCGCCTATCAGGCCGAGCACCTTATCGGTCTTGGAGGTTCTTGCCATGACATCTCACCTTCAATAGCTCGGAGCGCTGTGTTTGGGCGGGCGTCCGCGGCCGCGCTTTTCCTCGGTGCGTCTGGGCTTTTCCATGCCAAGTATCTCATAAGTAAGATCCATGAATTCATGCGCCGATTTTGAGCGGGGCGCATACTCGATTATCGTCTTTGCGTGGGCGGGAGCTTCCGCTATGATGACGCTTCCGCTGATCTTCTGTTCGAATACGTCTGTGTCGAGCTGCTCGGCTATTATGTTTGCGAGTTCCTCGACTTCCTTGGTCAGCACAAGGCGGGGCGAATACTTGTTAAGCAGTATGCCGCGTATTTCCAGCGACGGGTTGTAGTATTTCTTTACCGCGAAAATGGTTTCTTTCAGCTGCGCGATACCCTGGAGCGACAGTATCTCCGGTACCATGGGTATAACGAGCTGGTTCGATGCGGCGTAGGCATTGATCGTCAGTATCGAAAGAGCGGGGGGCGTATCCACAAGCACGAAATCGTACTGGTCGGCAATTGTTGACAGGTGCTCGCGCAGCATATATTCCCTGCCTACCGAGGTTATCTCCAGCTCAACGCCCGAAAGCAGGATGTTTGCCGGCACCACATCGCAGCAGTCGCAGTGCTGCACGGTGTCGTATATGTCCGCTTTGCGCTTGAACACGTCATATATTGTGTACGAGGAATCGGTGTCGGCGCCGAGACTGAAACTTAAGTTTCCCTGCGGATCGAGATCCAGTGCGAGCACCTTTTTGCCCATTTTGGCAAGGCAGCCGCAGAGCCCCGCGCAGGTCGTGGTCTTTCCGACTCCGCCCTTCTGATTTGTCAGCGTGATGATCTTTGTCATTCTTTCCGTTCGCCTTTCTTAAAACAGAAGCGGCTGTTTTATACTGTTTTTCTGCCAGGCAGAAAAAAGTATCATCAGCCGCTTCATGCGTCTTTTCAGATATCCTGTCAGATAGAGGACATGAAGTTTCCTTCCAGCTTGCTGTCCTCGGGTTCGTAGATGTGGTAGTTCGCCTTGCCGTTCTTCTTTACGAAGTACATGGCAGCGTCCGCGCAGCCTACAAGAGCCTTGCCGTCGGTGCTGTGATCGGGATAGATCGCGATACCGATAGAAGCCTTGATATTGAGCGTTGTGTCAACGGACTTGGAGTAGTATCCGGCGTAGAGATCATCGATTATATCCATGGAAAGGACTTCGACATTCTCGACGAGGTTCGGGTCGGAAACGCAGAGTACAAACTCATCGCCGCCGAAGCGTCCCGCAAAGCCGGTCTCGCCGGTCTTGGACTTGATAGTGTCAGCAACGAATCTGATTACTTCATCGCCGACAGCGTGGCTGTAACGGTCATTTATGAACTTGAAGTCATCGACGTCTATGAACAGAGCAGCGACCTTCTTGCCCACGTTTCTTTCGAGTTCAGCAGCGAACTCGCGCTCGAATGTGTTTCTGTTATACAGCTGCGAGAGGAAGTCGAAGCTTGCGCGCTCAGCCAGTTTGAGGGTAGCGTTCTTTTCACTGGTGATATCGGTGAGGACTCCGACAACCCGGAGGACTTCGCCGAGTCGGTCGGTGATGCAGTGTGCTCTCATGGACACCCACATATCCACGCCCTTGTTCTTGATCTTGTACTCGCCGCCGACATCGTCCTTGTTCTTGAAGAGTGTGGATATATCGCGCTTGTACTTCTCGGCCTCTTCCTCCTCCATGAGGGAATCGAGGAACTTGCCGTTGCTGAGTGTTGCGCCGGAGACATTGAGGTCTATCTTGTTCTTGAAGTTGTCGGAAACATACATGGATTCCTTCGCGAAATCCCATTCAAACAGCATATTGTCGGAAATTTCCGTAACCGTTCTGTGGAGTTCTTCGCTGAGCATCGACTGATCCATCATCTCGTTGAATACGTCCGACATATTTGCGAATTCCTTGCCCATTTCCATTGTGGAGATACGCTCGGTATGGTTGCCGGAGTTGATCTCCTTCATTGTCGCGAGCATCTTGAGCATCGGGTCGATGACCTTCTGGGAAGCTATTATCGTAACGAATACGCATACGAGGATAAGAGCAACGATTATCACCATACCGATGATGAATACGAGCATTACCGCGTTGCTTGCCTGGGAAGCGGGATACATTGCGATCCATACCCATTCAGTGCCGGTGATGTTGCCGTAAGCGCCGATGTACTGGCCGTCAGCGAGTCTTTCTCCTGTGTCGCCGGTCTTGGAAGCGAGCATCTTGGAGAGGTCGGGGTCAACGAGCCCGGAGATAGCGGAGCTCTCGGAGATCTCGGCATCATTGAAATTGAGCACGGAGTCAGCGTCCGCAACCACGAGGGTACCGTAATCGAGGAACTTGCTGTTCTGCAGGGTAGCGGTAAGCTCGGCAACATCGACCACGAGAGCCACATAGCCGTTGTCTGCACCGGTCAGCGGAGCAGCTGCCACGAACAGGTTCGTGCCGTAAGTTGTTTCGTTCTTGTAGAACTTTGTTACGAATGCGCTCTTTGAGGGGCTCCATTTGTCGTTGTAAGCAAAGAAAGTGCTGCCTGCGGAACCCTTGGAACTGTAGATGAGCCTGCCTTCGCTGTCGATAACGGCTATATCGAGGACGTTCCTGCTCTTCTTCATAACGCCTGCAACGTTGTCCAGATCGGACTTTACGCCGTTGAGGTTCTTTATGGAGCTGTTGACGAAGTCCATTCCTGCCAGCGATCTTGCTGCATCGACATAGCTCTGTGTGATGTTTGTCACGCCTGCGCTGAGTGCCGCACCCGATGTGGCGGCTTCTTCACCGATCATCGTCTTTGAGAATCCGAAGATCTGGAGAGCAGCAACGATTGCGACCACTATCAGCGGAAGCACCGTTGTACCGATAAGTATGACCCTGAGGGCTGTTTTGACCTTGATATTCATAGATTTAATACCATTCCTAACCTTAAATTATTTAACGGCACGGAGCCGTATAATTTACATAATCGTATATGCGGATCGCCTATCCGCTGCCCTTGATGCGCTTTTTAGCTTCGCGGCGCCGGAAGTCACGTTCGAGCTGCTCCTGCCGCTGTTCGATCTGGATATCGTTGACGAGCTTTGCGAGCTGTCCCTCCATTTTCTGATCGACGTTGATGAACTCGCAGCCGTAGCCTTCAAGCGTGCCGTCTATCAGGAGCTGCAGCCGAAGCACTCTTACGACCGCGCCGACCAGTTCACCGCGCACCATGAAGTTCAGCAGCAGTATATCGTCCTTGCGGTAGGGCGGGTCGGTGCCTTCAATGAACACACCGCCGATGCTGACGTTTTTTATCACGCTCATTACGGGGACATCGTACTCATATACCGTGCCCTCACGTTCATGACCGCTTATCACACAGCGCAGATTTGAGCGTACCTTGAAGAACCTGCGCCGTTCTTCCATTATCGTGCCGTACTCGTCGCGGATCTGTATATTGAGCTGGTAGTCAAGTGACATCTTTATCCTGCCCATATACCGTATCCGGTCTCCGTTGCGCATATTCGCTATCACATACACGCCTGTATCGGCATCGAATTCGGGCATATCCTTGCCCTTTATCATCATTATATTGTTGACCGGGATATTGTTTACGAACATTTTCGGGAAGGAGAAGCGTTCGCTGTCGACCTCGAGAATGAGCTTGCCGTCAAGTCCGGTCACACGAACGCTCACAATGCCGCTCTGGTCCAGCATACGCATCGCCTCCTTTCAATGGGCGTGGAATAAAAGGCAGATTTTGCCGCAAAAAAGGATACCCGCATCCGTGCGGACAATTACCGCGGATACAGATCACCCTTTCTGTGGGGCATAATCACTTATTATTAATTATACATTAAAATGCACAAAAAAGTCAATAGCGCAGCGAGATTTTTTTTTAAACGAGGAAAAAACCGTCATAAGTAACATAGCATTTGTCAAAATAACCAAATTTGAGTGGTACAAACGGTGGTTTGGACACGAAAATTTGTGGATTTTGCTTAAAGGAATAAAAATATTGAAAATTTACTGTACAAATGCCGGAAAACATTGTATAATGGTATTATATATAGGTATGTCCCGGAGAAAACAAATCGGAGGTGCGTATGCGTTCATATTTTCACTGCGTGACCTCCCGGTTCGGACGAAGAGCGGTAGGGAATGCGGTGCTTGTAGGCTCATTCGCCGCGGAAGCAGCCCTGATCCTGCTCATGCTGTTCTGGTTCGGACTGCTCGGTACGGAGAATCCTGTGATGATGTGGCAGCTTCCCGCTGCTGCGGCAGTCATCATCGCCGCAGGACTTGCCTTCTGCGTATTCCCGGCGCTTTCCGCGGTAAAAAAGACCCGTATGCACAGCAGGTACACCTATGCGGATATCCAGCTGAAATTTGCTGTCCTCAGCAGATATGACGGTACCTACAACATCGACGGTGAAAGAGCCGTATGGAGAGTGCTCTGCTATATACCGTTCTCTGATTTTGAGTCGGCGGAACCCTCGCGGAACGGCAGAAAGATCGTCATAACCGGCCGCATACGCGAGTATGCCATGGACAGTGACTACCTCGGCTACCATGTCCGAAACGGAGCCATAGAGTTTGACAGACCGTGGCTTGAGCAACGTTCCTTCACCGAGCTGTCGGTGCTTGAGTTCCCTGCCGTGTTCGGCAGGCCGCAGAGACTGTGTGATGCGCTGAATGAAGCAAAAAAACGCTTCGATGAGCTCCCGAAGCCGAAGAAATACATCTTTAAGGAGTCCGAGGCTGTCCGCCGCCGTCAGGCGATGCGGGCGCTGAATGACAGGTACAGGAAATAATTTCATTAAAATTTTAAACGGAAATTCGGCGGAAAATCTTGAAAAATATCAAGATATGTAGTATAATATACTATATGTGACACAATATGTCGTGTTTTGCCGAAAGCGGAGGTCATTATGGCTTTGTTCGATACCACCTCGTTCCGCATCGCGGAGCAGGGACTTGATCTGCTGGTCAAGCAGCAGCAGATAATAGCACAGAATATCGCGAACGTCGATACGCCCGACTACAAGGCGAAGTATCTTTATTTCGCGGGCGTGCTGAAAGAGACTATGGACGAGAAGGAAGCCGCGGCAGTGGAGCGGGCGGGGAAAAAGAAACGCCTTGAGCTTGCCTCGGTGATACATACAGACGAGACTACAAAGGATCAGCCTGACGGCAACAATGTTGATTCCGATACGCAGAGTGCTTTGTTTGCAAAGAACGCCCTGCAGTATCAGGCACTGATAAATCAGATAAACGCCGAGTTCACCATGATGAGAACGGCGATGCGCAAGAGCTGATAAGGAGGAAGCGTAAATGGCATTTTTGAGCAATCTCGATATAGCAGTCTCCGGAATGATAGCCGAGCGCGCCCGCGCCGATGTCATAGCCCAGAACGTGGCCAATGCGGATACGACCCGTACAGCGAACGGCGGTCCTTATGTGCGCCAGAACGTGGTGTTCACGGAGAACAAGTCCTACTATCGTCCCGGTGAAGCCAGACCCGGCGCGATAGAGTTCCGCACAGTGCTCGGCAAGCATCTCGAATCCCTGCGCGGCCTCGCGGGACGCGACAGACAGCAGACTATGAGCGGTGTGCTGCTGACGCAGATAGTAGAGGACCCGACGCCTCCGACGCCTGTTTATGACCCTTCGCACCCCGATGCCGATGAGGACGGCTACTACTATCTGCCGAATGTCGATGTGGCGGAGGAACAGATAGATATGCTGGCCGCGACCCAGTCCTACAGTGCGAATCTTACGATATTCAACAGCCTGAAATCTCTTGCGAACAAGGCTCTGACCATAGGCCAGAACAGTTAAGAGGAGTAAACGCTTATGCAGATAATACCGATGTCGCCGAATATCCACACGATACCCGCGGTGGATAAGGCGTTCAATACGCCGGCTCCCGTGACTTCCGGGACGGAGAAGCCCGGAGAGTTCCCGGAGACCGGGACTTTTCTTGATGCGCTGACGGGGCTGTGGAATCAGGCAGCCGATGCCCAGGCACAGAAAAGCGAAGATATGGTGAACCTGATGCTCGGAGATACGGAGAGTCTTGAGCGGATGCAGATGAATATTGCAAAAGCCGAGATAGCCACCGAGCTGCTTGTTAATGTAAAAAACGCGGTCGTTGACGCTTACAACGAAATAATGAGAATGAGCATTTAAGGAAATCGCATAATCCGGCAGGACGCGTAAATGAAGGAGTGACGCCCGAAGGGGCTGTACATAAATGGATAAAGTCAAGGAAATACTCGGGAAGGTCACGGCGGCGATAAAAGCCCGCTGGCAGGCCTTCAGCAAAACGATAAGGATAATCATTATCGCAGTGGCGTCGGTGATAGTAGTATCGCTGATAACGCTCATCGTCATAAATTCGATCACAAGATACGCGGTGCTGTATACCGGTGCCACCGAGACCGAGATGACGGAGATCATAACCGTACTTGAAAATAATCTCGGTGTGGCGGAAGCGGATGTGCGCGTGAATGTTGCGACCGGTGAGATCATGGTGCCGGCGAACAGAGTCGAGACGCTGCGCGCCCAGCTTGCCGTACAGGGCTACCCGAAGCAGACTTTCAACTATAATATATGGGACGAGGGCGTAGGTCTGTTCTCCACGGAATCCGACAAGCGCGAGAAGCAGAAGCAGCAGCTCCAGGAGAATCTGCGCGCCACGCTTTCCATGATAGACGGCATACATTCCGCCATAGTAATACTCAATATACCCGAAACGCAGAATTATGTCATTTCTGATGAGCGTGACGAGGCGAGTGCTTCGGTAATGCTCCAGCTCGATCATGCGCTGACAGCGGAGGCTGTTGAGGGCGTATATAATCTCGTAAGAAGATCGGTAAGAGGCCTCAAGGAGGAGAATATCACCGTCACCGACAGTTCGGGCACGGTGCTCACAGCCGATACTATAGTCAAGAGTATGGACGACGAGGACGAAGTTGCACTGTATTACAGACGCCTCGATTTTCAGAACAAGATAGCAAAGATACTCGACGAAAAACTCGGTGAGCTGTTCGGCGGTGCGTTCAATGATTACAGAGTCGCCGTAAATGTGCAGCTCAACTACGACCCGACGGTCAAGCAGATAACCGAGTACACCCCGTCCGTTGAATCCGAGGGCAATCAGGGCGGTATGATACAGGATGTGGAGTATGTTTCCGCGGGCGGCGGCAACGCCGAAGAAGGCGGACTCGTCGGAACCACGGTGGACGCGGATATATCACCGGACTATCCGACGCTTCGTATCGGCGACGGCGACGAGTTCTACTATGAAACCCAGAAGAAGATACATTTTCTTGTCAATGAAGAGATAACGCAGATAGAAAAAGACGGCTACAGCTACGACAATATCTCCGCTTCTGTAATTGTGGACGATGATGCGGAGAAGTTCAATGAAGTCGAAAGAGAGCGCTGGGAGAAATTCATCGCGACGGCTATCGGTACGAATTCCGATAAGGTGTCGTTCATGGCGATGAACTTCAGACTTGACAGAACGGATGGCGGCTCGGCAGGAGACGGCTCAGTGGTGGTACAGGGCAACAGGAATACGCTCGTATTCATCATCATCGCGCTGGGTATACTGCTTATCGCGCTGCTTGTAGTGGCGCTTCTGGCAGCGGGCTCGAACAAGAAACGCATAAAAGCAAGGCGTGCTGCCGCTATCGCAGCCGCCGGACACGGCCCCGCTGTGGCAGGCTCGATAGCTTACGGCGAGGAAGAAATGGAAAAAAGAGCATCGGCACCGCCGGACGAAGATTACGATTACGATATACAGAGTCTCTCGGGCGATGAGAACGAGATGTCCCGCGACGCTCTCCTCAAGAAGGAGATTCGCGACTTCTCCACAAGCAATCCCGAGATCGTTGCCCAGCTTATCCGTACATGGATGAAGGGCGAAGACCAGTAAACAAACTTACCGGAAGGAGTGAATCCCTGTGGCTGAAGAGCTCCAGAGTCCTATACCCAGATCCATTGCGGATGTCACAATGGTGCAGAAAGCAGCTATGGTAATATCCGCCATAGGTACGGAGAACGCGTCAAAGGTATTCAAATATTTCAGCGAGGATGAAATCGAGAAGATCACCCTTGAAGTCGCCAAGATGGATTACTGGCCGGCGGAGATCGTCTCCGACGTGCTCAATGACTTCTATGAAGTCTGCCTGACACAGAAGGTAATTTCCGAGGGCGGTATAGACTACGCCAAGGAAATACTGGAAAAGGCATTCGGCCCCCAGACAGCAGCGACGCTGTTCGATAAGATAACCAAACAGCTCAAGTCCAAATCCTTCGCCTTCGTGCGCAAGGCGGACTATAAGAACCTGCTTGCGATAGTGCAGAACGAGCATCCGCAGACCATAGCTCTGATACTGTCCTACGCAAGGAGCGATCAGGCATCGGCTATACTTGCGGAGCTTCCCAAGGAAATGCGTATCGAGGTCGTGGAGCGTATCGCGAAAATGGAATCAGCGTCCCCGGACGTTATCAAGAGCCTTGAAAACACACTGGAAAAGAAATTTGCAAACATAGTCACCACTGAAAGCATGGAAGTCGGCGGCGTAAACTACATAGCGGACGTACTCAACAAGGTGGATCGTTCCACCGAAAAGTTCATATTCGACGAGCTCAATCTGCGTGATCCGAAGCTGGCTGACGAGATACGCTCGAAGATGTTCGTGTTCGAAGATATCGTCGGTCTCGACTCCATGTCGATACAGGCGTTCATCACCGAAGTCGATCCGAAGGATCTCGCCGTTGCTATCAAAGGCTCAACAGCCGAGGTCGCGGAGGTCATCTACGCGAATATGTCCTCCAGAAACAAGGAATCCACACAGACCGACGTTGAGTATCTGCACAATGTGCGTATGCGTGACGTCGAGGAAGCACAGCAGCGTATCGTTGCTATCATACGCCGTCTTGAGGACGAGGGCAAGCTCACGATCTCCAAGGGCGGCGACGACGAGATAATAGCATAACGGCAGGCAAGGAGGGTCGCTATGGCAGGCGGCGTCATCAAAGGCAGGACGACCACATACGTCTATGTGAATAATTTTGATACCGACGAGCCTGTGATGAAGACCGTCTACGGCAAGCGGCCGGAGAAGAAGCCTTCACAGGCACAGCTCTCCGATGCCGAAAAGGCCGTCGAGGCTCTGCTGGCAGAGGACGACGAGCAGGAGAACGGCGGCTCCGACAGCGGCGAGACCGTTTCGGCAGAGGAAGCGCGCGTTGAGCGTGAGAAGCTGATCGCCGAGTATGAGGCTATCCGCTCGAAATACGAGCATGAGGCTGAGCAGTTCGTCATTCATGCCAAGGAAAAGGCTACCGAGATTTACGACAAGACAAAGAAAATGGCCGAGGAAACTGTGCTCGAAGCACGCACCGAGGCCGACAATATAAGAAAACAGGCGGAGGAGAACGCAAAACGCCTCGCTGAGACCTCAAAGCAGCAGGGCTATGAAGAGGGAGTCAAGCAGGGCTATGACGAGGGCTATCTGAAGGCACTGAAAAAGTGCAAGGAGAGCCTCGTTGAGCTGAAAGCCACAGCTGAGCAGATAACCGCCGAAAAGACCGACATAATGATGCAGTACGAGCGGCAGCTGTTCGATACCATATTTGATATCTGTCAGAAAGTCACCATAGGTGCGCTCGGACAGAAGGACAAAGCTGTCATAACCCGCATGATACGCGAGGCGGGAAAGAAATACAAGGCAAGCAAGTATGTGAAGCTGACACTCTCGAAACTGGACGTGTCGGAAGAAGCCGAGATAGACGAACAGCTTCTTAAAGATGTATTCAGGAGCTGTGAGCACGTTGATGTGGAGATACTGGAGGACGCGCCTGCCGGAACTCTGCTGGTGGACGACGGCTCGGAGATCACCGATGCCAGCGTAATGACGCAGCTCAAGATGGTGGAGCAGCTCGGCAAAGGCAAATACCGCGACAAGGATATCAAGGATATGATACGCGACCAGGCCGCGGAAAAGTCCAGGCGCGGCAGTGCGAAGAAAAAGTCAGCCAAGTCCGAAGAAGATGATTCCGGAGTTCCTGATGTCGTCTACAAGGACAGTGCCGCACCGGCTGACGAAGAGCCGGAAGAAGAAACAGACTGATGAAAACGCCCGCCGCGGGATATATTCCTGCGGCGGGACAGCATTATATAAACGTGGAGGGATCTATGGATCTGAAAGGGTTCAAAGCCGAGATAGGCACGACCGACACCTACCGCTATATGGGCAAGGTCGAAAAGATAGTCGGCATGAGCATCGAGTCGTCGGGCCCCGAATGCAATATCGGTGATGTGTGCCGCATATACTCGAAAGATATGCAGAGCTTCATATATTCGGAGGTCGTGGGATTTCAATCCGACAAGGTGCTGCTGATGCCTTACACGGATATCGAAGGCGTGGGTCCCGGCAGTATCGTGGACAACACCGGCGACAAGCTCCGCGTCAAGACGGGTGAGGCTATGATCGGCCGCATAATCAACGCCATAGGCGAGCCGATAGACGGAAAGGGCGAGATAGCTTACACCGGAAGTGTATCGATCTCCGGCGAGCCTACCAATCCGCTGACCAGGCCGAAGATAGCTGAGCCCATAGAGCTTGGGGTCAAGGCAATAGACGGCATACTGACGCTGGGCAAGGGACAGCGTATCGGAATATTCGCGGGGTCCGGCGTCGGGAAGAGTACACTTATGGGTATGATCGCGCGAAAGGTCAAGGCCGACATCAACGTGATCGCACTGGTAGGCGAGCGTGGCAGAGAGGTGCGCGAGTTTATCGAGAACGACCTCGGCGACGAAGGCATGGCGCGCTCGGTAGTCGTTGTCGCCACTTCGGACCAGCCGGCCATGATGCGCTACAAATGTCCCATGACAGCCACCGCCGTTGCCGAATATTTCATGTCGCAGGGCAAGGACGTGCTGCTTATGATGGATAACCTGACCCGTTTCGCTATGGCGAACCGCGAGGTCGGACTGTCTATCGGCGAGCCGCCGATAGCGCGCGGATATACACCGTCGATCTACGCTCAGATGCCTCGTCTGCTGGAACGGGCCGGGTGCTTTGAAAAGGGAAGCATCACCGGGATTTACGCGGTGCTGGTTGAGGGTGACGACACCAACGAGCCTATCGCCGATACCGTGCGAGGCATCATCGACGGACATATTGTTCTTTCGAGAAAAATAGCCGCGCAGAACCATTATCCCGCGATAGATATTTCGGTCAGCGTATCCCGACTTATGGCCATGATATGTGATGAGGCTCACAAGGAAGCGGCCAGCAAACTGCGAAATCTCATGGCGCTGTACAACGCCAACATCGACCTTATCTCCATAGGCGCATACAAACCGGGCACGAACCCGAAGCTGGACGAAGCGATGAACAAGATAGACAAGATCAACGCGTTTCTGTGCCAGAAGACAAACGAGAGCTTTTCGCTCGATGAAACGATAAGACTGCTGAAAGAAGCGGTAAGTTGATAAAAGGATGTGCCTGCCGTGAAAAAATTCGTATTTACTCTCCAGAGACTGAAAGAATACCGCGAGCAGACCCTCGATACCGAAAAAGGGACTCTCGCGGAGATGCGCGCCGATCTTGCGCAGCTTGAAGCCGAGCTGGAACAGATACTTGAGGAGCTGGCGCGGCTCAACCGCGAGCTCATGGAAAAGTACAAGTCGGTCACCAACGCCACCGACATAGCGATTCACAAGCGCTATATAAACGCCAAGCAGCAAGAGCTGCACTTGCAGCGCCACAAGATACTGATGAAGAACCGCGAGATCGAAAAGCAGCTCCAGGCGGTCATAGATGCCACCATGGAGGTGTCAAAGCTCGAAAGGCTTGAAGAACACCAGATCGAGGAGTACAAAGCCGCCGAGCAGAAGGAAACAGAGCAGTTCATCGAGGAGTTCGTTTCCAACGCCGACTGGCGTAAGGCTCACGCGGAGTAAAGCCGTTTCGCAGAAAAAGCCCGGTACAGTGTGTACCGGGCTTGTGTTTTGGGTTATCAGAGTTTTGAATAGCCGAATGCGTTGACCAGCGCGTCGATTTTCTGCTTTGCCTTACACATCGGGCATTCCGACGCGATGTAGGAGTGATACTCCGGAATGTCCTCGGGAGTGAACAGCGCGTCCACCTTGATTCCGATGACCTCGTCAATAGCACTGAACAGTGCGCAGCAGCCTGCCATTTTTCCGCTGTAGTAGTCGAGGCAGCGCGCGAAACGCTCTATCGACCAGCCTGTGGAAGCCGAGGAGATGAGCAGGAGTATCTGCTTGTTCCATATCTTCTTCTGGGCGTCGTCACGGAATATCATCTGACCGTTGGAGTTGATCTCGGGAGTGAGGATATCTATATCCTTGCCCGAGTTGACCGAAGTCATACCCGAGTCGGAGAGTTCCTGCGCAAGATATGCGCCCAGTGTTTCCGTGCCCTCAAGGCAGATTATTGTATCGACCTGCACCGAAACGTACTTCTGTGCGATCACCTTTGCGGTTTCACGCGCCATGAAGAAGCTGGTCTTGATCGAATTGAGATCGACATAATGATTGATGTGGGAGTGGTTTGTTGCAAAATGACCGGGGATTATACCCATGTGTATTTTCTTGTTGCCCTTGGCATTGATGATTACTTTTCTGCTTTCCATACTGACCTCCGTCTGTTAGACTGATTAGTTTTTTGCAACTTTCAGTATATCATATTGCAGTTAGTTTTTCAATAGCGTATATTTAAAAATAATGTCGGGAATTTTGGTTATTTCTGACAAATAACGGTTATTTATAAAGCATTTAGTTAGCTTTATATGCAGAATAAAGGTCGTCAAAATTTGAATAATTATATTCTTTCCCTTTATATTTTACTGTCAATGCTTTTGATTCATAAAATGCGGCTTTATATACATAAACGCTATCTGGCAATTCGAGATTCTTTAGTTTGCTGCAGTATGAAAATGCTTTATCATATATTGCTTCGCCATTATCGGGGATATTGATTTCTTCAAGGTTTTCACAGTCTGCAAAGGCGTAGAAATTGATCAATTTAATATTCTCGGGTACAATCACTTTTTTGAGATTCTGACAGTTCATAAACGTTTTTTCGTCTATTATCTCTAAAGAAGCCGGAAGAATGATTTCCTCAAGATTTGAACAGTCGTAAAAAGCTCCTTTTCCTATTTCTGTGATACAATCGGGCAATTTGGCGTTTTTCAGATTCGAACAACCATTAAACGCGTTTACGTCAATTTTAGTAACACTATTTGGTATTTCTATGCTTTCCAAATGTGTGCATCCGCTAAAAGCACCTCGATTTATTATTGTGACATTATTGGGTATAGTAATGTAACGTAAACTTTGACAGCCGGCAAATTCCCCTTCGCCAATTGAGGTCATACACGAAGGTATATTTATGCTGATTAATCCCGTACTCGCGAAAATTCCTTGCTCAATTGTGACATTGTCTGGTATCAATAAATATTCCGGATATCGCGATGTAGGTTCCCAGCGGGTTTCGGGCTCTCTTCCGTATGGCTGATCTTTTGATACTTCTTTCCTTGTTAATATCAGTACCGGTTCTCCATTTATTTCATCGGGAATTTTAATAGCTTTTGAATTGCCTTTATATCCATAGATTATAATGCCTCCCAAAGCAGCATCGTATTGATAATCAAAATCATCATCCTGCGGTATATCATATTGAACAATACCATTTTCGTCAACAGGAATAGTTTCAGTTGGTTCTTCTTCCAGACGGATCGACTCGTCCGATATTATTGAATACCATTGTTTAGCTTGTTCGGCAACAAGTCTATCATATTCGTCACGGGCATTTAATAAAACTACATAATTTTTGACTTGTTCCTTTTGCTTTTCCGTTAATGTCGAATATGTATATTCGATTTTTTCGATCAGTGCTTTATCTGATAGCTCTACTTCCCCGATAGAATCAATGTCGTTCATCACTTTCTGTGATGCCGCGTCAACTGTTACGCACGCCGAGAAAGATATGATGACCGCCAATAGAGAGACGGTTATTATGCTTTTTCTCATTTCTTGACCTCCGATACTTATAGAAATACATATAAACAAAAAATGCGCGGCAATCAAAACCGCGCACTGTAAAAATGCAGTTTTGATTGTCGCCAAACAACACAAATATTTCGTATTCAAAACACACGAAAACCTGCACTCTTACCAATAGTAAGAATGTGTTTTGAATATGATAATATTCAAGAGATATTATTAAATATCAAATTGTGTTGTTTGGCATAATTATTATATCACAAAATGACAATATTTGCAACCATTATCCGGTTAATTTTCTGCAACACATCTCGGAAAATTTGCGCAAAACTCTTGAAATCTATTATAAAAAGTGCTATAATAAATCGTTATATGTCGGACAGATAGAGAAAACGACAAGGAGAACAGAAGAAACGAAGGGGATAAGATGCATATATTCGACTCTCATGTACACATTTACCCGGATAAGATCGCGGTGAAGGCCTCGGAGCATGTCGGACAGTTCTACGAGATACCGATGAAGTTCGACGGGCGGCTCGTGACCCTGCTGGACAACTGCAAAGCCGCAGGCGTTGAGCGCTGTCTGGTGCATTCGGTCGCCACTACACACGATCAGGTCTGCAAGATCAACGATTTCATACACGCGACCGTGGAAGCCAGTGAAGGTATGTTTGTGGGCTTCTGCACACTGCACCCGTCGATGTCCGCGGATGAGATCGACGCCGAAGTGAAGCGCGTCACAGGTCTCGGCCTGTACGGCATCAAGCTGCACCCGGACTGCCAGAAATTCGCTATCGACGACAAGCACGCCATGGAGATGTATGAAGTCATAGACGGGCGGCTGCCGATACTGTTCCATACAGGCGACAAGCGCTACAACTACTCACACCCGTCGCAGCTTAAAACAGCAGCGAAGCGTTTTCCGCGGCAGAGAATGATCGCGGCGCATCTGGGCGGCTACTCCGAGTGGGAGAACGCCGTGAAAGTGCTCCCCGGTACAGAGAACGTGTGGGTGGACGAGTCGAGCTCACTGAATTATCTGACACCCGAAAAGGCTAAGGAATATATACTCGCATACGGGGCGGACAGAGTCTTCTGGGGCACGGATTATCCCATGTGGAGCGCGTCCGAGGAACTTGAACGCTTTAACCGTATCGATCTTACGGATTCCCAGCGGGAAATGATATTCTGGAAGAACATCACATCCTTCCTCGGCATCAGCGAATGATAAATAAAGCAATAAAAATAAAAGAGGTATCATCATGAAATGGACAGGTCTTAATGAATTAAGAGAAAGCTATCTGAAATTCTTCGAGAGCAAAGGACATCTGCGTATGGCTTCAGCTCCGCTGGTACCGCAGGGAGATAACTCCGTGCTGCTCATCAACGCGGGCATGACTCCGCTGAAGAAATTCTTCCAGGGTGTGGAAACTCCTCCGAGAAAAAGAGTGACCACCTGTCAGAAGTGCATACGCACTCCCGACATCGAGAACGTTGGTCACACAGCTCGTCACGGCACATACTTTGAGATGCTCGGAAACTTCTCTTTCGGTGATTATTTCAAGCATGAGGCAACGGCATGGGCGTGGGAATATCTCACGAAGGTGCTGGAGATCGAGCCTGAGAAGCTCTGGGTAACGATCTACGAGGAAGACGATGAAGCCGGCGATATCTGGGCTGACGAGATAGGCGTTCCGCGTGACCGTATCGTGAAGCTCGGCAAGAAGGACAACTTCTGGGAGCATGGCAGCGGCCCCTGCGGTCCCTGCTCCGAGATACACTTCGACCGCGGTGAGCAGTACGGTCCCTTTGAGAGCTTCGAGCAGGCCGGCGACTGCGATCGTATCATCGAAATCTGGAACCTCGTGTTCACCCAGTTCGACAATGACGGCAACGGCAATTACAGCCAGCTGAAGAACAAGAATATAGACACCGGTATGGGTCTTGAGCGTCTTGCCTGCGTAATGCAGGGCGTTGACAATATGTTCGAGGTCGATACGATACAGAATATCATCAAGCGCATCTGCTCCGTTACCGGCAAAACCTACGGCGCAGATCACAATGACGACGTATCTATCCGTGTTATCACCGACCACGCGAGAGCAACGACCTTCATGGTAGGCGACGGCGTTCGTCCCTCCAATGAGGGCAGAGGCTATGTTCTGCGCAGACTGCTCCGCCGCGCCGCGCGCCACGGCAGACTGCTCGGTATGACAAAGCCGTTCCTCACCGAGATCGTGGATCAGGTCATAGCAGAGAACAAGTCCGCATATCCGGAGCTTGAAGAAAAGAGCGAATATATAAAGAAGGTAATAGCTACCGAAGAGGAGAGCTTCAACAAGACTGTTGAAAAGGGCACACAGCTTCTTAACGAACTCATCGCGGGTCTTGGCGAGAACGGCGTCCTCAGCGGTGACGATGCGTTCAGACTCCATGACACCTATGGCTTCCCGCTGGATCTCACCAAGGAAATACTTGAAGAAAAGGGTCTGACACTTGACGAAGCGCGTTTCAGGGAACTTATGGCCAACCAGAAGCAGACAGCCCGTGCAAATCAGGCTTTCAAGGGCGGCTGGGACGAGGCTTCGATGAACGCCGTTTCGGGCTTCCATACCGAGTTTGTGGGTTACAATTCGCTTACATCGGAGACAAAGCTGCTTGCGATAATCAAGGATGGCGAAGCTGTCAGGAGCTGTGCCGAGGGCGATTCCGTGATAGCGGTAATTGAAAAGACCCCGTTCTACGCCGAAATGGGCGGTCAGGTCGGTGACACCGGCGTTATCACCGCAGGTGACAGCATAATGAACGTTGTTGATACCAAGAAGGCGGCAAGCGGACAGTTCGTATGCTACTGCAGCGTCGAGAGCGGCGAGTTCTTTGTTGACGATACAGTAACGGCAGCTGTAGACGCAGAGCGCCGCGGCGCTATAAGGCGCAACCACACTTCTGTGCATCTGCTCCAGGCGGCTCTGCGCAAGGTTCTGGGCGACCACGTTCATCAGGCGGGCTCTTATGTTGATGAGAAGATCGGCAGATTTGACTTCTCGCATTTCAGCGCTATGACTCCCGAAGAGATAGCACAGACAGAAAAGCTCGTCAATGACGAGATACTTAAAGGTATAGATGTTATAACCGAGGAACTTCCTATCGAGGAAGCCCGCAAGAAGGGTGCTATGGCACTGTTCGGCGAGAAGTACGGCGAAGTGGTTCGTGTAGTCAGCACAGCGGACGGCTTCTCCACCGAATTCTGCGGCGGTACTCACCTCGACAATACATCGAAGGCCGGCTTGTTCAAGATCATTTCCGAGTCTTCGGTAGCGTCCGGTGTGCGCCGTATCGAATGTGTCACAGGCTACGGAGTTCTCGAAGCTCTCGAAGCCGCAAAGCAGACAATAGCAGGCGCTGCGGAAGTTCTCAAGGTGCCGAACCCGAACGCGCTTATCCAGCGCTGTGAAGCTGTTGTTTCCGAGCTCTCCGAGGCAAGGAAGGAGATAGACAAGCTGAACAGAAAGCTCTCCGCTAACGCTATGGGCGATCTTACAGCCAACGCTACCGAGATAAACGGCATCAAGGTATTCTCCGCATCCCTCGAGGGTACGGTAGGCGAAAATCTCCGCAAGGCAGGCGACGACATCAAGTCGAAGTATGACAGTTTCGTAGCAGTCCTCGCCGGCTATGCCGACGGCAAGGGCAACTTCCTCTGCATCTGCAGCAAGGAAGCGATAGAAAAGGGCGCCAACGCCGGTCAGATCGTAAAGCAGATAGCTGCGATCGCAGGCGGTAAGGGCGGCGGAAAACCCGACAGCGCTATGGCCGGTATCGCCGATCTTGCAAAGATCCCTGAAGCACTCTCAGCTCTCGGCGGCATAGTTGAGGGTATGATAAAGTGATTGCTTCCGGAATACCCGTCTGATCCATGAAATAATAATTGACCGTCCCCGATCTGTTTATGGGGACGGTCTTTTCATTCGATCACAAGTTCTTCTTTTGTCGCTTCGTTGTTTTCAATGTGGAATGAGTTGAGAACAGGCGTTTCATCCATGAGCGAGAGTATCAGATAGCTCGCGGTGCTGTCATAGGCGAGCCGTTTGTCTTCATCGGAAGGACGTGAGGGCGAAACAGGGTGAGAATGCCAGTTCCCGAGCTGTTCGAGACCATTTGCGCGCATATCCTTTACCGCAGCGAGCTGCTCGCGTGGATCGAGGGTAAAATGCTCCTCGGCGTGGTCGATGTTTGTGAGGATATATACCTTCCCGATGATCTTATCCGCGCCGGCGAAGTGCCCGGCTATCAGTCCGCAGGCTTCCACGGGAGCCTCTTTTTTTGCGTGGGCGAGTATCTTTTCGTAGTCTTCTTGTCTTAGTTTTATCATAGAATAAATACCTCCGGAAGAAGTGAATAGTGAATAATGAAGAAGGAACAGTGAATAGTTATGGTGTCGCCTGCGGCGGCCATTTTAATATATTCCGCGCAGCGGAATACCACAATTATTCACTTTACGCTCTTCACCATTCACTGTTCATTATTTCTTCATATCACATTCCGCCTGCTCGTAATCAACAAGTTCGGTGATCGTCGGGTGGTCGCCGCAGACCGCGCACTTGCTGGTATCAGACGGGAGCTTCACTTTGTGCCACTCCATTTTCAGGGCATCGAAGGTCAGCAGATATCCCGTTAGCAGGTCGCCTGCGCCGACTATGTACTTTACTGCTTCCATAGCCTGTAAGGAACCGATGACGCCGCCCATTGCACCGATCACGCCCGCTTGCTTGCAGGTCGGTACCGCATCCTTAGGCGGGGGATTCCTGAACACGCAGCGGTAGCAAGGTCCCTGTCCCGGCACATAAGTCATAAGCTGTCCCTTGAAACGGATTATTCCGGCGTGTGAAAAGGGCTTCTTTGCCATTACGCACGCGTCGTTTATCAGAAATTTAGCCGGAAAATTGTCAGTTCCGTCGAGGATAAAATCGTAGTCCCTGATGAGGTCAAGCACGTTCTCGCTTGTCACGAACGTATGGTAGGTGTTGACTGTCACGTCGGGGTTTATTGCTTCCATGGTCTCTTTCGCGGACTGTACTTTCGGCTTCCCGATGTCGGCTGTGGTATGTATCACCTGTCTTTGCAGATTGGAAAGATCTACCTCGTCCGCATCGACTATGCCGATAGTTCCTACACCAGCAGCCGCAAGATACAAAGCTACGGGAGCTCCGAGACCGCCCGCGCCGATTATAAGCACCTTTGCCTGTGAGAGCTTCTTCTGACCCTTCGCTCCGACTTCCTTTAAGATGATATGGCGGGAGTAGCGTTCGAGCTGTTCGTTTGTAAAAGGCATCAGCAGCCACCTCCCATGAAGTACAGAAACTCGACTGTATCGCCGTCTTTGAGCGTTGTTTCCGCAAAGCCGCCGCTTTCGACAAACTCGTCATTCACCGTGACAGTGACGTACTGCGGTGTTTCGACGTTTTCAAGCTCTACGAGCTGTGCGACGGTGAGTCCGTCGGCGTATTCCTTGTTTTTTCCTGCAACTGTAAGTTTCATGTCATTGTCTCCTTGTCTTATAGTAAATGTTCCGGGGGTTTAAGCCTCTCGCTGACCGCTCCGGCCCGGACAGAATTATTATTTACTGTATTTTTTCAAATTCTTCGATCAGCTTTGCTTTCTGTGTCATTCCGCGAAGTCTCGCCACTTCCTCGCCGTTCTTGAAAAATATCAGTGTCGGGGAAGCCTGTACTTCGTATTTTTCGACAAGCTCCTGCTCATAACCGACATTCACCTTGTAGATCAGCAGTTTTCCGCCGAGCTCGCTTTCGAGCTGTGAAAGCACGGGTGAGAGCATTCTGCACGGCACGCAGGTATCTGAGTAGAAGTCCACGAGTACGGGGAGTTCCGCGTTCAGCACCTTTTCGCTGAAGTCGGCGGACGTTATGCGCTCTGCCATATCAATCGCCCACCTTCTGAACAATGAGACGGTATGTGCCGTCGTCGTTCTGCGTCAGTGCAAGCACTTTGTGCCCCTCTTCCTTGATGCTGCGCGGGACGTTCTGCACAGGCTCGCCGTCGTTCAGACGGATCTCGAGAATATCGCCGTCGTCGAGCTCATCGAGAGCTACCTTTGCTTTCACGAATGTTACCGGGCAGGTCACATCGGTGATGTCAACGCTGTCCGTAATGTTGAATTCAGCCATTTTTAAATATCTCCTTGTGTAGTTTACTTATTATTTTGCCTGTCGGCGCAGTGTTGAAACTATGATCCGATCGCATTCTCAAAGTCGTTTTTCAGATCGTCTATATCCTCGATGCCGACGCTCACACGGATAGTATCATCATATACGCCGGCCTGCTCGCGCTGTTCTTTGTCCGAATGCAGATATATCGTGCTTGCGGGGTGAATGACCAGCGTGCGTATGTCTCCGATATTCGTTGCGATAAGCGCGTATTTCAGCGAGTTTATGAGTCTGAATGCCTTTTCCTTGCTGCCTGTGCGTATCGTCAGGATACCGCCGCCCCTGCCGCCGAGCTGGGACCTGACGAGCGGGTAATAAGGGCTTGATTCGAGCGCGGGATAATTAACCGTCACGCCGTCAAGTGACTGCAAATGCTCCGCAAGCTGTTTTGCGTTTTCGCATATCCTGTCCATGCGCAGTCCCATTGTCTCCAGCCCGACCGAACACATATACGCGTTGAACGGGGACAGACAGACTCCGGCATTGCGCCAGAAACCGTTCCGCAGCTTTGCAAGATATGCGAACTTTCCGAATGCCTTATACCCGTCAAATGCAGGGAATTTTGCGGTATCCCACCTGAATCTGCCGCTGTCGATGATTACACCGGCTATCGAATTCCCGCCGCCGTTGATGTACTTTGACGCGGAATGTACCACGATATCCGCGCCGTATTCAAACGGACGGGCGAGGTATGGCGTTGCGGTGGTACTGTCGATTATGAGTGGAATACTGTTTGCATGACAAACTTCAGCGACGCTTTTTATATCCACAACATCGAGCTTCGGGTTTCCTATAAGCTCGGTGAAGACCGCCCTTGTCCGCTCATTGATAAGCGGCGCTGTGCTCTCTGCGGTGACGCTGTCAACGAACTTTACCGTTATACCGAACTGTGCGAGATCGCCGAACAGGTCTATCGTACCGCCGAACAGTCCTGCTCCTGCTATCACTTCGTCACCAGATCGCAGGATATTGAGCAGTGACATTGTTACAGCGGACATTCCCGATGAACAGGCTACAGCTCCTATGCCGCCTTCAAGCCCGGCTATGCGCTTTTCGAAGGCATCGACAGTCGGATTTCCTATACGGGAGTATGCATATCCGGGAGCGTGGTTCGAGAACACTTTTTCCAGCGTCTCCGCGCTGTCATGAGCGAATGCGCTTACCTGATAGATCGGCTGCTGTGTCGCTCCGTATTTGTCATTCACTGCCGTACCGTGCAGCAGAGAAGTGTTGAATTTCATTTTATCACCGGCTTTCGGTTAACTTGCTAACATTATACACCTGTAATCATATCAAGTCAATAGGAATTAAAACAAATCTGCATATTAAACATATAAAAATAGTAGGCAATGAATATTTTTATCTATTACGACTATTACTATCAACATAAAAAAGACAGGAACCGGGTTTAAGCGGTTTCCTGTCTTTACATTATTCAGATGTCAGTATGCTGCGGCCGTCAAGAGACATTTTTCTGCCTTTTTCAATGCTTTCCGGTTTTACTGCCTTCCGGATCTGCAAGGCGAAGCGATCTGGTCCGTCGTCACGCAGGCGTCACCCGCGCAGGGCAAAAAACTCAAGTGCAAGCGACTAACTGCTTACTACCCGCACGCGGCCGTCGGGGGCAATACGGAGCTCGATCTGTTCATAATAGGCGTTGTAGGCGCCGGGGTATTCTTTATACCGTTTGGCAGAGAGCACGGTGATGCCGTTGGCTTCAAGGTCTGCGGAGCGGGTGTAGCCTGCGCAGAGGGCGATATCCTGACTTCCGTAATCCGGAGCGGATTTTATATCGGTCATAAGCACCGAAACACCGTTGAACTCAGTCATGAAGGCGTCCTCGCTGATGCTGACCGTGTATTTGCCTCCGATGTCGCAGATATACTCGTCTTCGTCGGTGAAATGCCGTTGGAGGGCAGGCAGGGTAGAGAAAGACTTTGAATATACGGCGCTGTTTTCCGGCATTATGACGCAGATCGTATCGAATGTACTTATGCTCAGTCCTGCCATTATATCATAAGCCTTGTCCGAAAGGCTGCGGCTTATTCCCGACGCGAACAGTGACACGCCTGAACGGTAGGAGACTGCCGCGATATAGTCATCTCCGTCGGAATATACGGTTATCTTTGCGGTGCCGCTGTCAATTATCCTGTCGGCGGTCACCATTCCAATCAGCGCACAGAAGGCTATTACGGCTGAATAGGCTGTGAAGCGGCTGCTCATGTGCCTGCGCCGGACTATCAGCGCTGCTGCCGCTATAAATATACCCGCAGCTGCCGCGAATACAGGGAATATTTCACTGTCCGGGACTATGTAAGCGTATCTGAACCCTGCGAGGAAATGTACCGCGTATATGACGAGTTTCAGCACCGCGCCTGCGGGCAGCAGCAGAAAGCGGAACAAACCGCCCGTAAGCACAAACAGCAGTGTAAATACCAGTGCGACCGTAAAGAAGGGCAGTATCAGCGGCGAGGTGAGCGGCGAAAGCACCGAAAAGCCTCCGAACACCAGCGCCGATGCAGGAACAGTGCAGTATGAGGCGCATACGCTTGTTACAACAGCGTTCAGAACGGGAGAGATCTTTATGCGCTTTTCAAGCAGACTGCACAGCGCAGGAGACACTACTCCGGCACCGAATGTTCCGCAGGCGGACAAAAGCAGACCTGAATCGCGGCAGGCGAAAGGCTCGGCCAGCAGTATCAGGGTCAATGCGGCACCGAGGGAGTTGAGAGTTGATCTTTCGCGCCGGAAAAGCTCCGAACCGTAGAATATGATCAGCATTATGCCGCTTCGGCGCACCGAAGCGGTCATATTGAAGAACAGCATAAATGCTGCGGTAAGTGCGATCACGGATATGAAGCGTACGATGCGGTTCCTGCCGAACGGAAGGACTCCGAGCACTGACATAAGTACTATTATTATGATAGACAGGTGCATACCGGAAACAGCGGTGAAATGTGAGAGCCCGCACCTTCGGATATCTGCTGCGATATCGTCCGGGAGAACGCTCTTGTCTCCGAAGAACACTGCAAGCAGCAGTCCGCCGGTGTCTACGCTGAGAGAGGCGGCTGCATCGGAACGCAGCTTCTTTGCATATCCGCTGATAGCACCGACCAGTGAGAAATCACTTTCGGTGAACTCGGTGTTTTCCGCGTAAGCGTGCAGGAATATGCCCTGGGAGTAGTTGTAGCTGTCGTTGAATGACGCGGTATGTATAAGATCGGAAAACGTAACGTCCGCGGTAACGGTGCTGCCCGGTGAGACAAAGGTATTGTTCGAATAGAACGAGAACTTTACGGGTATTCCGTCAGCAGTGCCGCTTGCGGTTATGTAGGCATGATCCCTGCCGGGTCTGCCGATGGAGAGAACGGACGCAGTGACGGGGACAGTGCGGTCTTTCAGCGTTTCTGTAGGTTCGATGAACGCAGCGGAATAAATCCCGTATATAAGAAAAGCCGCAGCACAGGCAGAGACTGCGAAGGCCGCGGCGCGCTTCCTTGCCGTAAAACAGATAACCGCCGCTGCTGCGAAGACTGCACAGACTGCGAAGGACAGAAAACTGCCGATGAACGAAGAAATAAAAAAGCACACGAACAGACTTATTCCGATGACCGCAAATCTGTTGTGTACCATAATTTTCACCTCAGTATCAGTGAATGGAAGCTTCGGGGGTGCTTCTTTAATAAAAAAGAAAAACTCCGTATCGAGGATCAGTATCAATAGATAGGAATGCCGGCGGCGAGGCAGAAAAATTCCGTATGCCACCGAAGTGACATACGGATTGACAGCGCGGATATCGCGCATGGTTGCGGTGCAGGGATTTGAACCCCGGAAATGCCTGAGTCAGAGTCAGGTGCCTTACCGCTTGGCTACACCGCAATATTATTCAATTCAGCTTTTCAATTTTAACACATAAGCCGCGGTTTGTCAAGTGTTTTTTTGACATTTTTCTGATTTTTTGCAAAAAATGATGTTTTTTTGTTATTTCTGTTGTAAAACGGCGTGTTTTATGTTAAAATATGGGTATGTTTTATCAAAATATAACGGAGGAATACCATGACCAGATACGACACATACGAAAGCCCGTTCTGTACAAGATATGCCAGCCAGGAGATGCAGTATATCTTTTCGGCGCAGAAGAAGTTCTCCACTTTCCGCAGACTGTGGACAGCCCTTGCCAGAGCAGAGATGAAGCTCGGACTCAACATCACCGAGGAGCAGGTTGCGGAGCTTGAAGCCAACATCGACAATATCGACTTCGCGGAAGCGGAGAAGAAGGAGAAGGAAGTCCGTCACGATGTTATGTCCCACGTTTACGCCTACGGTCTCGTATGTCCGAAGGCAAAGGGCATAATCCACCTCGGCGCTACATCGTGCTATGTAGGCGATAACACAGATGTCATAATCATGCGTGACGCGCTGAACGTTGTACACAGGAAGCTCGTCAATGTCATCGCTAATCTCGCGGAGTTTGCGGACAAGTATAAGTCCATGCCGTGCCTCGCATACACACACCTCCAGCCCGCGCAGCTTACCACCGTAGGAAAGCGCGCTACACTCTGGATGCAGGAGCTTCTCATGGATCTTGAGGAGATAGAATACAGGATAAAGAACCTGAAACTGCTGGGTCAGAAAGGCACCACAGGTACACAGGCCAGCTTCGTTGAGCTGTTCGGCGGCGACGGTGAGAAGATAAAGAAGCTCGAGCAGATGATCGCGGAGGAAATGGGATTTGAAAAATGCTTCGCGGTAAGCGGGCAGACATATCCGCGCAAACTCGACTATCAGGTAGTTCAGGCACTTTCCGGACTTGCGGAGAGCTGCTCGAAGTTCAGCTGTGACATCAGACTGCTCCAGAACTTCAAGGAAATCGAGGAACCCTTCGAGAAGAATCAGATCGGCTCGTCTGCAATGGCATACAAGCGCAACCCGATGCGCTCGGAGCGTATCACCGCGCTTTCGAGATACCTTATGATAGATGTGCTCAATCCTGCATTCACGGCGGGCACACAGTGGTTCGAGAGAACTCTCGATGACAGCGCCAATAAGCGTGTAGCAGTGGCGGAAGCGTTCCTTGCCGCCGACGCGATACTCAATATCATGCTCAACGTTACCGGCGGACTCGTCGTATATGATAAAGTAATCAGACAGCGCGTGATGAAGGAGCTGCCGTTCATGGCGACCGAGAATATAATCATGGATGCGGTGGAGAAGGGCGGCGACCGTCAGGAACTTCACGAGCACATCAGACAGCACAGCATGGCAGCAGGCAGGATAGTAAAGGAAGAAGGCGGCGAAAACGACCTCGTTGAACGCATAGCCGCAGATCCGATATTCAAGATCACCAAGGAAGAGATACTTGCGACCCTTAAACCGGAGCATTTCACCGGCAGAGCTCCCGAACAGACTGTCGAATTCCTTGCAGAGTGCGTGAAGCCCGTGCTGGAAGCGAACAAGGACATCCTTGGCGAGAGATCGGAGCTTTCCGTCTGATTTTCATAAAAAGCATACCGTTTTTTTATAAAAATGGCGCAAAACTCTTGACTTATTTATGATTTTGCACTATAATAATAAAGTATTTGCAATTTTTTCAATTTTTTTCAAAGAAAGCAAAAGAAACGGAGTGAAAACACAAATTGAAGCAGGTCAAAAAACCGGTGTTTTTCATCGTGTTCATCCTGATCGCCGTGTTCACTTACTTCGCGCTGGCAGGATTCAGCACTTGGTACGGTGACATTGAGACGGTGCATATCCGCGGTGTCAAGGATATTCGCTGGGGCATCGATATCCGCGGCGGCGTGGATGTAACATTCACACCTTCGGCGGACGCAGCAAGCGTCAGCACTGAAGACCTTGACGCGGCTCGCTCGATAATCGAGACCCGTATGGTCGAGAAAAACATCACAGACTATGAAATTTATGTGGATCAGAACAGCAGGAGAATAATCTGCCGATTCCCGTGGCAGTCCGACGACGACAGCTTCGACCCCGAACAGGCGGTCAAGGAGCTGGGTGAGACAGCTCTTCTCACTTTCCGCAAGGGCTACAGCGGCGATCTGTCAAGCGGCCAGACCTATGAAGACCTTGAGGTCGTTCTGACAGGTACGGACGTTGCGAGAGCTTACCCCGCATACGACACAGCCAAAGACGGCAGCCGTGAATGGGCAGTATCCCTCGAACTCAACGAAAGCGGAAAGAAAGCCTTCGAGGAGGCCACTAAAGAGGCGTACGGCAACGGAAACAGAATTTCTATCTGGATGGACGATATAGAAATATCCGCTCCTACCGTAAACGCTATCATCTATGACGGCAAGGCTTCCATTTCCGGCAGCTTCGAGTCCGGACCGGACGCAAAGGCTCTGGCGGACAAGATAAACGGCGGTTCCCTCCCGTTCAAGCTCATTACGGACAGCTTCAGCACCATATCGCCTACGCTCGGAACCGGTGCGCGCGACGCTATGGCTATCGCGGGCGTTATCGCGTTTGCGCTTATCTGCGTGCTTATCATCGTAATGTACAGACTTCCCGGTGTTATGGCTGCTATCTCCCTGGCCGGTCAGGTAGCAGGCACATTCGCAGCTATAACAGGTTTCTTCGCCTTCAACGACAGCTTCACGATGACTATTCCAGGTATCGCGGGTATCATTCTTGCGGTAGGTATGGGCGTTGACGCGAACGTTATCACCAACGAGCGCATAAAAGAGGAGCTTTACGCAGGCAAGACGATAGACGGTGCGCTGTATATAGGTTTCAAGCGTGCGTTCTCCGCTATCTTTGACGGCAACATCACAATGCTTATAATCGCGGTCATCTTAATGGGCGCCTTCGGTACCCCCGACAGCTGGTGCGCGATAATCCTCACGCCTATATTCACATGGTTCGGCGTGTCCACGGCAGGCTCTATCTACGCTTTCGGCTACACTCTCGCAGTCGGCGTAGTCCTCAACTTCCTCTTCGGTATCCTCACCACCAGACTTATGACGATGTCGATATCGAGATTCAGAGCTTTCCGTAACCCCGTATTCTACGGCGGCAAGAAAAAAGAGGGAGGTGCGGCTTAATGAATAATAACAAGTTCGACTTCCTCAAGAACAAGAAGATATTCTTTATTATCCCGATAGCGATAGCCGTTATCACGATAATAACCGTGCTTATCATCGGTGTCCCGGTGGATATCGAGTTCAAGGGCGGTACAATGCTCACCTACAGCTATCAGGGTACGATCGATGTCAACTCGGTCAAATCCACAGTTGAGGGCATGAGCCTCGGTACAGTCGGTGTGACCACCGGTTCGGCATTCGGCTCCGACCTTGAGACCGTTCAGGTATCCTTCGCTTCCGACGAAGGACTTACCGCTGACGTACAGGTACAGGTCACCGACACTCTCCGTCAGACATTCGCCGATAACAGCCTTGAGCTGGTGAACAGCCAGGACGTTAAGCCCAGCGCTGGCTTCTCCTTCTTCCTCAAGTGCTTTGTTGCGGTAATATTCTCGTTTATCCTTCTCATCATCTATATAGGCATCCGCTTCAGAAACATCGGCGGCTGGTCGGCAGGCGCGTTCGCGCTGGTCGCCCTCGCAAATGATGTATTCATGGTATTCGCGACGTTCGTATTCATGAGACTTGCGATAGACGCGAACTTCATGGCGGTTATCCTTACGATACTCGGTTACTCGATCAACAACACGATCGTTCTTTACGACCGTGTAAGAGAAAACCGCAAGCTTTACGGCAAGAAGCTCACCATAGATGAACTTGTGAACGGCAGTATCAATCAGTCGCTTACACGTTCGATTAAAACTACGGTAACAACAGCTATCGCCGTGCTTTCGATGTGCGTTGTAGCGCTTATCTGCGGCGTTGAGTCGATAATCAGCTTCGTATTCCCGATGTTCATCGGCCTTATCGCCGGCTGCTATTCCTCCATATTCATCGCGGGACCCGCGTGGGCAGTATGGAAGAACGCTCACCCCGAGACAAAGAAAAAAGCATAAAATTAATCCCGCTTTCTTCGGAAAGCGGGTCATTTTTTTTGCCGAAAATATTGACTTTACTGTTAAAGTATGTTATAATTTCTCTACAGTATTTTTTTGAAAGGAGAACATAGGTATGTTCAAGCAGAAATCCGTCGCTCTGGTAATAATCCTTTCGATCGTTACCTGCGGCATCTACGCACTTGTATGGTATTGGGGCGCTATCAACGATCTTTACAAAGCAGGAGGAAAGAGCATAGGCAACCTTGAGCCTGTTATCCAGTTCGTTCTTCTCTTCTTCTATGTAGGTGAGATCTTCTTCGGTATCAACGCTGCCGATAACCTCAACGAGATAAGAGCACAGAAGGGGCTTCCCGCAAAGGACGACAAGGTCCTCTACGTTGTATTCTCCATCATCTGCCCGATCGTTACAATGGCGCTCGTTCAGAACGAAATGAACAATATGCCTGCATAATCTCCGTGAAGGGTCTGCCTTGCCGGCAGACCTTTCTTGTTTTTGATGATATGAATGAAAGAGTAAAAAAACTCCTGCTCGTGTATGCGGTCATCGCGGCAGTGCTTGGGGCCTATGCGGTCATTGTGCTCGGCTTCAATATCTCGCTGCCATGCATATTCAGGAAAATAACAGGGCTGAAATGTCCCGGATGCGGAAATACGGGCTTTGTGATTAATGCTTTTCATTTCCGGTTCGTTGAAGCTCTGCGCAGCAACTATATGTTCATTCCTGAAATGCTGTACGTCGGCTATGCGGCAGTCTACGCCTCAGCCGCATATCTGCGTACCGGGAAAGCGGACTTTATGATAAAGCCCGGCTGGCTGAATATAGTATTCCTTGTCATGTTTCTCGGCTGGTGGGTAATAAGGAATATTGCCGGACTGTAATATACAGACCGTAAAAAAATATGCGGAATTTGAAAAAAATTCTTGCATTTTGCTATATTTTGTGGTACAATAATATAAGTAATACAAGATACCGCAAAGTGAAAGGAGCGATCAGGCTATGAGATGTCCGGATTGCGGATTTGAGGACAGCAAGGTCATAGATTCGAGACCCACGGACGGCAGGATACGCAGAAGGCGTGAGTGCCTGTCATGTAAATTTCGTTTTACGACTTATGAGATAGTTGAAGATGTACCGCTTATGGTCGTAAAGAAGGATCATTCCATAGAACCATTCGACCGTGATAAACTGGCGGAGCGGATCCGCAGGGCTACGGTAAAGCGCCCTATAACCTACGAGAGCATAGAGAATATGGTCGATGAGATAGAAAGCGACCTGAAAAATAACCTCCAGAAGGAAGTATCTTCAGGTCAGATCGGCGATATGGTGCTTGAAAAGCTGAAGAATACCGATCAGGTGGCTTACATACGATTTGCGTCGGTCTACAAGGACTTCGACGGCGCGGAGAGTTTCATAAGCATTATCTCCGAGCTTGAAACTAAGGAAGAAGGAGAAAAGAGCGATGAATGACTGCATTTTCTGTAAGATAGCGGCGGGTGAGATACCCTCGGCAAAGGTCTATGAGGACGATAAGCTCCTCGCGTTCAAGGATATCAATCCTCAGGCGCCTGTACATATACTCATTATCCCCAAAGCACATTATGAGAGCGTGAACGCTCTTGACGAGACCTCGGCTCCCATAGTCGGCGACATAATGCTTGTCGCGAAGAAGCTGGCAGCCGAAAACGGACTCGGAAGCGGCTACCGCATCATCACCAACATCGGCGACGACGGCGGCCAGACCGTCAAGCATCTGCATTTTCATCTTCTCGGCGGCGTAAAGCTCTCCGAAAAGATGTGCTGAACATACGGATTATGCTCCTTCCGTCTGGCCGCATGAACGGCTGAACGGAGGGGGCTTTTTATACTTAAAGGAGCATTGAGATGAGATTAATCACATGGAACGTAAACGGATTCCGTGCCTGTCTGAAAAAGGGATTTGAGGAGTTCTTCAACGCTGCGGACGCCGATATTTTCTGCCTTCAGGAAACGAAAATGAAACCGGAGCAGGCGGATTTCTCCCCCGAGGGCTACTATAAATACTTTAACAGCGCCGAAAGAGCCGGTTATTCCGGTACAGCTGTCTACACAAAGCGTGAGCCGCTGAACGTCACCTACGGTCTCAACGGTGAGCACAACGACGAGGGCAGAGTCATAACCTGCGAGTATGATGAGTTCTTTTTTGTATGCTGCTATGTGCCGAACGCCAAGGACGGACTGCTGCGCATAGATTACCGCATGGAATTCGAGGATGCAATGCGCGGCTATCTTTCGGAGCTTGACAAGAAGAAACCTGTGATCTACTGCGGAGACCTGAATGTCGCTCATAACGAGATAGACCTCAAGAACCCGAAAGCCAATGCCGGGAACGCGGGCTTTTCCGATCAGGAGCGTGGGAAGATGACCGAGCTGCTTGGGGCAGGTTTCGCGGATACGTTCCGCAGACTGTATCCCGAAAAGACCGGAGCCTATACATGGTGGTCGTACCGCTTCAATGCGCGCCGCAACAACGCGGGTTGGCGCATAGACTATTTCATCGTGTCAGAGCGCCTGATGCAGAAAGTAAAAGACCAGATAATCCACAGCGAGACCGAGGGCAGCGACCATTGCCCCGTAGAACTGATAGTGGATCTGTAAATAGCCGTTCACGCCCGGGACAGGAGAAAACTTTTTGAGAAAAGTTTCCCCCCAGCCCCCCTTTCAAAAACGTTGACCACTTCGTTATTGAACATGAAGGAAAACTGCTCCTTATGTTAGTCATAAGGAGCAGTTTTTGATTGCTAAGCTGTTTTTTGTTTCTGAGCGTCAGAGCGCTTTTTTCTGTGTTTTTTTAATATTTCGATTTACAAAATAAAGATTTTGTGATATAATAAAATATGTATAACATTTGGTTTCGGTGAAATAAAGAAGGAAAGGAGCCGCGGCTCGTGAAGGGCGCGGATTGATAATATGGCAAACTGGATAATGGTGGTAGACGACGACACCGCCAATCTGCAAATGGCGGGACACATACTGAGCAAGAACAATATGCGTGTCACGGCGCTGAAATCGGGGCGTTCCATGCTTGATTACATAAAAACGCATGAGTCGCCCGACCTGATACTTCTCGATATAAAGATGCCGGAAATGGACGGCTTCGAAGCGCTGAAACATCTGCGCAGGCTGGAAAAGGAGCTCGGCAGGGAAGAGATACCCGTTATCTTCCTTACGGCCAACGAGGATGCCGACACCGAGAGCCGCGGCTTTGAGGTCGGCGTGTCCGACTACATACATAAGCCTTTCAGCCCGGACGTGCTGCTGCGCCGTATAAACAACATAGTCTCCAAGCAGGAAAAGATGATGAGCCTCAAGACCGAGGCGACAACAGACCGTCTTACGGGTTTTCTGAACAAGGGCGCTGCCGGTGTCGAAATGTCACGGATCTGCGCTATGCAGAAGGGTGCGCTGATGATGATCGACCTTGACTCGTTCAAACTGGTCAACGACATCTATGGACACGAAATGGGCGACAAGGTACTTATCAGCTTCTCGAAGATAATCGCCGCGGCTGTTCCGGCGGGCAGTAAGTGTGCCAGAGTAGGCGGCGACGAGTTTGTGGCGTTCGGTATGAATATGCTGACCGAGGAAGAGGTAAAGGCACTGACAACACGCCTCAATGAAGAGCTTGTCGCGGACGCGAAGCGGCTGATGGGCGAGGATATGGATATCCCGCTGGGAACATCAATAGGTGCCGTATTCGTACCGAGACACGGCAACGACTATAACGCTCTGCTCAAGCTCGCGGACAAGGCGCTCTACTCGGTAAAGCAGAATGGCAAACACGGCTTCTCCGTTTATCGCGCAGATCAGTTCAACGACGACGAAGCCAGCGTCAAGGAGCTCGATATCGGTATGCTGTCCGCCATTCTCGGTGAGCGCACCATACCGGACGTTGCACTCCAGCTCGACAAAGAAGCCTTCTCATACGTTTACCGCTATATTATGCGCTACACCATCCGCAACAGGCGTACAGCGTGCAAGATACTTCTGACACTGACGAATACTTCAGGTATACAGGACGAGGTATACAAGGATCGCTGTGATGAAATGGGCAACCATATCCGCGAGTCCCTGCGTAAATCCGATATCCTGATGCGTAGCCGCTTCAATCAGTATTTCATTTTCCTTACCGATATCCGTGAGGCCGCCATCCCCAAGGTGATGAATAACCTGATGCAGAGGTGGGGCGAAAAGTTCGGCAACGATGTGGACGTGACTTATGAAGTGGAGTTCATAGGCAAAGAGGGAATGCCGGTCAGACCTTTTACAGAAAGCAATATAGTCGTGGTGGACGACGACCTTACGAACCGCCGTGTCGCGAGTCATGTGCTGGGCAGGGAGGGTTATAAAGTGACCGCGTTCTCTTCGGGGCGCGAGCTGCTTCAGTATGTTGAGAAAAATATACCCGACCTGATACTTCTCGATATAAAGATGCCGGAAATGGACGGCTTTGAGGTAATGGACAAACTACACCGCATGGAGCGCGATGTAGCCATGATACCGGTCATTTTCCTTACCGCGGACGAAAGCTCCGAGGCGGAGAGCAAAGGCCTGTCCATCGGTGCCATGGATTTCATCAAGAAGCCGTTCGTGCCGGAAATAATGCTGCTGCGCGTACAGCATATACTTGAACTCATAAGTCTCCAGCGCCGTCTGAGCGACGAAGTGGATAAGAAGACCGAGGAGAACAAGAGCCTGCTGCTCAACGTAGTCCATTCCCTCGCGGACGCTATCGACGCGAAGGATACTTATACAAACGGTCATTCGGACAGAGTGGCGCGGTATTCGCGCGAGATAGCGAAGCGCTCCGGCTACTCGATACAGGAGCAGGGCGACATATACCTCATGGCTCTGCTGCATGATGTCGGCAAGATAGGCATCCCCGATGCCGTCATAAACAAGCCTGCGAAGCTGACCGAAGAGGAGTACGATCTCATAAAGCATCACCCCGTAATGGGAGCACGCATACTTCAGAATATAAAAGAGATGCCAAAACTCGCTACCGGTGCGCGCTGGCATCATGAAAGATATGACGGCAGAGGCTATCCCGACAGGCTCGCCGGCGAGGATATACCGGAGGAGGCAAGAATAATCGCAGTCGCGGACGCCTACGATGCCATGACCAGCCACAGAAGCTATCGTGATCCTCTTTCTCAGGAATATGTGAGATCGGAGATAGAACGCGGCATGAGTACACAGTTTGACCCGAAATTCGCGGGCATTATGCTCGATATGATCAGCGAGGACGTTGATTATAAAATGAGGGAACAATAAAATGAAAACAAACACGGAAAACAACGAGCTTTTTCAGGCGTCCCACCTGATGATGCTGATAAGCTACACTATCTTCTCTTCTATCCTGATCGGCGAGTCATTGCTCATGGGGTGGGAGAAATGGCCGCTCCTGCTTATTATAGCCGGTGTCGGCGTAAGCTGGGTCATGCACATCCGTCAGAGTTTCAAGGATAATCAGAGGTTATGGATCTGCTCGATCCTCATGATGTGTACCTTCTTCTTCTACGGAGTGCATCAGACCAGTACTTTCGACCTTGCCGTGGTCATGACGGCGGTGATAACCCTCTACACCATGACGGGTATAAAGGCGCTGATAACCCTTTGTCAGGTCACATACTTCCTTACAATGTCGTATGAGGTATGGCAGATGATCACCGCAGAGCAGGAGTTCGACAGCCTTCTGATAACCCGTATTCTCCTGCATATCGCTATGATCTTCATGGTAGGGTGGATCGCAAAGGTCATAATAGATAAGTGGAACCAGGTGCTGAACAAGTCCCATTCCGAGATCGAACAGCTCACAGATGCCACTGACAGGCTGAATGACTTCCTTGCCAACGTTTCACATGAACTGCGTACCCCGATAAATGCAGTAATAGGCCTTTCGGGAATATGCATCGACAAGGAGACCGACAACGAGATACGCACGGATATGATAGCGGTACGCGACGCGGGCAAGAGAGTCGCCGAACAGATAAGCGATATCCTTGATTATTCCGAGATAGACCGCAGCAAACTC
This sequence comes from Ruminiclostridium sp., assembly GCA_016282095.1. Taxonomy (GTDB): domain Bacteria; phylum Bacillota; class Clostridia; order Oscillospirales; family Ruminococcaceae; genus Ruminiclostridium_E. The sequence continues at coordinate 47,324 of JAEEJW010000013.1, read as the reverse complement.
GCCAATAACTGCGAGGACTATATGATAGCTTCGGTGCTCAACGATCTCGTGGCGGAGCTGCGTCCGCACAAGCCCGAAAACCTTGAGCTCGTCATAGACGTTGATCCGGCTATCCCCACGTCGATGAACACAGATGTAGGCAAGCTGAAAAAGATACTCAGCCACCTTATAATAAACGGTCTGAAATATACCCGTGAGGGCGGTGTATATGTGCGGATCTCCGCCGTGCCGCAGGATTACGGTGTGAACCTGTGCATCGAGGTCACCGATACCGGAATAGGAATGAGCGAGGAAGAGATAGAGCGTATTTCCGAACGTTTCTATCAGGCCAACTCCAGCCGTACCCGCTCCAGCGGCGGTCTCGGTCTTGGTATGGCGATAGTGTCGGGTTTTGTGTCCTCGCTCGGCGGATTTATGACACTGAAAAGCTCGCCTGACAACGGTACCACAGTCCATGTCAGCATACCGCAGAAGGTAGTGGACAACACAGGCTGTATGTCCGTGGCTGACAGGGAAAGGCTGTGCCTGGGAGCGTTCCTGCATTTTGAAAAATTCGCGGACCCCAATGTCCGGGAATACTACAACATAATGGTAAAAAACATAGTCAGCGGTCTGAATGTGCGTATGCACCGCGTCGACAATGTCGAAAACCTGAGAAAGCTGCTTGATTCGGTCAAGCTCACGCATCTGTTTGTCGCTGATGCCGAGTATCTCAGCAATATCGATCTCATGGAAAAGCTGGCTAAAGAGATGATGGTTGTCATCGTAGCGGACAGCAAATTCACGCTGCCGGAAGACTCAAAGGCGCACATCATGGAGAAGCCGTTCTACTGCTTCCCCGTAGCTTCTATACTGAACATCACGATCGATGACGAACCGGATGAAGAGGGCGTTATGCGCTGTGACGGTGTTGAAGCTCTCGTAGTGGACGATGAGCCCATGAATCTTACTGTGGCGAAGAGCATTTTCGGCCGTTACGGAATGAATGTAACGACTGCGGACTCAGGCCTCGAAGCCCTTGAAAAGTGCCGTGAGAAACGTTTCGATATCGTGTTCATGGATCACATGATGCCCGGCATGGACGGTGTTGAGACTATGAAACGGATACGCTCCGATGCTGCAAGGCTCCGAAATGACCTGCCTGTGGTCGCGCTGACTGCAAATGCCGTCAGCACTGCCAAGGAGATGTTCCTTGCCGAAGGCTTTGACGGCTTTGTCAGCAAGCCGATAGAGCTGGTTGAGCTGGAGAGAGTGCTGAAGAGAGTACTTCCGCTGTCACTGGTCACTTATGTGAAGCCGAATGCCGCAGCGGGACCGAAGCCTGTGGAAGCGGTTCCGGAGCCGGAACAGAAGCAGGAAGACGACTTTTGTTCGAAACTTCGTGAGCTCGGTGCAGACCCGGATCAGGGACTCCACTACTGCCAGGGCGATGAGGATTTCTACCGGACCCTGCTGATCCAGTTCGCTTCGGAGAGTGTAGGAAAGCGTACTTTAATGGAGAAAGCGCTGAAAAAAGACAATATTCCGGACTATGAGATACTTGTCCATGCTCTGAAAAGTACGTCTAAAATGGTTGGAAATATGAGCCTTTCGGAGGATGCCCGCGCTCTCGAATTTGCTGCCAAAGAGGGCAATGAGGACTTTGTCCGTGAGAACCATCCTGCGCTGATGAAGAAGTACCGTGCCTTTACCGACGGCCTTGCGGCGCTGCTTGAATGTGAAGAGAACGGTTCGGGTTCCGACTCCGGCTTCGATGATGAAGTCCTGGAATTCCCGGCAGGCGGCAGCGACGATGATGTCTTCGAGTTCGAACCCTGCGGTGATTAACCGGCAGCTTGCGGGTTTCGTGCGGTCAATCGCTGCTTCGTCCAGCCCCCCTTTCAAAAAACTCCGACCGCTGCGCTGTAAATAAAAAGAAATCTGCTCCTATTGTAGTCAATAGGAGCAGTTTTTGTGTTTGTGAGTCAGGGACTTGTCTGTTTTGAATGTAACGGACAGCTCAACAATGTTGGTACCGTGCCAAAGCCCGGGCTCAGGCGTAAGCGGCTGCTTAACCTAACATATTGAAGTAGATGCCGTTGATATTTGATACCTGTGTGATGTTGCCGGAGTCGGAATAGGCGCTGGAGCGCTGATACAGGTCGGTCTGGGCATAAGCGGCGAGCTGTTTCGCCTGACCCTCGATGAAATCGGCGAAGGAGTCTTTTTTGCCGAATGCGCCTTCAAGGTCCTTGTCCGAGGCTTTCTCGAACTGTTCTTTGTTAACTTCGAGTTCGCCGTTCTCATTCTGTTCGATGCCCGCTCTTTCGAGTTTAGGGCGGAATGATATGGTCATGCCGTTTATGAAGTCGGATTTTCCTGCGACGGTGTTGTTCTGGGAACCTGCTATGTCGTTCGCAAAGGAATTATAGCTCTTCACGAAATCCTCAGCCGCGTTGAATGCGCCGCCGCGGTCTATCTCGCCGGTCTCTGGGCTGCGGAAGAACGACTGCTTTGTCTTCTGCACCGTTTCAAGCGTTCTGGCGGTAATATCATTCAGTTTTTCGTTGTCCGCCGAGACCTGATCCTTCTCAGTGAGCTTTCTGACGTACTTCGCAAGCGTGTTTTCGGTCAGATCACCGTCATCGACCTCGTCGGTCTTGTCGCGCTCGTCAGTCTTGTCCGTTTCGTCAACCTTGTTCTCGCGGGCTTTGTCTGTGATGTTGAGGGTCGCGGCAGTTTTTTCTGTTTTTTCAGAAGCATCTGCCTTATCCGCTTCGCCGGTGACGTTCATTGCCGCTGCCTTTACAGCCGCGTCCGTATTGTCGGAAGCCGGGGGCTTCATAGCTCCCGCAAGTGCGCTTGCTTCGTCGGTGGGCTTGATACGCAGATCTTCAAACAGCCTGCTGGTATTATCCACGGTGGAGCTCTGCAAATCGGTGAACATCTTGGTCATCTGCGAAAGCTGCGTGTTCTCGAGGTCCTCGAGCAGCTTCTTTGCTTCACCGTCCGAGCGTTCTCTCAACGAATCAAAATACGATTTCACGAGGCTCTGTGTTGACGCAGCCTCGTTTTCTTTTTCCGTCGCTCTTGTATTTGCCTGCATTGTCATGCGTGACATCCGGACATTGTCGGATACTGCCGGATAAAGAATATTTATATCACTCATATATATCGCCTCTTTCGTAATATAGACAATTACGGATTTCTTACCATATATTATATCGGCAGATTTTGGGAAAACTTTAGTATTTTTTCAAAAAATCCGATAAATTTGATATTTTCCACAAATAATTACAGTATAACAGCTGTTTCGCTGTTATAATGCGACATTATTCACGGCCGGGAAGTAGTATAATTATCAGCGAAAGCGGGGCGTTCGGAATGATCGTCTACATAGATGTACTCATCGTAATTAACATATACATAACTTATTTCACACTCCGGGCAGTCTCCGGGCTTCTGCACACACGGCTTGCGGTGTTCCGGCTCACTCTTGCATCGATCCTTGGCGGGATAACATCGCTCGCGGCTTTGCTGGAAATACCGACGGCAGCGTCACTGGCGCTAAAAGCCGTCCTCACTGCGGCAATAGTGTTTGCGGCGTTCGGCTTCGGGTCGCTGCGTGATACGGCTCTGCGCTCGTTGCTCTGTATCACGGTAAGTATGCTTGTCGGAGGAGCGGCGGCACTTATACACGGGCTTTCGGGGACGGATTTCATCTTTTCTGCCAACGGTTACGCATATATGAATGTCTCGGCGCTTGTACTCGTGATATCATCCGCGGTGATATACGGCGTACTGCTTATGTGGAGACGCTACACGGACAGCTCTGCCGGCAGCGGACGGGTCGAGCTTACGGTAAGATACGGCGGCAGAACTGCTGTACTCTCGGCAATAGCTGACAGCGGCAATTTCCTGCGGGACTACTTTACCGGAAGACCGGTGATATTATGCAGGGCGGAGGCTGCCGGACCGGTTCTTCCGCAGAATGTCCGGGCTTATCTTGACAACGGCGGCACTGACGATGTGACAGGGATAAGACTGATACCGATGACTACGGCAGCAGGAACTTCGCTTGCCGCGGCTTTTCTGCCGGACAGTGTAACGGTGAAACTCCGCGGCAGCAGAAAGCGCCTGGACGCGCTCATAGCCGTTTCTGCGGAAGCTCTCAGAAACGAGGATTTCGACGCTCTCGTCAGCACAAAGCTGCTGAAATAAAAAATCAAGGAGTAAGGAAATGAACGTAACAGCAAGGATAAACGAGATTATACGCCGTATAATGGCGAGAAGCACACCTAACAGCGTCTACTACATAAACGGCTCGGACAATCTGCCGCCGCCGCTTTCAAAGAACGAGGAGGATGAAGCCTTCGAGGGGCTGCTGAAAGGCTCACCGGATGCCCGCGACAAGCTGATAACCCACAATCTGCGGCTGGTCGTCTATATCGCGAAGAAGTTTGAATCCACAGGTATCGGCATTGAAGATCTGATATCCATAGGCACGATCGGACTGATAAAGGCGGTCAACACATTCAGTCCCGACAAGAACATAAAACTTGCGACCTACGCGTCACGCTGTATCGAGAACGAGATACTTATGTTCCTTCGGAAGGCGAACCAGTACCGTGCCGAAATATCCATCGAGGAGCCTCTGAATATCGACTGGGACGGCAACGAGCTGCTGCTTGCCGATGTTCTCGGCACTGATGACGATGTTGTAAACGAGAATATAGAGAGCGAGGCTGAAAAGAAACTTCTGCTGGAATCTGTCGCGAAGCTCCCGGAGCGCGAGCGCTTCATAATGGAGAAGCGTTTTGGCCTCATCGACGGCAAAGAGCTCACCCAAAAGGAAGTTGCCGATCTTATCGGTATCTCCCAGAGCTATATCTCGCGCCTTGAAAAGCGAATAATCAAGCGCCTGCGCCGTGATCTCGAAAAGATCTGCTGAACCGGTGCCTGCGCACCTGGGCCGCTATGCTCGGGACCGGGGAAAGCTTCGAATGTATCACTGTTAAATATGAAAAAAACTGCTCCTTCTGATTACCAGAAGGAGCAGATTTTTTTGCTGTGAGGCAGAGACTTGCCATGATTGACCGTGCGGGTACCGTGCCGGAATGATCAGACAGACTCCTGTTCTTCAATGTCTTCCTCGGCATCGGTGATAAGCAGCTCGACCTTGTACTCTTCGCCGGCTACCCATGCCTGAGAGCTTGCGCCTGAGAGCCGGAACGTTACGGTTACGGTCTTTGTACCCTGCGCGAGCTCGACACCCAGCAGATTTATTGTCGCGTAGATGTCGGAAGAGGTCATTTCCTGAATGTAGTTGGAGTAGCCGACCACATTGACGGTAAGCTCGTTGGTAAGTACCTTGACGTCGAAGTTCGACGGTTTATTGATGATCGTGAAGTTATCGGAAGGCACCATGAAGCCCAGCTGACCGAAGCCGTCAGCACCGGGGAAGGTGACGGTTATCGTCTTGTTGCCGGAGATGTTCTTATAGCCCTCGGGGAGGTCTACCGGCATGGATATACCGCCCTGAATGTCTTTCAGCGTCACAGAACTCAGCGATATCTCTCCTATGTCTATCGCGTCAAGGTTGTCTATCGAGCTGTCCGGAGACGCTATCGTGATCTCATCTATCGACATCTTGTACTCAAGATCCTTTACAGAAAAGCCTGTTGATGTCTTTGAACCGGTGAATTTCACCTGCACAGGCAAGGTCTTTACTTTGTAAACGGGAACGTTCACGATGAAATCGGATGCGCTGCAGGTTATTTTTGGTGAAACGAGCTTGATGCCGTTCTTGTTGAAGAACATGGGCACGGCGCTTATCGCCACGGAGTGATCGAGCGCGCCATCGTCGTATGAAGCGACAGCCTGTATGTGATCGACGGAGTTCACGAGGGTTTCTTCGCCTGTTATCTCCACCGTTTCAGGTGATACTGTCACATCGCCTTCGATCTGCATTTCATCCGCGATCTTCAGGGAGTTGGTGTTGGGTATTACGTTGACCTCGCGGGTCACTATCTTAACGACCCTGACTACCGCGGTGAGGTTGTTTGTCGCTATGCGGCAATCCGCGTTCGTGTCTGTGAGAGTCACATTTATCGGCACCGTGTATTCGCCGGAATTGTATATCTCTGAAAGGTCACAGGACGCGGTGAAATCGTCTGCCGTAAGGTTGCTCATAGAGTAGCGCTTGCCCTCTATCTGTACGGTGACGGCATCGGTATCCAACGAGACTATCTGTAGGTTTTCATCGGACATAAGAGCCGTTGGCTCACAGTTTACGGGTATGTCCTTGATGTGCATGGAGATGTCCGGGAATATCTGTATCGAGATGAAGACCCAGATTATGATCGAGAATACCAGTGCCTGGATTATTGTTTTCAGATTGGTAACAAATCCGCTGGTAAATCTTTTGAACATATTGTTCACTGTTCCTCACCGCCTTTCTTTGAACGGTCAGGACGCGGCTTCTTCTTTTCCTTGTTCTTATCTTTATTCTTGCGCAGTTCAGGAGCTACGGGGAACAGTTTCTTTCTCAGGAATACGTTAAGCTTCTCGCGGTCGAATCCACGTTCAAGACGGCCGTTCTCAGCTACGGAGATCATGCCGGTCTCTTCTGAAACGACAATTATAAGCGCATCGGAGACCTCGCTCATGCCGATAGCGGCTCTGTGGCGGGAGCCCAGTTCCTTGTTTATGAGCTCTTCTTTTGAGGGCTTCGGGAGGAAGCATCCTGCCGCGTGTATCATACCGTCACGCATGATGACGGCACCGTCATGCAGGGGAGTATTCGGGAAGAAGATATTCCTGAACAGTTCCTCGCTGGGTATTGCATTTATTATGGTACCTGTCTCGATCTGTTCGCCGAGCTTTGTCTGCCGCTCTATGACGATCAGTGCGCCGGTGGCAGTACGGGACAGCTTCTCACAGGCGAGGCATATCTGATCCACTGCGAAGCTCTCCTTGTCCTGCGACTCGGGGACAGACGTGTCAAACAGCGATATCGGCTTCATCATCTTTGAGCGTCCGACTTTTTCAAGGGCGCGCCGAAGCTCGGGCTGAAACATTACGATGAATGCGATCAGTCCGACGTTTATTACCATATTGCCGATGACCTTCATAGCCTTGAATTCGAACTGGTTCAGCAGAAAAAGTACCGCGCCGAGGACAACGAGACCCTTTATGAGCTGTTCGGCACGGGTCTCATGTACAAGCTTTATGACCCAGTAGAGTATGAAGGCAAGAAAGATTATATCGAGATAATCGACGGGGAAGGACATTGAACGGAACACGCTGACCAGCGAATTCCATATATCCGTGAGGTAATACAGCAATTCAAGCACCCTTTTTGGAATAGATATAATAATACATATAATATTGTATCACAATTCTGTAAAATTGCAAGTGTTTTTACGCGATTTTTACGAATTTTTTTCAACTTTTCCCTTCATTTGCAACTTCCCGGAGCGAAAATTGCATTTTTGTCTTGATTTTTTTGTCGGAACGTTGTATAATAAGTTCTGACAAGTTAGATCAGCGGAGGAAATGAAAATGTCTTCAAACCTGATAGCCGACATCGAAGAGAGGATGCCTGGTTTTTCCAAAAGTCAGAAATATATAGCCCGCTATATAACAGAGCATTATGAAAAGGCAGCATTTATGACTGCCGCGAAGCTGGGCGCAACTGTGGGCGTCAGCGAGAGCACAGTGGTCAGATTTGCCGATGAAATGGGCTTTGAGGGCTATCCCGAAATGCAGAAGGCTCTCCAAAGCTACGGGCGCAACCGCCTTACCACGCTCCAGAGACTCGATATATCCAATGACCGCTTCGGCGGCGACAATCTGCTCAAAACTGTCATGACGCAGGATATCGAACGTATCCGCTGCACATTCGAGAACATCTCCGAGGCAGTGTTCAAAGAGGCTGTGGACAAGATCATCTCCGCGCGCACAGTGTATGTATTCGGTGCCATGAGCAGCGACATATTGGCACGTTTCCTCGTGCGCTATCTGAGCCTTGCCTGCGAGAACGTCGTCTACGTCCAGCCGATCAACTCCAGCGGCATACTGCAGCAGCTCATACGCGTGACGGAAGATGACGTATTCGTATCCATATCTTTTCCGAGATATTTCAACAACACACTGACAGCGACTGCGTTCGCCAAGAAATGCGGCGCGGACATCATCGCGATAACCGATTCCGAGGCTTCGCCCCTTGCCGAGTTTGCCGATCAGCTCCTGCTCGCCAAGAGCGACATAATCAGCTATGCCGACAGTCTCGCGGCTCCGCTCAGTCTTATAAACGCTCTTGTGGCCGCAGTCGGAATGCGCAACAGTACCCGCCTTTCCCAGACCCTTACCCGCCTTGAAGAAGTCTGGGCCGAGAACGCCGCTTATAAGAAAGACGACGATAAGTAGAACGGGAATAAGAGGCCGCTTACGCTCGAGCCGGGGGAACCCTTTTGTGAACAAAAGGGTTCCCCCGGACCCCCTCCCAAAAAACTTAAACCACTTCGTTAATAAATTAAAAAGAAATCTGCTCCTATTGTCAGATAATAGGAGCAGATATTTTTATGCTTATAGTTTTTTTACTTTGAAAAGGAGTACGATTTACCGAATCTGCAAGGCAGCGGCGGGGTACCTGCGCTGTCAAAACGTCTGGTACATTCTGCTTTTTTACATCCTCTGCCGCGCATTCCTGAGTAGGAGTACACATGGTCGAATCTGCAAGGCGACGCGACTTGTTCAGGGATCCAAACCCTTTTTAAAGGGGTTGGCCGCCGGAGGCAACTCAAGCGTCAGCGATTCTCTGCAAACTCAGGAGCAGTCGTCAGCTTGCTAAAATGTGATAGTGGGAGTGTTGTCGTTGAAATCCGGTTCTACCGGTATATCGGCAGGCTTTTCGGTTTCGGGGACGAGTTGCTGAACCGCTGCCGGGATCAGTATCTCCGCTTCGGGCATCTGTTCTGCGGGGGGCTCAGGAGCCGGTTCGGGCTGCGGCACCGGGACTATACGGGGCACACTTACTTCAGGCATACCGATTTCTTCTGCGGGTGCTGCGGGAGCGGGAGCCGGCTTCGGAGCTGTCGCCGTAACTCTCGGGTGTGTGCTTTCTATGTCTTTCTCATCTACCTGTCTGCCCGCCGCAAGATCGCGTGCGACTCTCGCTACATCTTCCTGTTCCTTTGTTTTGCGTGATTTTTCCGCAATACGCTGGGCTATGCTTTCACGGACTCTCTCGGGAACGTAGACGCAGAGTTTCCCGGAGCGCTCATCGCGCTGTGCGCGGTACATATAAGTACTTTCTCCGGACTGAATCTTCTCGTTGTAGCTCTGGGCGTTATCCATACGGTACAGTACCAGCTCCTCGCCTGTCAGGTTGACAGGATGTATGGTGCCGCTGTTCTCCATTATGACGTTGCCGCCCATAATTATTACGCCGCCCGCATTCGAGGTTATCCATTCCGCCTCAGCTGACAGAACTCCGACAGTCACAATGCCGCCCGTTATCTGTACTGTGCCGCCTGCGTCGAGCGCGCCTATTCCGCATACCCTGGTGCCTTCGGAGTGGGCATGGACGCGGCCGCTGTCAATAGCCACATCGACTCTGCCGCCAAGCGAACCTATCGCGGTGCCTATGTCGCCGTGGATAATGGAGTTTACCTCACCCGATGCGATGTGGATCTTGCCGCTGCCGCCGTTGAGAACACCGATGCCGACTATCCTTTCGCCGTCGGTAAGCAGATCAAGCAGACCGTTAGCGGATATATTGACAGTTCCGTACATAGTTCCGATAGAAACGGCTTCGTTTGCTATACACTTTGTTATGACCGTGCCGCGGCTGATGGAGACTTCGGTATCACCGGAGGCGCTTCCTATGCCGACCACGGATATACCGCGGCCTGTTGCGCTTACCCGGCCGCCAAGAACTTCTATCTTCGCGCCGATGCCCTTTTCACCGCCGCCTATGCAGACGATCTTGTCGCCGGATGAATCAACGGATACGCTTCCGGTAAGGTCGAAAATGATAGTACCGTACTGTTTCTCGTAGTTCGCGCCTATGCCGACACCGCGGTTGCGGTTGTTGCGGACTATTAGGCTGCCGTCGCCGGTTATCGTAAGCTGTGAATTCGGGGGAACGCGTATACCTTCTTTATTGAAGGTATTTTCTCCCACCAGCATGACTTCGCATTTCGAGCCTTTGCCGACCTGCACGGTGGTCTGTGTGGCGCCCTTGATGTTGACGTTCTCGAAAATCAGCTTTGATGTAGATTCTTCGCCTGTCCGGATTATCATATCCACGATCTGGTTCTTCGTGCCGATGAAGCGCACCGTGCCGCCTGCTACATATACGCCCGAATACTTTTCGAGGGACAGATTATAAACGTTGATTATCTCGCCCTCGGAAGCCTCATAGATGCGTTCTTCCTGATCGAACTTTGACAGACGCACATTCTCCGCCATTATGTACTCGCTGATCTCGGGGTCAATGTTTTCAATCACCTGATTGCCGGGACGGGCGGTATAGAAGCCCTGAATGAGATCTACACCCAGTTCTATTACTTTGGCAAGTTCTTCCTTGGTCTCCACGCCCTCGGCGAGTATCTTGATGTTGTACTTCTTACCGAACTTGATAAGGTTAGAAACAAGGAGCTGCTTCTTCGAGTCGGTGTCTATTGAGGTTATCAGAGACATATCTATCTTTATGAAGTTCGGGTTGTTGTTGAGAACCTTCATATCGTTGGAGTAGCCGCTGCCGTAATCGTCCACGGCGATATTGCAGTTTAGTATGCTGCGCAGATTGTCGAATGCGGCTATGGTGTTGTCGTCATCATCATCGTTCTCAAGTATCTCAACGACGATGTTCTCCGAGATATCCGCGTACATCTCTTTCAGCTTCGCCAGCTCGGAATCCGGCAGAATAACGCTTGGTATGCTGTTTATGAATATTTTCTTGCTGCCGAACTTGTCGATATTATCCTTGTAGTATTTGAGCGCGTTGAAGAATGTGCTTTTTTCGATGTCATACAGCATGTGGCTGATCTCGGCGTATTTGAGGACTTCAAGGGGCTTCAGGCCGATATCGTCCGCCGTTCTCATAAGCACCTCATATGCGTATATCTCGCCGTTCTTTGCGTTGACGATAGGCTGGAAATTGTATCTGAACTCATTTTTGTCCACAAGGCGTCTGAATTTGTTCAGTTTGTCCAGCTCCACATCCTTTTCCTTGTATATCTCGCTTACACCCTCAGACTGTAGGCGCTTGTACTCTCGTATCTCAAAATAAAGCACAGCAATAACAAGGACAGCGCACCCGAGGCGAAGCCACGCGTCTACAGACCCCATATTATGATTTATGAAATACGAATATATGACCGAGCCGGAGAGGATAATCAAAGCTATCGACAGCAGCACGCATTTTATTCCGAAATACAGCCGGGAATTCCCGGATACGTTCTTCTTCATCGGTGATACTTCCGTTCCGCCAATATGGCTTTTGAGATGAAAACGTTCTTATTTTTATTATATAATATATGAACGGATATGTCAAGAGAAAAGGAAATTGTTCTGTATATTTGCTATAAAAAAATCTCTTATTTGCACATATATTTTAGCTGTTACGATAAATTGAATCACTAACAAGTTACAAAAAAGCCCCTGTCCGTCCGGACAGGAGCTTCGCGGTCAGTTCTTCATCTTGAAGGAGAGGCAGTCCGTACACTCATATTGCGTGGGATCGGCCTCATGGGTTCCTATCTGTATGCGGTCAAGACTGCAGAAATCACTGTCACAGCAGTGATGCTCGCAGTTGTGGATCGAACATTCTATACACTTGTTTGCTCTTTCAGTGCTCATTGTATTTCAACTCCGTTCGGATTTTTTACGGATAAGTCCGTGAGATTATTCTGCCCGGAGCTGTGCTTTTTATTCGTTCAGGATCTTTTATCCATTTTTATAAGGAGTTTTACTGCATCGACAGCGCATTTTATCGCTCTTTCGCTGCTTTCGCATACCTTGTCCGGGAGACCGGCCTTAGTGCGCTCCACGTTCCAGAGAGCAGTAAATACCGCTCCGGCTCTTACTCTGCGGGCAGTGGCTACGGAGAATAAGGCAGCGGACTCCATTTCGCTTGTCAGACAGCCGCAGCGCACATAGGCGTCCCATGCTGCCGAGAGTTTCTCGGAGACGGGTACGTTAGTGGGGTCGATCTCACCGTAAAAACTGTCCTTGCAGTGAACTACCCCGACATGGCAGCGATTTCCGTCTTCATCTGTGGAGAGGGCATCGCCGGCCTGTTTCAGCGCCAGCATTACATCAAAGTCCGGTACGGCGGGGTATTCGATAGGGATATACTCACGGCTGGTGCCTTCGCTGCGGATCGCTCCGTTCGCGACGATAAGGTCACCGCCGAATACTTTCATATCCATACCGCCGCTGGTGCCGATGCGTATAAATGTGTCGGAGCCGCTCATTATCAGCTCCTCAACCGCGATAGCCGCAGAAGCTCCGCCTATTCCTGTCGAGACCACGCTCACCTTTTCACCGAGCAGAGTTCCCGTGTAGGTGTTGTACTCGCGGTTATAGGCTATCTGTTCCGCGTTGTCAAGCAGCGCCGCGATCTTCGGAACTCTTCCCGGGTCGCCCGGCAGTATAACATATCTGCCGACATCGCCGTCCTTTATCCGCAAATGAAATCTGATGCCGTCCTGTATAAGTGCCATAAGTCTTTCCTCCAGTCAATCAGTAAGCTCCCTGACACAGATAGTGTCGCCTATCATATAGTAAAGACTGTCGCCGCCGAACTGTCCGGCTCCGCCTCCGGCATAGTTCACTTCGTAGTTTGTGCCGTTCTTGCTGAAGATATATACCGCTCTGTCCGGCAGGCTGTAACCGGACTCCACCGCAGAGAACACCTTGTCGCGCACTTCCTGGATGTCTCCGCTGCGGGGTATGTCCCGCTGTTCGGTATCGCTGGATTCACGGTGTTCTATCTCGTACTCGGACAGCACCGCGATATCAAGAGCTTTTTCTTCTATGGGTCTGCAGGCTGTCCTGAACACGTCGAGTTCGGTATTTTTTGCGGCAACCGTCATAACAAAGCTGAAAGAGCCTGCCAGCACGAGTATGATAAGCGCACCGCAGATCAGCGTGACCGCGTGATCTTTGAACCATTTGCCGATCTTGTTCATTTTCAGTCATCTCCGAGTATCGAGGGCGCTTTTTCGTCCTCTTTTTTCTTTTTAGCCTCGAACAGCTTAGCGAATTTTGCGCGTTCTTCGATCACCAGAATGAATATATCCAGCAGAGTCGCGAATATCAGCGGCAGATACAGGTCATCGGGTCCCGTGCTTTCGGCAGTGTATCTGTAAAGTTCCGCGAACATGGAATCGACCACCAGTACTCCGACCAGTCCGACCACCGACATCACCGCCGCGATACGATAGTACTTCATGAATATCATTGCCGCAGCAAGAATGAAAAATGCCGCAGTCACCAGCCATATCACCATGATGTCTGTTCTTGCCGCCACGTCCTCGGGGACTATTTCGGCTCCGACTGCCATGATGCATACCGGAAAGAACACTCCGACAGCCACTCCCCAGATGCAGACTATCAGTGTTTCGATTATTTTCAGTATGAGTGATAATATTTTCATAAAAAACGTCCGTTCCGAATATAGATAATATGTGACCTTATTATAATACCACAAAACGTTCAAAAAATCAATAACTTTCCACTGATATATTACGGCGTTCTGCGGATAATACTATTTGTCAAAACGCGAAAAGAAGGTAAAAGCCAATGAAGAAGCTATCGTGTATACTGAATGTTGCCGCGGCATTGCCTGCGGTGCTGTTCCTTGCGGGAGCCGCACTGAGCTGGAAGCCGTGCGAGGCCGTTCCGGCGGTGAGTATGACGGAATACGAGGAGCGCCGCGCCGTGATCCCCTGCGGAACACCTTTCGGCATAAAGATGCTGACCGACGGCGTGGTAGTGACGGACTTCGGCGCGGTGAACGGGCGTCTGAGCCAGCAGTCGCCTGCGGAAGCGGCCGGGCTGCGAAAGGGCGATATAATAACATCGGTGAACGGCATTGCGGTCACGGACAGCATAGCGCTCGGAGAAGCCGTTCAGGAAAATCCCGTCTGTACTATAAATGTGCTGCGCGGGGAGGAAGAACTGACATTCACGGCCAACGCGCTCGAATCCGACAAGGATGGGGAGTATAAGCTGGGGGTTTGGACCAAGGACAGCGTAGCGGGTATAGGCACCATGACCTACTATGATCCGAAGACCGGGGCGTTCGCCGGGCTGGGTCACGGGATAAGCGATACCTCATCGGGTGTGCTTATGCCGCTGCTCAGCGGCGAGATAACGGCAGTCACCATAACCGATGTGGTACGCGGAGCCGACGGCATGCCCGGAGAACTGTGCGGTGCGTTCATCTCCAGCGTGGAGATCGGAAGGCTCACACTGAACAGCGATTTCGGGGTATTCGGGGAGTGTGCTGCGGCGCCGCTGCTCGGAGAACCCGTAGCTGTAGCCCGCAGGGACGAAGTACGGACAGGCCCGGCTGTTATTTATAGCACGACCGGCGGAATGATGCCTGAGGAATATGATATAGAAATAGTCAGCATCGACCGCGGCAGTACGTCGCCTGTCCGGAATATGACCATACGCATAACCGACCCCGATCTGCTTGACCGGACAGGCGGCATAGTACAGGGCATGAGCGGAAGTCCTATAGTACAGGACGGTATGCTGGTGGGAGCGGTGACTCATGTTCTTGTCAACGAATCCGACATGGGGTACGCGGTATTTGCCGAAAACATGACGGATGCGGAAAACGGCCGCGGAAACTGATCTTTGCTGACTGTATTATAAAAAAGTGTCTGCTCTTTTCACGAACGAAAGGAGCAGATCTCTTTTTATCAGCGAAGCGCTCAGAGCTTTTGAAGGGAGGAAATCTTTTCGATAAAGTGTTCCCTCAGTCCCGGATGCGGGCGGCCTTTCAGTAGGCTATTTTATTTTGCTCTGCAGCATATCGAGCAGCTCGCCGAAGCGCTGGAAGTGGACGACTTCACGCTCACGGAGATAGCGGATGATATTCGTGACGTCGGGGTCGTCGCACATACGGAGGATATTGTCATAGGTCGCACGGGCTTTCTGCTCTGCTGCCATATCCTCCATGATATCTGCGATCGGGTCGGCCTTGCTCTGGAGGTAAGCCGCGGAGAACGGCACTCCCGAAGCGCTGGCCGGGTATACACCGTTGGCGTGGTCGATGTAGTAATCGCCGACACCGTAGCGGTCGAAACTCTTCGCGCCTTCGCCCTTGGTGAGCTGCGTTACGATGCTGCCGATCATTTCGAGATGCCCGAGTTCTTCGGTGCCGATATCAGTGAGAAGAGCGATACCGCTTTTTTCGGTCTGCGCGAAGCGCTGCGACAGGTAGCGCAGGGAAGCTCCGAGTTCGCCGTCCGGCCCGCCGTACTGAGACAGAATATAGCTGGCAAGGCGGGGATTTTTGTTGTTTATCTTAACGGGTATCTGTGTCATTTTTGTGAATATAAACATGATATGTTCCCCTCCTTATGCCATTTTCTGTGACGGCCATGTTCCTACGAGCCATTCCCAGTCACTGTCGCAGTCCGCGGATGTGGCGAACAGCGGGTAATACCGCTTTTCAAACGCATCAAAGCAGGCTTTAGCGTTTCTGCTTGCCTCACCGAACATACGAAGCGCGCGGGCGTCATCGGGGTGGGTGTCGAGATAGAGCTTGAGGTCGGTCACATAGAATGCCGCCTCGCTGACCTTCTGCATAAGCTGCTGAGCACTTATCTGTCTGTTATTTTCCATCGTAGATCCCCCTTTCGTACTCACCTATGCCTATATCGAGTTCGGGGAATATGGTGCCGCGGGTGACAGCTTTCTCGGGGGTATAGACCTTGCCGAGCTTCTGGAACGGCACATTTGCGTAGCCGACCGATATCTTTACCGGATAATCGGGGCTGCTGTGTTCGTATTCGCTGCAGTTCATTGCAATTCTTCCTTTCGTTTTTTATTGTTGCCACAGGGCTTCTATATTGTATGCCGCCTGCGGGAATTGTGTGATATCCGGCATATATCGGGAAATTTCGTGTAAAAATCTTCCGAAACATATTGAAAAAAGCAGCCCGCTGTGCTATAATTATTTCAAGTCAGTATATCCGGCCGGGCCGGACGGCGCAAAGGAGTGATACTATGATAAGGATAAGAGAAGCGGATATCAGAGACCTTGACAGACTGCTTGAACTGTACTCCCTGCTTTTCGGCAAAAACATACTTGAAAAGAACGAAGATACTGTCATGATATGGAACTATATCATGACCGACAAGATGTATCATGTCATCGTGGCTGAAGAAGACGGCGACCTTGTGTCGACCTGCACCTGTATAATAATTCCTAACCTTACATACGATCAGCGCCCGTTCGCTGTCGTTGAGAACATAGTCACGAAGAGTGAATTCAGAGCCCAGGGCTTTGCGACTGCCTGCCTTCAGGAAGCGCAGAAGATAGCCGAAGCGAACAACTGCTTCCGTATTATGCTCGCTACGCAGTCAAAACTTCAGTCAACGCATAAATTCTACGAAAAGCTGGGTTACAGCAAGGATGATATGACGGCGTTCACCCAGTGGTTATAAAGGAGAAAAATGGCAGAAAACACTAAAACCATATCCGAAAACAGACAGGTAAGGCACGAATACTTTATCGTTGAAAGCATCGAAGCAGGTATAGAACTCACCGGCACCGAGGTCAAGTCGATACGTCAGGGCGGCGTGAACCTGCGGGATTCGTGGATAGCGATAGAAGACGGCGAAGCCTATGTCAAGCAGATGCACATATCGCCATACGAAAAGGGGAATATATTCAATAAAGACCCGCTTCGGGAGCGCAGGCTCCTGATGCATAAGCGGGAGATAATGCGGCTCTACGGGCTGGTCAAGACCGACGGCCTTACGCTGATACCGGTGTCGCTCTATTTCAAGGGCAGCCGTGTCAAGATGCAGGTGGGACTCTGCAAGGGCAAGAAGCTCTACGACAAGCGCGCTTCAATGGCGGAGCGTGACGCGAAACGTGCCATAGACCGCGCCATAAAGGAGCGCAACCAATGAAGCGGATAGCTTCGCTGCTGGCTGCGCTTGTATTTACGGTCATTGCGGCAGTATCTGCCGGGGCGTCGGAAAGCTCATTCACATTGACCGAAAGCAGTATGGCAGAGATCGGAGCGGACGTTCTCGAATATCTGCCGGCGCAGAAGATATTTCATTTCAGGAAGTACGGAACTGTCACAGCCGAGATACCCGCAGCCGGCGGTGTCTATGTGTGTGTGATAGCGGGCGGCTACCGAAGCGACAGCAACGGCGTGACCGACAACGGGATAGATCATGTCTGTGATATCACGCTGGAATATTTTGACAGTGAAGGGAATGAGGTCAGCGGTCCCATGACAGGTGCGATCACCATGTCGCCTGCCGACGGCAAGTTCCACAGCTGGCGCATCGGGACGGACGAGATGTACTCGGCGGTGCCGGAGAACGTAAGCACGGCACGGCTTACCGTGACCGGGCTCAATGACACGGCTTACATAAAGTCGATGTACATAGCTGCCGGCGACACTCATGCAAGAGATACGTCCGATGCTCTGTGGCAGCATGACTATATCGGCAATATCAACGCCCAGACCCGTCCGGCAGACTATCTTATAATGGTCGGAGGAGTTTTCGCGGTGGCTCTGCTGATGTTCGGCTTCAGGAAATGGCGCGATCGTATAAAAAAGAAATAGGTCTGAAAATCAGGGATTTTCAGATCTGCGCTTTAATATCCCGTTCGGAATGACAGGATCTTGCTGCGCAAAAACATCAAAGCAAAGGAGCAGCACCCTTACGGGTGCAGATCATAATTATGGAACTGACTATGAAGATAGAGGGCATGATGTGCCCGCATTGTGAGGCTGCTGTTAAGAATGCCCTTGAAGCAATAGATACCGTTGAATCGGCTGAAGTCAGCCACGAAAAGGGCACAGCGACGGTGAAGCTGTCAGCGGAGACACCTTTTGACACACTCAGGGCAGCTGTCGAGGAACTTGATTATACCGTTGTCGGCTGATTATTATGCAGCGGAATTCCCGTTTGTCCCGATAATCCGTTGAAATAATAGTGAAAGCGCCTGTTTTTCCGATAGGAATTTCAGGCGTTTTTGTGTTTTTTTCAAAAAACTATTGCAAAATCCGGAAAAATGTGATAAAATTAAACTGTATATTTATAACTAAATGAAACAGAGGCGATCAGATGAAGCGCACAGACTACATAACATGGGACGAATATTTTATGGGTATAGCCTTGCTCTCGGCACAGAGGAGCAAGGACAATTCCACGCAGGTCGGCGCCTGCATCGTCAATTCCGATAAAAAGATAGTTGCGGTAGGCTATAACGGAATGCCTACGGGCTGCGATGATGACGATATGCCGTGGGAACGAACCGCGGACAGCGCCCTCGATACAAAATATCCGTTCGTATGCCATGCCGAGCTTAATGCGATACTGAACAGCAATATCCCTTCTCTTGCCGGATCAACGCTGTATGTTACGCTGTTTCCGTGCAACGAGTGCGCAAAGGCGATAATACAGTGCGGCATAAAGCGCGTTGTCTACTTCGACAACAAGTATGCCGATACCGATCAGGTGAGAGCCTCCTCGATGATGTTCGCCAAGTGCGGTGTTACCGCAGAAAAGTACACACCCAGCGGCAGAATCCTTACTATCAATCTTTAAAGAGAAGGAAAGTCCCTGACGGGGCGGAGCGTGATTATGAAAAAACGAAAAACACTTGCGGTGCTGATAGGCACCACAAACGGATTTTTCCGGAGCAAATGCCTTTCCGGCATTATAAAGCAGGCTTATGCCCTCGATTATAATGTCGCGATATTCTCACTCTTCACCATGATGGGAGAGGAAACGAAGCATCAGCTGGGTGAGGAGAATATATACAGCTTCCTGCATAACGAAGATATTGTGGGCGGTGTGTTCGTCGATTACTCATTCTGGGAGGACAGGTGCAGACAGCGTATAATGAAGCTCGTCCGCTCAATGCCGGATTTTAAGATGGTAATATTCGACAACAAGGGCATACCGGACTATGAGGGCGTGGTTTCCAATGACCGCAGGGGATTTGCGCAGATGGTCGATCACCTCATAGAAGAACACGGTTTCAAGGACATAATGTGTCTGTCGGGAGGCGCGGAGTTCCCCGTCTCTGTTGACAGAATGAACGGTTATATAGATTCGATGACGCGTCACGGCATCGAGGTCAGGGAAGAGAACAAGATATTCGGCGATTTCTGGACTCAGGCAGCGACCGCGCTTGCCGCCGAATTCGCCAGCGGCGAACGCAGAATACCGGAAGCTGTGGCCTGCGGCAACGACAAATCCGCCGTAACACTGGTAAACGAGCTGATAAAGAACGGTATACGCGTACCGGAGGATATCGCGGTGACCGGCTATGACATGAGCGGCGACTCGATGACCAACGACCCGTCTGTCACAACCTGCACCCGCCCCGATATCTATACAGGCGCTCTCTGCGTCTGCAAGCTGCACAAGATGATAACCGGTGAGGATGTTCTGCCGGATGAGAAGGACGATATCTTCTTCGTAAGCGGCGAGAGCTGCGGCTGTCACAGAGATGTGGCGTTCGCGCACCGCTATAACGAGATAGACCGTCTTGAAGTCGAAACGGAAGGCCAGCTCCGCCTGAGATGCATACAGGAATCCCTCATGGCTGTGGACACATACGAAGAGATGATCGAAACGCTTCTGGGATTTCTCGACCTGATACGCGGCTATTCCGCTGTGGCGATCTGTCTCAACAAGGACTGGAACCTGTTCCGCGAGGATGACAGCGAATATATCCGCAGCGGCTATCAGGAGGATATGTATGAGGCTCTGTACAGCCATGGAGAGAAAAGAGGCCGCGGCGAATCGTTCAAGTCCTCCGACCTCTTCCCGCCGAGTATGTTTGACGGTGACAGACCGATAGCGTGCTACTTCAACGCCGTACATTTTGAGGACAGATGCTTTGGCTATCAGGTCGTAAGATTCAGCGATGAGCTCAACCGTTTCCCCGAGGATGCTTATCACTCATGGATATCGGCGGTGTGCGTATCGCTTGAATATATCAGAATGCAGGAGCGCATGAGGCTCATGTACAACCGTGCGTTCGCAAGCTCTATCCGTGACGCCATGACCGGTCTCTACAACAGACAGGGCTATGAGATGTACTGCACGCAGGTATTTGAGGCTGCCAGAGATCGTCACCTGCGCCTGCTGGTGATCGTAGCCGACCTTGACGACCTCAAGAAGATAAACGACCAGTTCGGCCACGTTGAGGGCGACAACGCAATAACAGTTGCGGCCCGGGCGCTTCAGACCTGCTGCGGTAACGGCGAATACTGCGTGCGTTCCGGCGGTGACGAGTTCATTATCTTCGGCGCTTACGATTATGATAACGCGGTGCCTATATTCTACCGCAGCCGTATCGACGGTTATCTTGCGAGATATAATTCGGCCTCCGAAAAGCCCTATACCGTTGGAGTGAGCGCAGGCTTCTTCATCGATTATGCGGACAGCTATGCCAACATTGACGAATGCCTTAAGATCGCGGACGAGAGAATGTACGCGAACAAGGTCTCGCGCAAGAAGGGCAGAAGATAAAAAATACGGCGGGAGCGTATGGCTCCCGCCTTTTGCTTTTTATACTATTCCTATAAGTTCCTGATAGGTGCGTTTTGCGTAGCTGTCGGTCATACCGCAGACGAAGTCGGTGACCAGAAGTATGCGGAGATAAAGCCGGTAAGCTTCATCCTGCCACATCGCGAAGTGCTCATATATGCGGCGGTAGTTGCTGGAGATCATCAGCAGGAGCCTGTCGCTTACCGGATCGAGCGGCTCGCCGGATTCGAGAGAAATGGCTGCGGGGACGAGCTTGTCGAGGTAGAAGTTGATGATGTGGCCTTCTGTAAGCTCCGAGCGCATTATCTCGCGTGAGCGGAACACGCGCTCAAGGGCAATGCGGCTGAGTGCCTCGGCAATAGAATTCGCGGCTGATACGGAGAGCAGGTCGCTTCTGAATGTCCCGTCCATGATCTTGTCGTAGTTGGCCACGAAGCTCTCCGACGCGCCCAGCAGCAGCCGCGACTGAACGCTCACCACCCAGTTCTGTACGGCGTTGAGGCCGGGATCTTCGAGGTTCAGCTCCCTGGCTGTGTTGTATTTCTCTTCCAGCTTCGCGATACACTCTTTGTAAACAGTGAGATCATCGTCATCCGCTGAACGGGACTTCCTGCCGTATTTTTTTGTGATGAAGCTACCGCTTTTCAGGTCGGCAAGCAAGGTATCGTACCCGATGAAGCCTTTCTTTACGGCGTCTTCGATGTCGGCGGTCTTGTAGGCTATATCGTCGGCAGCTTCCAGCAGGTAGGTGAGGGGATAGCGGCATCCTACGGCTCCGGTAGCTGTGGTGATGCTGCGGAAGTTTTCCTCTTCTGCGAGATAATAGCCCATTTTATGAAACTTTATGTCAGGCGAGGATTTATTGGTCTCGCATGAAGAAACGGGATATTTTATCAGCGTGTTGAGCAGGGCATAGGTGAGATTCATGCCATTCTCGTCCACAAGGAAATGCAGTTTTGTGAGCAGGCGCAGAGCCTGTGCGTTTCCTTCGAAGTGGGTCAGGTCGTTCTTCATCTGGTCGTTCAGCAGATCGGTGACGGGTCTGCCCTTGAAGCGCAGCTTCCCGAGATTGTGCGTGAACCAGCCGCGTATGGAATCTTCCCCGAAATGTCCGAAAGGCGGATTCCCAATGTCGTGGAGCAGTCCGGAACATTCAAGTATGGCACAGCACTTCTCCCGTATGTCCGGAGTGGCTTTGCCCTGTTCGATCAGAGCGTTGAAGGCCATCTGGCCGAGGGATTTTGCGAAGGAAGAGACCTCCAGCGAGTGGGTGAGACGGGTACGCACGAAATCGCTCCTGTCCAGCGCGAACACCTGTGTCTTATCCTGTAGGCGGCGGAAAGAGGCGCTGCTGATTATTCTGTGGTAATCCTTCTGAAATTCGCTGCGCTGATCGCCTGCGGTGCTGTGTGAAGATGTTCTTGCGCGTTCGCCGCATAAAAGCTGTTCCCAGTTCATTTTGCTCATACATGACCTCCGGAGATGATATACCTTTATTATATAACATATATCTCTTCTTGTCAATATCGCCGCAGCGCCGTACCCGGAACGCCGGAAAAAGCAGGCTCTGCCGGCTGCGGCGTTGTCATAATATACAAAACTGTCAAATGTACAAGAAACTTTCAACAATTACTGTGCAAAAGCGCAAAATTAGTCCTGTTCCGGTTACAGTTTTGGTGACAGTTTGCGGATATACGCAAAAGGTGAGGCGGTGACAGTTTCTTCCGTTTTGGTAAACGTAACCATAAGTTGGCAATTCGCTAAAAAACTTTGAACTCCTTTTATTTATTGTCGATAAAATTGCAGGTTTTTGAAAAAATTTTAAAAAAAACTATTGCAATTTATCCGGGAATGAGTTATACTGTAATTACAGCAGAAGGATAGCCACTACTGCTGGAAAGTATATAACCCTGCGGGGTTATAAATAAACAATTTTTTTCAAAGAAGGAGGAAAATGCTATGATAAAGTATTTTCAGAAGCTCAAGGCTAAGAAGGGCTTCACACTCGTTGAGCTGATCGTTGTTATCGCTATCATCGGCGTACTCGCAGCGATCCTCATTCCGACCATGTTAGGTTATGTAACACAGTCCAAGGTTACATCGGCTAACTCCACCGCTTCTTCGATCAAGAACGAGATCGATGGCTTCCTGACAACATGCGATACCAACGGTTATGGCATGAAGAAGGGCTCCGACAACAAGGAAGTTATAACGATCAAAGTTGACAACAGCGAGTGGACAGTTACAATGGCTGGCACAGGCGCCTCAGGCGACTTCAACACCAAGGGTGGCAAGAACTGGACAGCAAGCGGCACAAGCCAAAACGCTAACAAGGCTGACGCTAACATCAACAATGTTCTCGCACTTGATCTTAAGGAACTCTTCCCTGAGATTCAGTCCGGCGTTATGAAGGCACAGCTCGTTGGCGGCAAGTGCATGGGCGTTATCTACACAGTTGAGCACAACAGTGATACAACAGGCGTATTCGACAAGTTCTCTGGCGACGGTTTCGCTAAGTGGCCTACTGCTTATGGTTGGGCTAACTCCACACCTGGTATCGATACAGACGGTTCCATCGTTGGTTCTGCTCCTGTTCTCCAGCTCGCAGCTACTGAGGGCGCTCTCTCGTCATAATCTGACTTGAGTTTCTGAACAACAAACACTCTTTTCCCCCGTGGGTAACCGCGGGGGAAATAGGTGATTTTAGGGCTTGATAGCCTCAAACCCTGAAATGACCTATCACGAATGAGACACAGGTTCCGGCTCTCCGGCAATGCTTATAAATAAATGAAAGAGGTGCCGCTTATGTTACGGTTCTTACAGAAATTAAAACGCAAAAAAGGCTTTACACTTGTGGAAATGACTTGTGTAATGGCTATTATTGCTGTTATATCAAGCATGATGCTCCCTACTGTAACTCATTATTTCACAGATGCTAAAATCATGACAGCAAACGCCTCGGCTGCCCAGATAAGAAAGGCTATAAGCGGTTTTCTGCTTGACCTCAACCTTAAGGGCCAGGGAATGAGACGCGGAAAGCACCTCAATGCGCAGATGATATTTGTATGCAGCGATCATCGTTGGCTTGTAAAGACCGAATGTAAGGTCGATCCGAATTATAGGGATGCAAAGGGTAATAAAGTTACGGACCCTGACGGCAAGAAGACATTCTATGATTGCCAGAACTGGTGGTATCAGAATAAAGCCAGATTGCTGCCGGAAGATAACAGTATATATGATCCCAACCACTCTCTTGCTATGTGCAGGCTTGTGGCAGAAATGCTCGGCGATGTAAGAGACGGTTTTGTTATGGCTTTCTTCAACGACAGTGTGTGCCGCGGAATAGTTTATATCCCCGATCGTACTATTGTATGGGCACAGACAAATTATTCTGAAATACCGGATGACATATTAAAGACATTTACCCAGAAAGACGGAAAGCCCGCAAGCCGATCCGCCGGCGACAGTCAGGGTTCGCGTCCTGCACTCGTTAAAAGTAATAATACCGATACGGGATATTGTATGCCGAATTTCAGTCCTTTCGTAGGAGATTGGCCCGAGGAAACCGATTTCCGTATATGGGATGATCAGGCGGGATTGGATGTTGACGGCTGGATCGTAGGAACAGCGCCAACGATAGGTTATACAAGCAAACTGGTTACTGTTAAAAAGAAATAAAACCGGAGTTTATATTATCGGTTTAGCGTTCACAGTAGTCTGAGGGCGCGTATGTATGCCATAAATAGAAAAATATGTTATTAAAAGGAGCACAGCGGAAATTCCCGTCGCGGCGGGAAATCGGTATACCGATTTAATTTTTCTTTGACACCGCAATGCTCCTTTTTTATAAATTATAAAAAGGGGGAATATCCGATGATATCATGGATCGCTCGCCTGAAGGCAAAAAAGGGATTCACTATCGTTGAGCTCATTGTCGTTGTTGCAATTATCACGATACTGCTCGCTATGGTGATACCGATGGTGTACTATGATACAAAACCTGCAGTTGCGAAAGCTTTGGCAAAGGATATGTATTACAAGGTTCAGGAGGTGCTTACTGACTGCAAAGCGATAGAGGCAAAGGTACCTGCCGACTATACCTGCTATTACGCTGAGATAAACAAAGACGGCGGATTAGTAGAGATGGGCAGTTTTACTGTTGATTCTAAGTACGATGTAAAGAATGAGGCAGTCTTTCCTGCGCAACCCACAGATCCTATTGAAAGAAAAGTCAAGGAGAAGATGGAAAATTATCTTACCATTGACAATATCAGAGATTTGTCAGGTTGGATTGTTGTTGCTTGTGATACGAAATACAGAGTGGTTGGCTCATACTGGCTCGAAAATTACATATTTGATGCAGGGACAGGATTCGATGACGAATGTGTCCTCGCGACCGGAGAATATTGCTGTGCATACCCGCTTGCACTGTGCGCCCCGAACGCAAAGACTTTCCGTTTCTCCGATATACTGTAGGCTAAAGCCTTCGGTATGGGGCGGTGTTGAAGAAAATGTTAAAATTGAAGAAGAAAAAGGGATTCACGCTTGTTGAGATCATCGTTGTTATAGCTATTATCGGAGTTCTTGCCGCGATACTTATACCTACGATGCTCGGCTATGCTACTCGCGCACATGTCGCGAATTCAAATTCGACAGCGGGGAAGATGCGCGACAGCGTGACCTATTTCATGACACAGGCAGGTTCTGAGGGATACGGAATGTTCCGTACCCATGATGCTATCTGCGATGTCGATGTGGAAATAATAAATGGAAACTGGACAGTCAAAACATCTACACAAGATGTTTTTCTGAAACAGTATGCTACACTCTGGACCGGTTCCGGTACATGTAACAGGGACACTGATCCGGATATTCTCAATGCGGAAGAGAGAATGGCTTCTCATCTTGCGAACGCGTTTGTTGAACTGGAAAACGGCTATTGCAGATTCCGGCTTGTCGGCGGTATGTGCTATGCACTGTATTTCACTGACGAGCAGACAACAGCTGTTGACGATATGCCTCCGTTCAATAGTACGACGGGCTGGGATGTCGATGATTTCCATTGGGGTAATGATGAAGGCGGTATAACCGTTAACGGTGTTACTGTCGGTACGTCCCCTGTAATAATAGTATGACAGATATCCCGTCTGCGGATTACCGCGGACGGGATATTTCATGGAAAAATACGGAAAATAACGCGGGATATTGAAATATGTCCCGAAAGTTGCTATAATAGAATTACTCTATTGAAAGCAGGATAATAATGAAACCGAAGAAAAGTAAAAAGAAGCAGAAAACAGAAAAACGAACATTTCCGCTTATAAGGTTCGCGGTCGGAGGAGCAGGGTTGCTGCTCGGTGCAGCGGGTCTGATCGCGGCGCGGTGTGCGGAAGGATTCGCCGACGGCTATGGATTCGGTATTTATCCCGCAGTAGTGAATGTGTTTGCCCGGATAAGCGGAATATTTCCGTTCTCTGTCGCGGAGATCATGGTGATCTGCGGTGTTTTGCTGCTGCTTACTGGTATCGTGTACTTTATCGTCGGCCTGATCCGACGTAAAGGCAGCCGGGGTCAGTTCATACTTTCGTCGGCGTCAAGTATAGTGCTGGTGCTGGGACTGCTTCTTTTCGAATACGCTTACGGTATGGGTATAAATTACAGCAGAAAGCCTTTTTCGGAAATAGCGGGGCTGACTACAGGAAAATACACCAAAGCCCAGGTGCTTGAAACGCTGGAATATGTTATAGATAATCTTGCAGCAGCCGGTGAGAGTATAATCCTCGACGAAGATGGACATATCATCGTGCCGGACGATCTTGCGGATCGGGCTTCCGCGGCTATGGAGAAACTCGGCGAAAGATATGAGAGCCTGCGTTCGTATTATCCGCGGGTCAAGCCGGTAATGCTTTCCGAGCTTATGTGTCACGGACATATTACCGGCATATTCACGTTCTATTCCATGGAATCGAACTACAACACTAACGATGTTCCGGAGGAGTTAGGACATACTGTTTGCCATGAACTTTCGCACATGACCGGTTTCATGCGTGAGGATGAAGCAAATTACATAGCATATCTTGCCTGCCGCGGCAGCAGCGATGATTATCTCACATACTGCGGCTGGTATGATGTAATGATATACCTGCTCAACGCTTATTACCCTGAGGCAACGTCAGAAGAATATTCGGCGGTGTTCGCTGAGATACCGGACTATGCCCGGAAGCAGCTTGTAATGCAAAACGAATTCTGGGATCGCTACCGTCACGATTTCGGGCAGGTTGCCGAAGCGATAAATGATGTTTACCTGAAAATAAACGATCAGACTGATGGCACAAAGAGCTACGGCAGGGTAGTTGACCTCGTTATAGCAGAATATCTTGCAAATAAATAAGCCGGGATCATTTTTTGCGTAAAATTGTCGAAAAAAAGCAAAAAAATATTTACAAACAGAGAAAAATGTTGTATAATACATTATATATATACAAAGAAAGGATATGATAACTTGAAAAAGCTGAAAAAATATATGTCCGTGCTGATCGCAGCAGCTATACTTTCATTGTATGCAGCGGTACCTGTTTACGCGCAGCAGGACAACACAGCGGATGAAATCGAGACTATACAGAGCGGTGACAGCAATACAGACGATACGGAGGAAGTAGATACCTCTGTTGGCTCCGACGACGAGATAGTCGATGTAACGGATAACGGTGATGACCTCATTGACGAGGATATCGGCGCTTTCGATCCTGACGAGTCCGATTCCGAAGGTGATATCGAGGACCTTGGCGAGGATGAAGAAGATCCCGACGATGCTTCTCTTGATCTTGATGAAGAAGATGCCGAGGAAGAAGACCCCGAAGATCCCGAACCGGACAGTACCCAGGCTCCTGCTACTCAGGCACCCGCCACACAGGCTCCCGCTTCGCAGGCACCGACCTATACGCCGGTAACGGAGTATAAGGCCTATGCTACGGACGGTATCAATATTCGTTCCGGCCCCGGTACGGACTATAAGGTTCTCGGTTCGCTCTATCCCGGACAGGAGATAGTCGTCAAGGGTACGAACAACGGCTGGCTGGCAATACAGAACGGAGCAGGCACGGGATATGTTTCCGGAACCTATGTTACCAAGACAGCTCCCGCAGGCACCACAGCTGCTACCACAGCGGCCACTGCTGCGGCTACCACAGCAGCTACTACCGCTCAGCAGCCTTCTCAGGATGATACCACACAGCCCCCAGAGCCCACAGTTCCCGATGACGGCGGCGCGGCAATCATAGATGAGCCCGGTAATACCGAAGAAGTCGCTATTGAGGACGATCCGGCAGAACCTGCTGAGACCACAGCAGCAACCAAGCCTGCCAAGGAGACAGAAGCGGAGACAACTACAACGACCGGCGCTGCGGCTGCGGCATCCACGACCGGCAGCAACGGCGGCGGGTTCAGCCTCGGAAGCATACTGATCGCACTCGGCTGCGCTGTCGGCACATTCCTGCTCGTTGGCGTGGTTCCCGTAATAATCCATTCCGTGCTCCACAAGAAGATGTACGAGTATTGATGAACCATCGCTTCAAATTTTGACCTGTAAGAAAACAGCTCCTTCTGTTCGTAAGAAGGAGCTGTTTTTACATACGGCATATTTCTCAAAGAGCATCGAATAACAGCGGCAAAAACAAAAAATCCGTACAGCATTGACTGCCGCACGGATTATTGGCGCGAAAACCGCGCACAGACTAAATCTGTAAGCCGGGTTTTGTATTTGGTGAACATCTATCTGGTCCTGCCGTCGCCGACAGGCTCAAGCCGCCTTAAACAGGGTGCGCCGAGCAGGCACATTCTTCCCCGAACCATTCAGCGTTGCATCGGACAGGGTTTACATGGCATACGCGTCTCCGCGTACCCGGTGAGCTCTTACCTCGCCTTTCCACCCTTACAGGAACAAGTCCTGCGGTATATCTCTGTTGCACTGGCCCTGAGGTCGCCCTCGGCTGCCGTTAGCAGCTGCCCCGCTCTGTGATGCCCGGACTTTCCTCACGATCACTCGCGCGTCCACCTGGTTTAGTCTGCCTTTGAATTATAACATACTTGAAGACAAAATGTCAACACTTAATTTTCATCATACCGTTCGTCGATGACACGGGCGGTCTTTTTCATGCTGCGCGGCAGAACTCCCACCTCGACAGCCTTGACTATCGGAGTAAAGCCTATCTTGCTCTTTACGCGCTCGGCTATGCGTTTTGACAGGGCGTCAAAGTCGATATTTCCGGTGGTCTCGACATATATGCGCATGGTGTCCTTGCCGTCAAGGTGTGAAATGCGTATCTGGTATTCGCTGGATATTTCCGGGAATGTGCCGAGTATTTCTTCTATCTGACTCGGGAATACGTTGACACCTTTTATTTTCATCATATCGTCCGTGCGGCCCATTATCGTGCCGATGCGCGGGTAGCTGCGTCCGCATCCGCACTCGCCGGGGATAATGCGGGACAGGTCATGTGTACGGTAACGAATGAGCGGAGCGCCCTCCTTGACGAGAGTGGTAATTACTATCTCGCCCTCTTCGCCGTCAGGAACAGGCATACCGGTCCTGGGGTCGATGATCTCAAGATAGAGATAGTCGTCCCAGTAATGCATACCCTCGCCGTCCTTGCAGTTTATGCCTATACCGGGGCCGTATATCTCGGTCAGTCCGTAGATATCGTAAAGTTCGATACCAAGCTCGGAAGCTATGCGGTCACGCATTTTCTGACTCCAGCGCTCGGAGCCTATTACTCCCTTTTTCAGCTTTATCTTGTCGCGCAGACCGCGCTTTTGTATCTCTTCCGCAAGCAGCAGTGCGTAGGACGATGTAGCGCAGATGACCGTGGATTCCATGGCTATCATCATTTCAAGCTGCTTGTCCGTATTGCCGGGGCCCATAGGTATTACCATAGCGCCGAGTTTTTCGGCACCTGCCTGAAAGCCTATACCCGCAGTCCAGAGCCCGTAGCCGGGAGTTATCTGTATGCGGTCTTTGTTTGTGATACCCGCGGTCTCATAGCAGCGTGCGAACATGGTCGCCCAATCTTCAACGTCCTTGCGGGTGTAGGGGATAATAACGGGTGTGCCGGTGGTGCCGGAGGAAGAATGGATACGCACTATCTCCTCCTCGGGAGCAGTCATGAGTCCCAGCGGATAGGCGTCACGGAGGTCCTTCTTCTCCGAGAACGGCAGTTTAAGGAAATCCTCGGCTGTTTTAACTTCGGTGATACCTGCCGCAGCAAGTTTTTTGCCGTAGAAACTGCCGGCATTAACGAGCGCCTTTATGCGGCTGTTTACCTGTGCGAGCTGTTTTTCGGTGATCTGCATTTTGTTTACGTCCTTTCTGCTGTTATAGGTTGATATATCTGAGTGCTTTAAGGTTCAGTTCAACAAACTGCGGCTTTACGGTCGCTTTCATGGTCTCTTCTATTTCTGCCAGAGTGAACGGCAGGAGCCCTGTAGCTACCGCTGCGCCGAGCATTACCATATTGAGAGCCCTCGGAGAACCGATCTCCGTGCAGGCCTTTTCGCCGTCGATCATCGTGAGCGAACGGGCGTGTTTTTTCAGATAGTCCAGCATTTCTGAGCCGTTGTAGTCCGAGCCGCCGAGAGACGCTGTAACGGGCATGATCGCGTGAGTGTTGACTATCACGGCGCCTTCTTTTTTCAGGTACGGGAACATTCTCACAGCCTCGGCGGGCTCGAACCCGATCAGTATATCGGCGCTTCCTTCGGGGAACATGGGGCTTGACGCGCCCTCCCCGAGCCGCAGGAAACTGAACACGCTGCCGCCCTTCTGCGCCATACCGATAGTTTCGGCGCTTTTTACGGGAATGCCGCGCTCCACCGCTGCAGCGGCGATGAGCTTGGACGTGAGGACGATGCCCTGACCGCCTACTCCGCAGAGCATAATATTTGTCGTTTTCATTTCCTGCCGCCCTCCTTTACGCTTATCGCACCGACGGGACATACCTGCGAACAGAGCCCGCAGCCCGTGCAGAGCGAGTTTTCAATGGCGACCTTACCTTCACGCATCACTATTCCCGGACAGCCGAGAGATCTGATGCACTTCTTGCAGTTCACGCACTTGTCAGCATCGATGACGGCGGGATTTTCAGGCTTTATCAGTACTGCGCAGGGCGATCTGAAGATGACAGCCTTGACGCCTTTTTCCGCGGACACACGCTTTACGCAGTCAACCGCGGCTTTAAGGTCGAGGGGATCTACCGTTTCGACTGTCTTTACACCGATGCCTTTCAGTACTGCTTCGATGCTTACGTTGTCAACGACCTGTCCCATCATGGTGCGGCCGGTGCCGGGGTGAGGCTGGTGTCCGGTCATTGCGGTAGTCGAGTTGTCGAGTATCACAAGTGTCATATCCGCCTGATTGTAAACTGCGTTTACGGCTCCGGTTATCGCGGAGGCAAAGAATGTGGAATCACCCACAAATGCGAAGCATGTCGTATCGGGCTCGATGCGGCCTATGCCCTGGGTGATGTTGACTCCAGCGCCCATGCACAGGCAGGTATCAACCATGTCAAGGGGCATTGCGTTGCCGAGGGTATAGCAGCCTATATCGCCGCAGAACACGGCCTTTCTGCCTTTCATTGCCTCCTTGACCGCAAAGAATGATGCTCTGTGCGGACAGCCCGCGCACAGCACCGGCGGCCTTACGGGCAGAGCCGGAGGTGTTTCTGCCTCCGCGGCAGCCGGAGCTTCCCGGCCCAGGAATGATGCTATGTTTGCAGCGACTGAGCCGCAGGTATTCTCGCCGGCGTTCTTCACGTCACCGGTCAGCTTTCCGCGTATCTTAACGTTAAGATGATATTTGCCGCAGATATAAGTCAGTTCGCGCTCTATCACAGGGTCAAGCTCCTCGATACAGAGTACCTCATCAAGTCCGTCGAGGAATGCGAGAGCTGCCTTTTCTGGGAACGGGAAAGGATTCGAGACTTTGAAGAGCCTCGGAGCGGGCTCACCCTTGAGGGCGTCCTCTATATACATATAGCTCGCGCCGTGTGACGCGATGCCCTTTCTGCAAGCGGCGTCAGATGCGGGAACAATAGTGTTTCTGCCGCTGTCGGAAAGCTCCGCGCTCAGCTTCACGTTGCGTGCTTCTATATTGATATGTGCGTTATAGGACAATCTCGGGAAGATGACCCACTTCGAGGGGTCACGCACAAAGCCTTCGGGCTTGTTCACGCTGTATTCGTTCTCGTCCCTCACGTCTATGGAGGCATAGGCGTGACAGACTCTTGTGGTAGGACGCAGGATAACGGGGGTGTGGTACTTCTCGGACAGTCCGAAGGCTTCCGCGACCATATCGTAGCCCTCCTGCACCGAGGACGGGTCAAAACACGGCAGCTTCGAGTATGCAGCGAAAGTGCGTGTGTCCTGCTCTGTCTGTGATGAGATCGGACCCGGGTCGTCGGCAACGAGTATTATCATACCGCCCTTCACGCCTATATAAGCAAGGCTCATAAGCGGGTCGGAAGCTACGTTAAGACCTACCTGTTTCATCGTGACCATTGTTCTCGCGCCGCAGTAGGCCGCGCCTGCCGCCAGCTCGAGTGCGGCTTTCTCGTTTACAGACCATTCGACATACAACGAACCGTTGTTATTCCTGGCAACAGTCTCGAGTACCTCGGTGGAAGGGGTTCCGGGATAGCCCGCAATAACGTTGAGACCCGCAGCTATTGCGGCTCTGCCTATTGCGGCGTTGCCCATTAAAAATTCCTTGTGCATCAGATTCCTTCTTTCGGTAAATTAATGTATCAATAGGATTTTACCACAGTTTTTCCTCGTTGTCAACCTATTTGACAACACATAATATAAGTGTTATAATAGATGCAGAAACGGAGATAAACGATATGGAACAGTACAATGTTACGGGAATGAGCTGCGCGGCTTGCAGCGCGCGGGTAGAGAAAGCTGTCTCTGCCGTGCCGGGAGTGACCTCCTGCGCGGTGAACCTGCTTACGAACTCAATGGGCGTTGAGGGCAGCGCGGGCTCCGCAGAAATAATCAGAGCGGTCGAAGCCGCAGGTTACGGAGCGTCGGTCAAAGGCGCGGAGAAGGCTGCTGCCGCCGCTCCGGACGATGCTCTTGCAGATACAGAGACCCCGCGTCTTGTGAAGCGCCTTATCACATCGGTATGTCTGCTTCTTCCGCTGATGTATGTGTCTATGGGACATAATATGCTCGGGCTGCCGCTGCCGCCGTTCTTTGACGGCAATCACATCGCCGCGGCGCTTGTGGAGATGCTGCTGTCGGCTGTCGTGATGTTGATAAACCGGAAATTCTTCATTAGCGGCTTTAAAGCCGTTATACACCGCGCTCCGAATATGGACACGCTGGTTGCCATGGGATCGGGCGTTTCATTCCTGTGGAGTCTGTTCGTCCTGTTCGATATGACCCGCGCTGTCACAGACGGCGATCATGAGCGCGTGATGAACGATATGATGAACCTGTGGTTTGAATCGGCCGCTATGATCGTCACGCTGATAACCGTCGGAAAGACCCTCGAAGCCTACTCGAAGGGCAGGACCACAGACGCACTTAAAGGACTGATGAAACTTGCTCCCGACACTGCCGTGATCGAGCGGGAAGGCGCTGAAGCTGCCGTCCCTGTTGGCGAAGTGCGCCCGGGTGATATTTTCGTTGTGCGCCCGGGAGAAAGTATACCTGTTGACGGAATTGTGACCGGTGGTCAGAGCGCAGTAAACGAGTCTGCTCTCACCGGCGAGAGCCTGCCCGTCGAAAAAACCGAGGGCTCACCTGTGTCGGCAGGTACGGTCAACACATCGGGATTCCTGCGGTGCCGTGCTACCCGTGTGGGTGAAGACACCGCCATTTCAAAGATAATCGCAATGGTCAGCGATGCTGCTGCCACCAAAGCTCCGATAGCCAAGACAGCCGACCGGGTCTCCGGTATATTCGTGCCTGCGGTCATCGGCATAGCGCTTATAACGCTGGCGGTATGGCTGATACTCGGACAAACTGCGGGCTATGCGCTGGCACGCGCCGTTTCGGTGCTCGTCATAAGCTGCCCCTGCGCTCTGGGGCTGGCTACACCCGTTGCGATAATGGTAGGCAGCGGCGTGGGTGCTAAGAACGGCATATTGTTCAAGACTGCCGTGTCTCTCGAACAGACCGGAAAAACGCAGATAGCTGTCCTTGACAAGACCGGCACCGTGACATCCGGAGAACCTTCGGTTACCGACATTATACCGGTCTCTGTGAGCGAGACGGAACTCCTGACGCTGACAGCCTCGCTTGAAGCCCACAGCGAGCATCCGCTGGCAAAGGCTGTGATGAATTGCGCCGGGAGCCGCGGCATAATCCCCCGGGAAGCCTCGGAGCTGAAGATACTTGCGGGCAGCGGACTTACAGCCATTCTTGACGGTAAGACTCTGTACGGCGGCGATATGAAATTCATAGCGTCAAAGACACAGATACCCGACGAAATAACGAAAAAAGCAGCATCACTTGCGAACGAAGGCAAAACGCCGCTTTTCTTCGCGCGGGACGGTGAGCTGCTGGGTGTTATAGCTGCCGCGGACACCATAAGACCTGACTCTGCCGAGGCGATACGGCAGCTTAAAAACATGGGAATACGCACTGTGATGCTTACCGGTGACAATAATCGTACAGCCGGAGCAATCGGCAGACAGGCGGGCATCGACGATGTTATAGCGGATGTTCTCCCCGACGGCAAGGACGCGGCGATACGCGAGCTTCAGAAATACGGCAGAACCGCTATGATAGGCGACGGTATAAACGACGCACCCGCTCTGACCCGTGCCGACACGGGAATTGCAATAGGAGCGGGTACTGATGTTGCCATAGATGCGGCACAGGTTGTGCTGATGAAGAGCAGCCTGTCCGACGCGGCAGCTGCGATAAGACTCAGTCGGGCTGTGCTTCGCAATATAAAGCAGAATCTGTTCTGGGCGTTCATTTACAACATCATCGGGATACCGCTGGCTGCGGGAGTATACATCGGCCTGACGGGTTGGGAGCTCGACCCGATGTTCGGCGCGGCGGCAATGAGCCTGTCGAGCTTCTGTGTAGTAATGAACGCTCTGCGGCTGAACCTTTTCAGGCTTTACGGTACAAAACACGACCGTCCGCGTAAAGATGCCATAGATCCGGCTCTGAAATTCGAGATCGAACTTCCCGCCGAAAAGACATACACTCTTCATATCACGGGAATGATGTGCGGTCACTGCGAAGCCACGGTAAAGAAGTGCATAGAAAAATACCCCGAAGTTGTTTCGGCGGAAGTAAGCCATGAACAGGGAACTGCCGTGATACACCTGAATGCTGACCTTGTACATCTCGACGAGATGAAAGCCGCCATAATCAAGCGCGGATACGGTGTTGATTAGTGCCGTTCCGTCCGTGGACCGGGAGATTATCAGAAAAAAAGCCTGCCGGAATCAGCGGTAATAACTGACTCCGGCAGGCTTATCTGTAATTAAACCAGGTCTGCAATATCGAAGATGAGCTGCTCGGTCTTCTGCCAGCCGAGGCAGGGGTCGGTTATGGACTTGCCGTAGATCCCTTCGCTTATCTTCTGGGCACCGTCCTCGATGTAGCTTTCGATCATGAGACCTTTGATGAAATCGGTCAGATCGCTGCAGTGGTTCTTGCTGTAGATGACTTCCTTTGCGATCCTTATCTGCTCGAGGTATTTCTTGCCGGAGTTTGCGTGGTTGCAGTCAACAATTACGCTGCGGTTCTTCAGCTCCTTGGCGAGATACATCTCGTGGATCATGTTGAGGTCTTCGTAATGGTAGTTCGGGATAGTATTTCCGTGCTTGTTCATGTAGCCGCGCATGATAGCGTGTGCATAGGGGTTGCCGGTGGACTCGACTTCCCAGCCGCGATAGATGAACGTGTGGGGGGACTGCGCCGCGGTAATGGAGTTCAGCATTACGGAGTAATCGCCGCCGGTGGGGTTCTTCATACCTACGGGGATATCCATACCGCTGGAGAGCAGTCTGTGTTCCTGGTCTTCCACCGATCTCGCGCCGATAGCGACATAAGCGAGCAGGTCGGAGAAATAACGGTAGTTCTCAGGGTACAGCATTTCATCGGCACTGGTGAGGCCGGATTCCTCGATGACCCTGGTGTGCAGACGGCGGACTGCGACTATGCCGTCCAGCATATTCTCGGCTTTGTTAGGGTCGGGCTGATGTACCATGCCCTTATAACCGTCGCCGGTAGTGCGCGGTTTCGCGGTGTATATACGCGGTATGATGAATACTTTGTCCTTTACTTTTTCCTGGAGAGCCGCGAGTCTTGAAACGTAATCAAGCACTGCGTCTTCACGGTCGGAGGAGCAGGGACCAATTATAAGTATGAAACGCTTGTCCTCTCCGCGGAATATGGCTTTTATCTGCTCATCGCGGTCTTCCTTGATCTTTGCGACCTGTTCGGACAGAGGATAGAGCTCCTTTATAAGCTTCGGTATAGGCAGTTTTCTTTTGAATGTCATTCCCATTATGGGTTATCTCCTTTCGGTTGTTGGGTTGATATCCGGTACGAGAATCATTATACACAATCGTCGCACCGTTGTCAATAGTTTTTATTGCTTTTTAGCAAAGTCGCTTTTAACTGTTAAAATATCTGGCGGTTTTTTATGCAGCCTGACAAGACAGGCTGCATATTATTTCTTTCTCATTGTTTAAGACTGACGTTTCTGTCTGTATTGCCGCGAGAGGCATATTCAGGCTTCGAGTTCATTTACCTTGTCGCCGAGGAATTTCGTCAGTTTTGCGAGACTTGCCGTAATGGTCTTATACTCTTCCTCAGTGAAATTGGCACGGATATCCTTCGCAAGAGAATTCTGGAAACTGTGGTGTGCGCTGTACGCCTTTTCGCCCTTGGCTGTCAGCTTTACTCTCACCGAGCGGCCGTCCTTTTCACATTCGTTTTTTGTGACGATATCCTTTGCCGCCAGCTTGTTTATTGCGACCGTAGTGGAGGGACGGGTGATCTCCATTTCATTTGCTATTGCACTTATAGTCGGACCTTCGGAACCTCTGGACAGGCGGCGTATGGCTTCTATCAGGTTCAGCTCATTCACTGTGAGATCTGCGCAGTTCTTATTGCCGCCGACAGTCTCCGCTTCAAGTTTCACGGTACTGTGATACAGCTTATAGAGGCAGCTCCCGAATTCCAAATCGTTCATTTTATATCTTACCCTTCTTTACATTGTTTTAAGACGCCCGGAATGTGTTTACTGTGGGGCATATATGTATAAAGTATCTGCATATTGCTATTATTATAGCACAAGAAATTTTTATTGTCAATACTGTTTTTGGGATATATGATAAAAAATTTAACATCATTTTTGCACAGCGAGTAATTCTGGAAACATTTATTACATTTTTGCAGTTTTCGACATTGTGTGACGTAATTTGTGTAAATTGTTTATCTGTACAGTTGCAAATTGCGGCCAAATATGTTATACTGATATCCGTAAGACAATGTCATTTTGTTTATTATCACAAATATGCTTTGAAAAGAGGAATTTTTATGAAAATAGTATTTACCGATGCCGATACAGTCTCTACCGGTGATCTGAGCTTCTCGGCATTTGCGGACTACGGTACGGTGATAAGGTACGGCGTGACCGCACCCGGGGAAGCCGCGGAGCGTATAGCGGACGCTGACATCGTGCTCTGCAACAAGACACCTATGACAGCCGCGGTTCTGGAGGCGGCAAAGAATCTGAAATATATCGGCATACTCGCGACGGGCTGCAACAATGTGGATCTTGCGAAGGCGAAGGAGCTCGGCATCACTGTCTGCAATGTGCCGGGTTATTCCACCGAAGGCGTAGTACAGCTTGTGTTCACATTCATTACCGAACTTTACGGCAACCTCGGCAGATACCGCGCATCTGTGGCGGCAGGCGAATGGAAGAACAGCCCTACATTCTCATATTTCCCGTTCCCGATAAACGTAATGGCGGGAAAAACTATCGGTATAGTGGGCTTCGGTGCCATAGGCAGCCGCGTCGCTAAGATAGCCGACGCATTCGGTATGAAGGTGCTGGTGAATACCCGTACTCCGAAAAGCGGTTACCCTTATGAGTTCACCGATTTCGATACGCTGCTGGCGGAAAGCGATATTGTGACGCTGCATTGTCCGCTCACTCCCCGGACCGCAGATCTGATGAATGCCGAAGCTTTCGGCAGGATGAAGAAAGGGGCTGTGCTGATAAACACTTCCCGGGGCCCGGTCATTGACGAAAAAGCCCTGCGCGAAGCCCTCGACTGCGGCAAGCTCATGGGCGCGGGTCTCGATGTGCTGCGCACCGAGCCTATGGCGGAGGACTGCCCTTTGTTCGGAGCACCGAACTGCATCATAACGCCGCATATTGCATGGGCAGCGGAAGAAACAAGAGCAAGGCTGCTGAGCATTGCCGAGAGCAATCTTTCGGCGTATCTTTCGGGCAAGCCCGTGAATGTGGTGAGCTGATATGGCAAAGGAAGTAAAGACCAACGCTATGCGTTTTCTGGAAAAGAACAGGATACCTTATGAGGAGCGCACCTACGAATGTGACGAGTTCATTGACGGCATAACCGTAGCTGACGCCCTGGGACAGCCGCTGGACGAAACTTTCAAGACTCTTGTGGCGCACGGAAAGAGCGGCAGCTATTACTGCTTCCTGATACCTGTGGACAAGGAGCTTGATCTGAAAAAAGCTGCAAAAAGTGTCGGTGAGAAGTCAGTGGAGCTGCTCCACGTTAAAGACCTCACCGCGGTGACCGGCTATGTGCGGGGCGGCTGCACTCCCATAGGTATGAAAAAGCAGTTCATGACCGTGGTGAACGATACTGCCGAAGCGCTTGAAAGCTTCTACATAAGCGGCGGAAAGATAGGCGTGCAGATAAAAGTATCGCCGCGCTCGCTTGTTGAAGCGATACGCGGCAGATTTGAAGATATACTTATGTGACTGAATAACGGTTGTACTTGTTCACTATCTTGTCGGCAAGTTCGAGATCGAGCAGAAGCTCGGCTATGTCAGCGGCATCCAGACCCGTTATGCCGATGAGCTCTTCAGTGGACGCAGGGTGATCCAGCTCCCGTATCGCGAGGTACAGCGCGCGGTGTTTTTCACTCTCAAAATCCGGCTCTTCCGGTGCGCTCTTCGGAGGCTCCGCGGGAGCCGTTTTTTTATCCGTTTTTCCGGCGGGCTCCGGCGATTTCGGCTTCGGCTGAGGACGGCTGCGCAGCTTAGGTTTGTCGCTTTCCGTTTCCTTACCCTGTTCTTTCGCACGAATAAATGCGGTTTCGATATCCTTTAGGCCGTAGTACATCTTGCAGCCTGCTCTGACGGCGCTTACAGTGCCTGCGTATTCAGATCTGAACACGTCGTTCGGAGGCAGGAATACCGGTGCTCTCGAATATTCCGCTGTGGCAAGAGCACCGCTTTCGGCGCCGGCCTGAAGCACGAGCGTCACCGCGGATATTCCGCCGATGATCCGCGAGCGCCGCAGGAACAGCGCATTGGAAGCGCGTGTTTTAGGAAGACATTCCGTTATCAGCAGACCGCCGTTCTGAACGAGAAACCGTCTCAATGTCCGGCTGCCTTTCGGATAGGTCTGGGTTATGCCGCAGGGCAGGACCTCAATGAACGGGACACCGTATTTCAGGGCATTCAGGCAGGTGAGCTGGTCACAGCCCTCTGAAAGCGAGCTGACTATGGTATATCGGGTGCCGAGTCCGTTCATCACACGCGGTATCGCGGACTGGGTATAGCCTGTGATATTACGCGAGCCGACTATGGTGAGCAGTTTGTTTTTCAGCAGTTCGGTATTGCCGTAGGCGAACAGCACGCAGGGTGGGCTCTCCTGCTCTTTCAGCAGCTCCGGGTAATACGGAGAATCCTGCGTTATCATCTTTATACCGAGCTTCCCGATCTCGGCAAGCAGCTTTTCCGCGCTCTCGAGGGTAGTGCGCGATGCGTGTTCGCTGATCTCCGGCCCAAGAAGTGCGGTGTTGCCGCGGAAGGCCTCGTAAGCTGCCTCGGCGCTGCCTGTGTTTTTCAGGAGCTGCGATATCTCGGGCGCTCCTTCACCTACAGCCAGCAGGAGCCACAAATAGTACTTTTCCATTTATCTTTCCTTACTCTATGACTTCTTTTTTCAGGATCATCTTCACAGCGCGTATGCCCGCTCTGAAATTGAAGGCGAGTATAACTACGAACAGGCCTGCAAGTGCTATGTAGAAGACAGTATCGTCCTTGACATTGAAGATCACCGTGCCCATGGCAAGCAGTATCAGCACATTGAAGCCCATTTTAGGCAGCTTGAGATCCATAAAGACAATGCGGTGGGTGTCAGCGGCGCGTACTGCGAAGATTATGATGAAGCTTAAGAAGCTGGCAAATGTCGCTCCGTAGATGCCCCACAGATTTATCATTATGATATTCAGCACAATGTTCGTGCCTGCTCCTATGGCCGCGGTCACCATTGAGCGTACGGACTGTTTTGATGCAACATACACGCTTCCCATGAATGTTGAGAAGCAAGTGAATACCACCGACATTATAATGAATGGGGTGGCAAGGTACGCATCGTAGAATTCCCTATCATATATCATAAGTATCAGCGGCTTTATCACGACGAACAGCGCCGCTGCAATGACATAGACTGTGGACTGGAATATATCGAATACGTTGGTGTAGAACTTCGCTATCGTGCGGGAGTTGTTTTCCGAGATCGCGGACATATTCCACGCCTGTGAGAAAATGCCAGAGAATATGGATATCATGCTGGGAAAGCGCGATGCCGCTTTATATATGCCGCTGGATTCCATACCTATCATTTCGGATATCATGAAGCTGTCCGAAACGTTGATTATCCACCACATTATAGTGGTGGGTATCATGGGTATGCAGAACCGCAGCATAACACCTATCATATTGCGGTCAAGGCCTTTGAAGGTGTAGTACTTCCACAGCTTCGCGGCGGCGGACAGGAATACGATAGAGCAGACATCCGCCAGAACGACTGACAGCAGGTATCCGAGGTTCCCCAGTCTGAAGGTGAACAGCAGTATCACGTTGAATACTATGTTCATCACTGTCGTAAGTATGCCGTCTATGGCATACAGCTTGACGTGACCGATCGAACGGACGAACAGCGCGCAGGAGCTTTTCACGCTTCCGGTGGTTACATACAGTATCGTAAGCCACGAATATTCCCGCAGAAGTGTAAATACCGTACTGTCCGGGAACAATCCGCCGAACATATAGATCAGCGGCACGAAAAGCATACTTGCGGCTACTCCGGCAAAGGTTATGTCTATGCCTATCGAAAAGACCTGTTTGTTGTCGTAAGCTTTGTCTATGCCGAAACGGATTATGGACTCGCCTACCGACAGAGTTGCCAGAGCCATTATCAGCGTAGCCGTATCAACGATGTTGTTTACTTCGCCGTAGCCCTGTTTCCCCAACGCCGATTGGTAAAAGCCTATCATCAGAAAGACGAGAAGCTTTGAACCGAACTGACCCAGCCCAAGTATTATCGTATTCGCTGCCAGCGTTTTGTATCGGTTCAAATCATCACCCCGGGTCTTTGCGTAATTCCCTGAAAAAATCCGTCATCAGCGCACCGCATTCCTTTTCGAGGACACGGCTCCTGACGAGCGGTTTAAAGGGGAGCTTGTGTTCAAACAGACATACTGCCGAAGCACAGGCTCCCATATTGTCATCGAACGCTCCGTAAACGAGCCGTTTCAGGCCGGCGTTCATTATCGCTCCCGCGCACATGGGGCACGGTTCCAGCGTCACATAGATCGTGCAGTCCGTGAGCCGTCTGCTGCCGAGCTTTGCCGCAGCGGCGCGTATTGCTCCGACTTCCGCGTGCCCTGTGGGGTCGTTGGTGGTCTCCCGGACGTTATGGCTGCGGGCTATCACTTCTCCGGAACTGTCGGTTATTACCGCGCCAACCGGAACTTCGCCCAGCGACGCGGCGAGTTTAGCCTCCTCTATGGCGAGGAGCATCATTTCCTCATCGAAAAGCATTACTGCTCTGCGGGTTCCGCAGTTTCCGTGCCGTCGCCGAATTCCTTCTTGTAGTTGGCTATGCACTGTCGGATGATCTCGGCGGCTGCCTTCTGCCCCTGCACCTCGTTGACCGCGGTCTCTTTGCCTTCGAGCTGCTTGTACACGCGAAAGAAGTGCTGCATCTCCTCGAAGATGTGTTTCGGGAGCGCGTCGATGCTTCTGTATGCGTTATAGCTCGGGTCCTCGAA
The DNA here is from genome assembly GCA_016282095.1 of Ruminiclostridium sp. Taxonomy (GTDB): domain Bacteria; phylum Bacillota; class Clostridia; order Oscillospirales; family Ruminococcaceae; genus Ruminiclostridium_E. The sequence continues at coordinate 5,264 of JAEEJW010000013.1, read as the reverse complement.
AGGAATGGCTATGATCTTTTCGTCATTCCTGCCGTTGTCGATCATGCTTATTACGCCGATCGCGTAGCAGGGAACGAGCACCAGCGGGTCGATGATCTCGTTGCAGAGAACCAGTACGTCCAGCGGGTCTCCGTCGTCCGCGAGGGTCTTGGGGATGAAGCCGTAGTTTGCGGGGTAGTGCGTCGAGGTGTAGAGTATGCGGTCCAGCATAAGAAGACCGCTCTTCTTGTCGAGTTCGTACTTCTTCTTGCTGCCCTTCGGTATCTCGATCACCGCGAGAAAGTTGTAGGGGTCGATCCTGCTGCTGTCGATGTCATGCCAAACGTTCATAATGTATTTCCTTTCGTTCTGCCTTGTTTATAACTCAATATTTTTCCGCTATCTTTCTCGCCACATATACGCCGGAAGCCGAAGCCTGTGAAAGCGAGTGTGTCACGCCGGAGCCGTCGCCGATGACGTAGAGCCCGCTGACATTCGTTTCAAGGTTCTCGTCTACCTCCACGCGGGAGTTGTAGAACTTGACCTCAACGCCGTAGAGCAGGGTATCGTTGTTGGCTGTACCGGGCGCTATCTTGTCGAGAGCGTAGATCATCTCGATTATGTCGTCGAGCTGGCGCTTCGGGATAACGAGGCTCAGGTCGCCGGGAGTTGCCCGCATCGTCGGGGTGAGGAAACACTGCGAAAGCCTGTGTTCGTTTGTTCTCCTGCCTGCCACCAGATCGCCGAAGCGCTGCACCAGCACTCCGCCGCCCAGCATATTCGAGAGTCTTGCGATGCTCTCGCCGTAGAGATTGCTGTCCTTGAAGGGTTCGGAGAATGTGTTGGATACCAGAAGCGCGAAATTCGTGTTCTCGGTGTGGAGAGCCGGGTCCGCGTAGCTGTGACCGTTGACTGTGATTATGCCGTTGGTGTTCTCATGGACGACTTCTCCGTAGGGGTTCATACAGAACGTGCGGACGCTGTCGCCGTATTTCTTTGTGCGGAACACGATCTTGCTTTCGTAGACTTTGGACGTTATATGCTCGAACACTGCCGCGGGCAGTTCCACGCGCACGCCTATGTCAACGCGGTTGCTGCGGGTGCTGATGCCGAATTCCGCGCACATCTCCGATATCCACTTGGAACCCGAGCGTCCAGCGGCGATCACTGCCTGTTTGCAAGAATACTCATCCTTGTCTGTGGTTATCACGAATCCGCCGTCCGCGCTCTTTATGTACTTTACTTCCTCATGGAAACGGATATCGATTTTATCCTTTACAAATTCGTAGATGTTTTTAAGTATCTCGCGGTTCCTGTCGGTGCCGAGATGCCTTACCTTGGCATCCAGCAGATGCAGGTCATATTTCAGGGCCTCGGCTTTCAGATCGGTGCTTACCGTGCTGTACAGCTTCGCGTCTCCGCCGCCCATTCCGAGGTTTACTTCATCGACGTACTCCATAAGCTCTATGGCCTCGGATTTTCCGGTATAAGTGAACAGGTCTCCGCCGAAGCTGTTGGTTATGTTGTACTTACCGTCGGACATTCCTCCGGCGCCGCCGAAACCGTTCATTATTGCGCAGGTCCTGCAGTGTACGCAGGATTTTACTTTCTTTCCGTCTATCGGGCATTTTCTTTCGGTGATCGGGCCGCCGCGGTCTATGATACAGACTTTTATCCCCTTGTTCAGCTTTGCGAACTCGTAGGCCATGAAAACGCCGCCTGCGCCGGCGCCTATTACGGTTACATCGTATTTTTCCATAAAAACCTCTTATGTGAATATCTCTGCCATTTCCGGATGTGACCTGGTTATCTTCACGGGACGGAAATTGTCCGCCTTTACGAAGCAGTGCTCGCTTCGTCCGGTGACGCACAGTGCGCCGGTCTCCTTGTCGGTGATCTCATAGGCTACATTGAGCCGCAGACCGTCGAACAGCTCTATGTTCCCGCGTATGATCACGGTCTGACCGAACTTGACCGGGGTCTTGTACTTGCACTCTACGCCGAGCACGGGTATCATGACACCGTTTTCTTCCATTTTCTGATAGGTATAGCCGCGGTCTGCCATATACGCGACGCGTACTTCCTCGAACCAGCGTATATAATTGGAATGGTGGACTATGCCCATTTTGTCTGTCTCATAGTAGAACGGCGAACGTTCGTATTCAAATGTTGTCTTTCCCATTTCTGTCTGTTCCTTTTGTTTTAATTGAGAAAATCCTCTATCCTGCTGGGCGGGCCGGGCGGCTGAACACCGAACATCACCTTATTGTAGCTGGCTATGGCGTCCTCGAAAGCGGCGCTGTCGTCGGCGCGTTTGAGCCAGTAGGCATCGGTGGGTAATATGCCGTAGGTCTTCAGCATGATCTCATAGGGGTTATATTCCTCCAGCCCGAGCCTCTGGAGCTCATAGGGAGTTATATACGGGTCGTCACGGAAAACGCGTGATCTTATTATATAGTATATGTCTGCCAGCTTAAGCAGCTTGTCCGGAGGCGTCGGCATCGGTATATCGGTATTTGCGTTGTACGAATAATCGACGGTCTCGTCGGCATTCACCGAATATACGCACAGCAGGGTGTTGGCGTGGTGCAGTTCGAATTTTATGGGTACCGGCATATCGAACGGCTCACTCGATATCGGCAGATAGGTATTTGCTTTGATTATCCTGTTACTCATTCTTATCGTATCCTTGAAAAGTATGATTTAAGGCGTAAGTTGATTTTGCGGTTAAGAATTCAATATAATCAATATTATATACAGAGGCTGTATGCACAGAAAATATTATATCATAAATTTGCGGAATTTTCAAGATTTTTATTGACATTAATATGAAAATATTGTAAAATTAAAATATATGTGCCGACGGAACGGCAGAAAAAGAATGTTGTCTCCGAAAAGGAGCGGGTGAGTGTTATGAAAGAATTGCTTGAAACGGGTCTTGCAGCCGATCTGGCATACTACGAAGCTTGTGATGCGCTTGTGGGCAGGATAAACGGTTTGTCGGTAGCTGTGAAGGAAAACGCTGCCACAAACAGTTACGGGTGTCTTATATGGGTAGGCCCCGACGGTACCGACGATACCGGCACGGCCGCTGAATATCTTGCTGAACAGGCTGCCGGAAAATCCGATGTGATAAAGCATTACAGGACTTCCGGACGCGGTGCTGCGATCGCTCTTGTCAGATACAACGACGCTGTGAGGGATATAGAGAATATCAACAAGCTCATGGGTGAGATCGCAGACGGTCTTGCTTCACATTCGTACAGCAACTGCTGCTACAAGTGCGGAAGCCACGAGCAGCTTTCGATATACAGCGACAAGGGCGTTCCCGTGCAGTATTGCAGCAGATGCGGACGCGGCACGGTACTGCGCTCCTACGGAGGCAAGGAGGTTCCCGTAAAAGCAGATCCTGTTATCGCGAAAGATGATGTGGATCTTGGAGATCTTCTTATTGACCGGTCGGCGGGTAATGAAGAAGAAACGCAGGCTGCCGTGAATACGGCCGGAGCGGACGATAACATCGACCTGAGCGGACTGCTGTTCGACGGTACTCCGGAAGAAGATAACAAGCCCGGGGAGCGCCGTTCGGAGCTTTTTGAGACTGTACAGAGGGAATATGAGGAAGAACAGCGCCGTGCACACGAGAACGGCGATGATGAGGTCGATGACCTGTTGGATTCGCTGCTGTTCACGGCTGATGACGAAAAGCCGGAGCCGGCTGCTGAAGAAGCGCCTGCTCTGTCGGACATTGCCGGATCCGGAAGTGAAGGCAGCAGCGGGGATCTCGACGGGCTGCTTTTTGATGGCACGGAAGAGACTGTTGAAGAAGAGAAACCGGACGAAGCTGCCGCTGCTTCCGCGGCGGATATAGATGCACTTATGTTCGACGGCACCGAGGAGCCTGAAAAGGAACCGGAACCGAAGGACTGGGAACCGGAAACACAGGCTCCGGCCGCTCTGGGCTCCGGCATAGATGAACTTATGGCCGATGAGGTCAGTGAAGTCACCGCAGTTACCGCTATGGGACGCGGCGAGGGCGAGGACCTGACCGTAGAGACTCCCGAAGAGGAATATGTGGGTGAAGACGAGAATATCGCTGTTACCGAGATATATGACGACAGCAACGACGGCGAAGATATAGATATCGTAGCGCTGGAGCATGATGCCAATGCGCCGACCGAAACCGCCGGTGATGCGATAGAGGCGTTTGAGACGCCGCTTGAAGCGGACGGAAGTGTACCGCTGGTCAACCCGAGCTCCGCCTATGCGGACGTGAAACCGTCCTCGGCATTCGGCGCGGGAGCAGTCAGGGCTTACGCGGCGGGCAGCTATGACAATGCCACCGCAACAGAGGAGCCGGTGGGATTTGACGGCAGACCGAAGAGTGCGGGCCCTGTCAGTGACCCGAGAGCCGGTGACGAAATGGGCGCCCGCAGCAGGGATTATACTTCTCAGCGTGTCGCGGAGGCGGATTACCATAAGCGCAAGACTGTCGAAGCGCACAGGGTATCGGGTGTTGCAAGGAGTTCCGGCAACATCAACTATTCTTATGTTGTATCAAGCGGCAGCCATACGCTGGTCGGAATTGTGGCAGCGGTTCTCTTCGGAATTGTCGGAGCGGGTCTTTGGGCAGGTCTTGGCTACATACTTGATATGACCGGCGCATTTAATGATGAAACAGGCAGCCTTATCATCGCAATCTGTGCATTTTTGCCGACGTTGTTCGTGTTTGTCGGATTCCGCATCGGCGGTGACTGCTTCGATAAGAAGGGAATTATCATTTCGGGCATCATCTCACTTGTGCTTGATGCTCTGGGTGGATTCGCGCTGTTTGTGACATCTGAGCTCCGCTGGACGACACGGGAGTATGGTTACAGTGTTCCAATGAATACAGTGATGGAACGCGTCGTAAAGGGATTTACAGGGGTCAGCACCGAGGTCGCGATCTATGGCAGGATACTGATAATAGCGATAGTATGCGTTATAGCGCTTGCGGCGGCAATAGTTGCAGCAAGCAGAAAAATGGATCAGTAAATTTTTTGAAGAAATTTCAAATTTGCTATTGACAAAGCTGTATGTTTGTGATATAATAAATCTATCCCACCGCAAAAAGACTGATGTCGATAAAAATTTTTCAAAGAAAATTGAAAAAAGGTATTGACAAAAGGGAAAAGATGTGGTAGAATATATAAGCTGTCCGAAAGGGGACGGCGCCACGGAAGTGGAAAAGAGCACCTTGAAAATTGAACAGCAACCAAAACGAATTAACGACCCTTGAAATTCAA